>JANMFC010000034.1:0-3496 GCA_031377675.1 Pseudanabaena sp. OTE_70b_metabat_355 | reverse complement strand
CGGATTGGGCTTAGCCAGAATTTAGCTTGGTCTTCATCCCGCTCGATATGTATGTGGGGCGGCTCATCGCGATCGCCCGCATAGCAGAAAAAGCGGTAAGCACCTACTCTTAGTAATGTTGGCATTTGGAGATGTATGTTTATAACTAAACATTAGCTGACATAAATTTGACTGTCAATATTTGAGTGCATATCCACCAAAAAATCAAAATAATGCGATCACCTTAATTTTAGGCTTAATTGGGTTTCAGTCCGAATGTTTATTGAACTTTTGTCCTAAATGTACGGTATAACTTTTGAACATGTCTCATAGGATCATTTCCTTGGCATTTCATATCCAACATATTGCAAAGATCTTCATCTGAAAGTGTCAGGATGATTTTTCGAGGATGTGAATCGTTAAATATAGAAAAAGATTTTCTCTGTTGAGCTTCTTCTAGAACCTTTCTCGTTACTATAAAACCTAATCGACCCAGCCGATCGCCTAGATAAGTTGCCACTTGATTTAGATAGAAGTTATTAATATCATCTGTATTTTTTACTTCAAACATAATGAAGATAGATGAGTGTTCATTACGAAGATATGCCCAAAATGATTGATCTGAGTCATTAGTGAAAATAATATCACGACGTTCAGTTCCATCTACTGTTGCCACCTCCAACTCACCATCAATTAATTCTGGATTAAATAAAAAGTTAAGTATTTCAAGAACAACTCTTTGATATTTTTCAGCATCTTCACGTCCAGTCTTTACTTGATTTAGTTTTTCCTTTAGTTCTTCAGCCACTATAGAAATTTTGCTTGCATCAATATAATTTAAACTCGGCTGAGCTTGTTCATACGCCTTTTCTTTAGCTAAAACATATCGATCTATTCGCTCAATTTCTGTTCGATTTAATGATACTACTTTTTCCTTTTCTTCTTTTTTAATTTGAGTTGGGGCAATCTTTTTTATAGCAAGACGACCTTTTACACGTTTAGCTCTCAAGTAATTTGAAAATTCCATTTTAAAGAAATCATCATAATTAATCCAAGGAAATACTCTAACAATTCGACGAGGGACTAAAAGAATAGGAGAATTATCTATTGGACTTATTGGCAGGTCAAAGTAACCGTCATACCAAGTTAACGTATTAAAGTTGAATACATGACTCAATGGCACTTCAGAAATTAGTGGAATATTCCATAATAGGCATTGCTTCTGGGTGTAATCAATTAAATACTGTTTAAGGAGGTTAGCGGCAATATCACTAATACGGTCTGCCCCAATACCAACCGACACCAACTGCATTTCTTCAATGTGCTTAACTCCACGCTCTTGCAAAAGAGGCGAGTCAATAAGAGTCTCAATAATTAGTTGAGAAAGAAAGTTTCCTACACCTGATCCTTGCTTACTCTTTTTTGAATAACCAAGACCAATCTCTGCAACTTCAGGAAAGTCAAAAAGCTGTTCTGCTTCACTTATTTTTCTTTCTCTAACAAGCTCAATACCTTTATTAAATACTGTCAAAATTGAAGTGTGAAGATCTGCAAGAATACGGTCTCGACTTTTAAAGAGTAAAAAAGGATCAATCCCAATAGGTAAGTCTATACCTATACGGGGAATAACAAAGTCCACCTCAAATTGAGATATTCCAGATAAAAGTGGAGTATTTGGATTGGGATCTAAATCACTCATTGGAGAATTTAAAATAATCAGAGATATTGATATTATCTAGCTTGTCAAATTCAAATTCATCACTTTTACCTCCGTATCCATTGCTATACCAATGTCTAGAAACCTCAGTGCCATAATAGTCCAGATTAGATCTCGTAACAGGCATTTCATCTTTTAGATATAGTTGTAGTGCTATGCAAATTCCCCTTGCATCAGCCAGTTTCTTATTTAATTGATTGGTTGAGGACTTGAGTTCAACACGAAAACGATCTAGACCTTGACGAATTTGGCGCATTACGACAACTGCATCTCGGTGCTGTGGATTATCTCCAGCCGATACAAATTCTTGAAGTCTCTGGACATAAGTGTCTTGCTTTACTAGTTCTTTTGTCTCTCTAATAACCTCATTCATTTGCGCTAGAACAAGATCGGTTACTGGTTCTGCTGGAGCTTTTTTAGATAATTTATCTATTTCTTCATAGAGACCGAGTGAAACGCTATCAAGTAACTCAAGCTGATTTTTTTGATGCCCAGACGCATTACGCAAAAGAGGCTCTAACGTAGCAATAATGTTGCGAATTTGCTCAAGTTGCTCTGTTCGTTTTTGTCTGAGTTGCGTAGCTTCATTAGAAAGACTGGAGTTATTTTTTCGTGTAGCCAATTGATCACCTTTTTTCAATAACTTAAAAAGTCTTGTTTCTATACTATATAACTTTCTTATGTAGTGAGCCATTTTAAAAGAAACATCTATAATGTTTATACTTAAGTTTAAACATTTATCTTGAGAAATATTACTATGACCGAAGTAGTACTCGATATCAAAACATGGGGCAATAACTTAGGAGTCCGCCTACCCGCAGCGATCGCCCGTGCTGCCCATCTCCATGTAAATCAAAGAGTAAAACTATCCGTTGTTGATGGTGTAGTTATTATTGCCCCTATGCTCAATGAGCCATTAACTCTTGAAGAACGCCTAGCCAGATTTGATCCAGCCCGACATGGTGGCGAAGTTATGACAACATCTCAAAGGCTTGGCGCAGAACAATGGTAAAAAGCCTATGGATACCCGATCGCCAAGACATTATTTGGATCGATTGCAATCCACAGGTTGGGCAGGAAATGAAAGACGTTCATCCTTTCTTGGTATTATCACCACAAACTTTTAATGAAAAAATGGCGATCGTGATTGGCTTACCGATGACAACAGCCGCATACAATGCCGACAACCCTTTTGCGATCGCAGTGGGTAAAGCTTCAGGGCGTAAAGCTGATAAAACCAGTTATGTTCTTTGCCATCAGCCAAAATCCTTTGATTGGGGATTACGCGGTGCAAAACCACATCCACTAGGAAAATTGAATAATGATTTATTTGCTCAAGTATGCGATCGCCTTAATCAAATTATTCAGCTATAAATCAGTTTTAAGCTTGGCTATTACACATAGTTTATTTAGAGCTTTTTATTTAGGACTTTTCGGTAAATCCGCGATCGCTTGATACCCATTAAATGATATTTTGAGACACAGTTAGCTTTATATGCGATCGCAAAAAAAGTTAAACTTCTATAGTTTGACCTATTGCATTTTCTTGCACGTCATTTCATCGCAAATTTTTTAGAATCTAATTTAAAAGGCTGGAGTAAACAGCAAGCATGGCAATAACCGCAGAAAAAGTATCAGTCGGGCGCATCACCAAGATCATCGGTCCTGTAGTCGATGCCGAATTCCCCAGTGGCAAAGTCCCCGAAATTTATAACGCCGTTGTCGTCACGGGTCGTAACTCCGCAGGACAAGACATCAACGTCACCTGTGAAGTACAGCAATTATTAGGCGACAACCAAG
>JANMFC010000030.1:0-3725 GCA_031377675.1 Pseudanabaena sp. OTE_70b_metabat_355 | reverse complement strand
AAGAAGACATGACTACGCTGGAATCCTATATGCAAGATTATTTCAGCCGTATTCTCAAAAAACTGAAGGAGCTAGATTACAAAGAGCCAAAAATTAAAGCACCTTTTTAGCTTGAGTATCTAGGATTAAGATCCCCGACTTTTTCTTCACAAGCACAGATTATCTGTGCTTGTGAAGAAAAAGTCGGGGATCTTAATCCTAGATAGTCAAGCTAAAAAGGTGCTTTGATTTTTGGTTCTTTGTAATCTAGCTCCTTCAGTTTTTTCAAAATACGGCTGAAATAATCCTGCATATAGGATTCCAGCGTAGTCATGTCATCTTCTTCAAGTCCAAAAATCTTGTAAGTTTCCTTCATGTCGGCATCAAGGGGAATGCCACTGGCGAGAACCTCGGCATAGGTCATGCGCTCGGCAAAACTCCAGCCAAATTCAAAACCAAGGGCAATATTCCGCGCAAATCGTAATAAGCCGATGGGCATATTCGCGGTGCGGCGGGTGCGTCCAGACATTCTTTCGCAAAGCTTGATGATTTCGCTGGGTTGCCATGCTTTTGGTCCCGCGATCGCAAAGGATTGGCGCTCGGTCTCTTTAACTGTTAGGGCGCGAACTGCAAACTTGGCGATGTCTTGGGTGTTCATGTAGGCGATCGGTGATGATTCGCCACCAATCCAGATCGTTTGATTTTCGAGGATGGGGATCGCATATTCGCCGATCAAGTTTTGGAAAAATCCGCAGGGTCTGAGGATGGTGTAGTTGAGATCGGTTTTAGCGAGAAATTTTTCGGTGCAGTTTTTAATATCCATCAATGGCACATTTGGATATTTTTCGGCATTCAGGATCGAGAAAAAGACAAAGCGTTGAATATTTGCGCGTTCGGCAGCTTGGATGAGGGATATTTTGCCCAGCCAATCAACATCCTTGATTCTCTGCGTGCCACTCGATGCGCGGGTTGTTGATGCATCAATGATTTCGGTGATCCCCTCCAATGCATCATCAATGCTGTCGCGATCGGCAAGATTTCCTGCTACGAGATCTGCGCCCCACTCCCTGAGAAAACCTGCTTTCTTGGGATAGCGGACAAAACATTTGACTTTTAGCCCCCGATCCAGTGCGTGACGGGTGATTTGACGACCTAATGTACCTGTCGCACCGATGATCAGTAAGCTCATAAAATTTTTTATTAAATTAGTTTTGTAAACATATATAAATCTAACAGATATTCGGTGACAACTTTTGCTATGGGATATTTGCGATCGCATTGGACATGACCATCCTCCTAATCTCGCTAAGCCAACAAGTAACTGCAAAATGTTATAACTGAATTAATCAAGATGTGGAAATTATCTAAGCAATATCGCTAATGAAAAATCTGACCGCAATTATTGAACAGGCTGAAGAAGGCGGCTATTTTGCGTATTGTCCAGAAGTATCTGGCGCAAATGGGCAAGGAGAGACCCTCGAAGAATGCTTTGACGATTTACAACTTGCCATACAGCTTATCTTTGAAGTGCTAAGAGAACAGGCGATCGCTAAAGCATCTCCTAAAGTGATTTATAAAGAAATTGCATTTTTATGAAAAGAGGAGACTTGATCAGGCACTTGAAAGAATTTGGCTGTATTTTGAAGAGAGAAGGCGCAGGGCATTCTCTCTGGGGAAATCCTATGACAGGAGAGATGGAAGCTGTCCCTCGCCATAATGAAATCAAGAATCAACTTGCAAAAAAGATATGCAGAGGGCTATCTGTGCCTGAATTGTAATCCGTCAAAGAAGAAAAGCGATGATAATTTTCTTGCCTTCATCTGTTTTTATGTAACTGAATATTACGAAAATCCTATTTTACAAGAAGAATTATTGAGAACGATCGCAGAGGTTGGTGAGCTGCTGTAGGCTAGCGAGTATTAAAAAATTCTGTTTAAATACTCAGCCATTGCTGTTTTTATAAAATGTACAATAAATCAACTAAAGATCCTGCGGTTGCCGCAGTCACAGCAGGTTTGGGTGCGGGTGCTGTCGCTTGTTTTAGTGTCAGCCAAGGTCAAAATATTTTTGTAGCGATCGGCGTTACAGTTTTTGCCACTACTATTGCCCTGATTGTTGATCGCCTCTTTTTTAACTAAACTATTTAACTAAACTAAAAGGGAGTCGCTTAGCGACTCCCTTTTGCATAATTAATTTATATTTGGAATCGCTAAAGAATTGAGTACTGAACTAAAAAAATTTGTGATGTGGGGCAGCTATTGCGAAAACGTACTGGAAAAACGTACCCCTTTTCGTCAAGCCCATCTCGATAATCTCAAAGCTTTGCATGAGTCTGGGACATTGCTAACAGTGGGACCAACCCAAGATGTAACCAAAGTATTTGCCATATATGTAGCGACTGATGTGGCGGCGGCGGCAAAGTTGGTAGAAGCCGATCCCTATTGGCAAAATGGTATTTGGACAGATTATGAACTCCATGAATGGATTCAAGTCTACTAAAGAAAAAAGGGCGCTTAGCGCCCTTTTATTCTTCGGGGGAGGGCGCACTAACCACAAAATGATTGAACAAGATACGGGTAGTACCTGCGATCGGCGGCGCGAGAACTGCGCCAATTACCCCAAAAAGCTCTGCACCGACAATAATCGAAAGCAGGAGTTCAAAGGGATCAAGATTTAAATAAGGCGCGACAAGCCAAGGCTGAAGGATAAAGGCTTCGATTTGTTGCAAACTAAAACAGATAAACATCGCGATCGCCCCACGATTAAACTCAACGCCCCAAGCCGCGATAAAAATAGCAATTAGCGCCACCAATCCACCAATATATGGGACTAAGTTAGTGATCGCCACTAATAACCCCAACGCTCCTGCATAGGGTATGCCAAAGAGCGAAAGCGTTAAATAGGTACAGAATCCTAGCAAAGTTGAAGTGCTAACCCGCCCGACTACATAAGCGCCCAAACATTTAGTAATTGGTGGCACAAGAATTTCAATTTCTTCGCGAATCTTTTGGGAGAAAGGACGTAAACATCGCCGCATCAGACTGCTGGAGTTAGCAACCATATAAGCCGCGATGAACATACTTAAAGTGCCCAAACCGATCGCATTAAAAAACTGTAAAGTAAACCCAAAAGTCTGGCTAGCGATATCTTTGCCGAGATTTTGAACTTGATCGATCAAAGGCTGGGCTTGCAAAATTCGGTTAAGTTGTTCTTGACTGAGATTAAACATCCCTCCCTTAGATAACTGAATTTGCTCTAATAAATTTGGTAGCTTCGTAAAAAATTGCCCAAGCTCAAGCATGATTTGCGGTGCGGGCGCGATCGCTAGAATCACAACTACTAACAAAACTAAGTACAACAAGGCGATCGCCGACAAGCGATTTAAGCCAAATTCCCAACCCCTATACCTGACTCGAAAGCTGGTGATTTTCTCAATTATGGGGGTGATTGCTCCCGCTAAAAACAAACTGGTCAATAACAACTGCAAAGTTTGATGCAATCGAAACGCAAGATAAATCGCGATCGCGGCAAACGCGATGCGTTTTAGATATTTGCTAAGGGTAGATTTGCCGTTTAACATTTGCCATTCAACACTGTAACTACCCCTGAAGTTGACTCCCGCAGGGAGTCAACTTCAGGGGTTTGTCTTTTTAATTAGTTACGACTTTACACATTTTCTGCCTATATAGCTATAGTCATCAAGGTTAGGACAAAGACAAAACCCAAGAGAGAGTGGCGGCGCGAAG
>JANMFC010000029.1:0-6311 GCA_031377675.1 Pseudanabaena sp. OTE_70b_metabat_355 | reverse complement strand
CCTTCGGCATCAGCAGCCACCTTACCGTATATGAAGCGGATAGCTATAGGTCTACTGATTTGCGCTTACCCCTTTCGGAAGTAATTGCCATTTCGGGGATACTAGACCCACACGGGGGGAATAGGATGGGTCTACATTTAATGTACATTAACGATCATGTTTTTGCAATAGATTTTCAAAATTTTTTATCTGTATTAGATATCTTGAGAACAAATATGTAGTCTAGAAAACCCTCTCCAAGGGAATTAAGCCCTAAACCATCCTAAATTTATCTAAATTTAGCCCTGCTCACGATTATCAAGATATGATAACTTTTGTAATGGTTTAGCCCATAGAGAATTAGGTATGATTAGAGATTGGCATCTTTAGCAATTGCTTGGTGTGATTGCATTTTCCCCTAATCATTTATTTTTATTATGACTGCCCCACTGAATTATCTGATGTGCGCCCCCGATCACTACGATGTAGACTATGTGATCAATCCTTGGATGGAGGGTAACGTTCACAAATCAAGCCGCGATCGCGCGGTTGTGCAATGGCAAAAATTGTATGGAGTCCTGAAGGATCTCGTCAATGTCGAGCTAGTCACCCCTGCCAAGGGCTGGCCAGATATGGTATTTACCGCAAACGCTGGTTTGGTGTTAGGAGACAAAGCCGTATTAAGCCGTTTTTTACATAAAGAACGTCAAGGCGAAGAGCCATATTTTAAAGAATGGTTTGAGTCCAAAGGATTTACAGTGTATGAACTGCCCAAGGATTTACCCTTTGAGGGGGCTGGTGATGCTTTGTTCGATCGCTCTGGCGGTTGGTTATGGGCGGGTTATGGTTTCCGTTCTGAACTCGATGCTCATCCCTATCTTGCCAAATGGCTCGATGTCGAAGTTCTATCGTTACGTTTGATTGATAATCGTTTCTATCACTTAGACACCTGTTTCTGTCCTTTAACAGGCGGCTATCTACTTTATTATCCTCCCGCCTTTGATTCCTATTCCAATCGCTTGATCGAGATGCGGGTTCCTGCGGACAAGCGTATTGCTATTGAAGAAGCTGATGCAGTTACCTTCTCTTGTAACGCAGTCAACGTTGGTCAAAACGTGGTGGTGAACAAAATCAGCGATCGCCTGAAACAGCAGATTACTGAGGCTGGCTTTAACGTGATCGAAACACCGCTCACCGAGTTCCTGAAAGCAGGTGGAGCCGCTAAATGTCTGACTTTAAGAACTATTGAAGTTCCCATTAGCGGTGAGCAAGTAGAAATTGAGTCAAGTGGTGTAGAAGCCAGAATTGTTGAGTTAACAGGACATTTACTGGATTCTGGGATCATCAATCGCGCTCTTGATTTGGTAACTGATAATGGTGGTAGTTTCCAAGTATTAGAGTTCAATCTTGGTGAACAGAGACAAAGCACTTCTTTAGCCAGAATCCGTATTTCTGCACCATCCCATGATCTCATGGAAACAATCATGGGTGAACTGATCGAAATCGGTGCGGTATTACAAGATCGCGATACTTGCGCTGCAAATCTTGAGCCAGTATTGCAAGATGGAGTCGCGCCCGATGACTTCTATGTCAGTACGATTTATCCTACGGAAGCTTGTGTTGATGGCGAATGGATTCGTTGCCTCAATCAGCGTATGGATGCCGCGATCGCGATTAGTCCTGATGGTACAACTGCTACCTGCAAGCTGTTGCGGGATCTCGTAGTCGGCGATCGCGTAGTAGTTGGTTATGATGGTGTGCGGACGGTACGCAAACCTGAAGCGAGAGATAACGCCAAAAAAGAAGAATTCTCCTTCATGGGTGCAGGTGTATCCAGCGAACGGCGTGTGGAACTGGTTGTCGAGCAAATCGCGTGGGAATTGCGTCAAATTCGCGATCGCGGTGGCAAGTTAGTTGTCTCCTGTGGTCCTGTAGTTGTGCATACGGGCGGCGCTCCTCACCTAGCTTATTTGATTCGTGAAGGTTATGTGCAGTCAATGCTCGGTGGCAATGCGATCGCTGTTCATGACATGGAGCAGTCCTCAATGGGAACTTCCCTTGGTGTTGATCTCAAACGAGGTGTCAGCGTCAAAGGTGGACATCGCCATCACTTGAAGGTAATTAACTCTGTGCGGCGTTATGGCAGCATCCACAAAGCTGTACTTGCGGGTTTTGTGAAGACGGGAGTGATGTATGAGTGCGTAACCAATAACATTCCCTTTGTACTGGCTGGCTCCATCCGTGATGATGGACCTTTACCTGATACGGTCATGGATTTAGTGGAAGCTCAACGCTTGTATGGTGAGCAAATTCGAGGTGCTGACATGATTTTGATGTTGTCATCGATGTTGCATTCGATCGGCGTGGGTAACATGACTCCCGCAGGTGTGAAGATGGTCTGTGTGGATATCAATCCTGCGGTTGTAACTAAACTCGCCGATCGCGGTTCTGTGGAATCTGTTGGCGTAGTCACCGATGTCGGTCTATTCCTGAGTTTGCTAGTACAGCAACTCAAAAAGCTCGACAGCCCCGTAGCTGTAGCCGCTTAGACATTAAAACTGAAGGATTGGGCGGTGTGGCGAAAATCGCGACACCGCCAATCCTTCGGAGAGAAGGGAGTAGGCGTAATTAAATGATTCCATCTTCAGCCATTTCTTCACGAGTATATGTGATCGCAAAGTCCAAAAAAGAAGGACGAAGCTCGATCGCTGTCACCGCAGGGAATAAACGTAATGTACTAATACCTAAATTTTTAGGATTATCCGCTAACCAGCCAAAAGCTTCCTTGGTATGAGTTTTTACGACTAGAACTTCTCCTTCCATAGTTTGACTAAGGGATAACTCGGCAGCCCCTGCGGTTAGCGCCAACTCACTATAAATTTGTCCCAACATCCTCCACTGCTGTTTCCAATAAACCATGCCATGTTTGGACTGTTCAAATGCATACTCGGCTAGGCTGGCAATATTCCGCCATGTAATATCATCACGTTGGAGAATAGTCCGCAGTTCCTTAATCGACTGTTCACAATCCTCCTCAAATTTAACCAAAGGAATCGGACTCGCTAGGCGGCGGGGAGTTTTACTCAAAGTCATCAGAGCTTCAATTACAGTTACTTCAATCTGATTAGATAGTTGCTCTTTAGCTTTTTGTGTTTGCCAAGTTACACCCTGCTCAGTGGTGGCATACATCGCAGGTAGGCGATTGAGAACATAAGCTGTGACATCATCATTACTGACCTTGCGCGGTAAAACTGCTTCCATCCGCACTAATTGAGTGGCGACTTCTTGCTTAACTAACTCTTCCAAAACATTAGTCAAACTATAGGAAGCAGAAAGAATGTATGAATCAAGCTCAGGATTGGGAAGTTCTTTATTAGTAGCCATCCTGTCTTGAGGAGATTGAGGCTGACTACCTTTACGTTGTAAATAACCTTTAACATCCCGCAGTCGCTGGCGATCGTTAATGCTCAAACCAACATATTGTGAATCTGGCTTTCCTGAAATGATATTATCCTGAAAAGCCTGCGGCACTTGATGCCATACCAAGGATGGCTTACTAAAAAGTTTTTGGAGTTTTGCGAGAGCATGGGCGGGGGTTTCAATTTTATCCGTCGCAATTTTTGTGGATTTGCGTAAGGGATCGCGCCTGATGCCTAACAGGGCTTGCTGAACTGCACTAACTATTTGGTGTCGCAACTCATTATGGGCGCGTTTACGTTGCTGTAGCCAGCCTCTACTGGTGCTGACATAGAGTGTTGGTAATCGATTAAGTGCAAAAGCCGCTACTTCACTGATGTTGACCGTGGAGCGTGCGGGTTGTTTTAGATGGTTCAGTTGTTCTTGCACTTCTAGGACAACGATTTCTTCAAGGGCATTTTTGATAGTATTCATCGATTTTTATTGATGCAATGTTTATATATAAGATTTTTTAGTGCTATTAGAATGATTTTGATGCCAATACAAATCAAACAGATAGTCTAGTTGATAGATGTACGTTAATCTATATAAATCTAAGAGGAGAGCTAGAATTGTCTACTCTTAAGTTTCCCCAATTTTAAAAATTTTATACCCATTTTGATGAAGCTTATAACTTAGAAAAACACTTTTCTAAGTTATACACGAAATCCCCTGTCTCTGTCACCGCCAAAAGTATGAACTTCAGTGTAGACAAAGTCTACAAGATGCATTGTCACAGAAAATTCCGTTTCGTCACATTGGCGGGAAACTCTTTATCGCGAATTTGTACTTGAACAATTTGTCCATTTTTAGCGAGATCAATCGGTACATAGCCAAAAGCGATCGCCTTGCCGAGGGTGGGTGACATCGTGCCACTGGTGACAATACCGACAGTTTCGCCTTCGTAGCGAATCGGATAATCATGACGGGCAATGTTGCGACCTTCCAGTTCTAGTCCCACTAATTTACGAGTCAGTCCATTTTGTTTCTGCGCTTCCAAAACCGCCCGCCCCATAAAATCTCCCTTCTCTTTGAGATGGATAATCCAATTGATGTCCGCTTCGAGGGGAGTAATCGATTCGTTCATGTCTTGTCCGTAGAGATGCATTCCTGCTTCTAGTCGTAGGGTGTCACGACAACCCAATCCACAGGGAACGACTCCGAGATCGAGCAGCTTTTGCCAGAGTGATCGCCCTGTCTCGATATCGGTCATAATTTCGCAGCCATCTTCACCTGTGTAACCTGTCCTTGCGACAAAGCTAGGTACTCCCAATACTTCCGTAGTGGTATGTCCAAATCGCAGTCTTGGTAATTTTGATAAATCAGAAACGACTAGTTCTTGTAAAGTGGCTATCGCGGTTTTACCCTGTACGGCAATTAGGGTTTGGGAAGTAGAATTATCGATTAATCGCTCTCCTAAATGATGCTGCAACCATGCTTTATCTTTATCGGTAGTCGAAGCATTCACAATTACTGACCAATTTTCGCGATCGCCATCAGGCTGATGACGATAAAAAATCACATCATCAATAATTCCCGCCTGTTCGTTGAGCAGAACTGTATAAAAGGCTTGTCCAACTTTTAAGCGCCCCAGATTCGATGGCACAAGTTTGTTTAATGTTTCCAGAACCCCTACGCCCGAAATGGCAAACTTGCCCATGTGCGACACATCAAACATTCCCACCTGCGATCGCACCGCATTATGTTCCGCAACCAATCCTTTGTACTGCACAGGCATTTCCCACCCGCCAAATTCAACGATTCGCGCACCCGAACTAACATGAAGATCATAAAGAGGCGTGCGTTTGAGAGAGTTATTCATAATTGTGATTAAAAAAATTATTTGTGAAAATACTGCCCTCATCCCCCAGCCCCTTCTCCCAAGAGGGGAGAAGGGGAGTAAGAGACGGTTTTAAATTTTTCTTGTCCCCCTCTCCTTTTTTGGGAGAGGGGCTAGGGGTGAGGGTCTTAAAAGCTTCTGCGTAACATGAGCAACTAAATTTTTAAAAAAGCCCTGCATTGGGCATGAGGACTAGATCGTTGATCATCGCATCGGCAGGAAGATTAACTAAAGTCATGATCGCTTCCGCAACTGTGGCAGGAGTGAGCATCGCCTCCCGATTAAAACTCGGTGGCACTTTATCGCCAAGGGTGTCCCAGAGCGGCGTATTCACTGACCCTGGGCAGATGGACATGACTCTGATCCCGTGGGGCTGCTCTTCGGCAGCGATCGCCTGAGTCAAGCCCAACAGTGCAAATTTACTGGCGCAATACGCCGCCCAATTAGGAAAGCCCTGTTTCCCTGCGACCGAAGCCACGTTAATGATTGTGCCGTTTTTTTGCGATCGCATGGTCGGCAGCACCGCCTGTAAGCATTGAAATACACTGGTGAGATTGAGATCAAAGAGCTTTTGCCATTGATCAAGGGGCATATCGATGATTTCGCCAATGTAAGCCATGCCAGCATTATTAATCAAAATATCCACACCGCCCATATCCGTGACGATCGCCTTGATCTGCTCAGACACTGAGGCGATCGCCCCCAAATCAATCGCATAGCCTTTAGCATTGCTCCCGCTTGGCAATTCTGAGAGGATGCGATCGGGATGGCGGCTCACCAGACTTACCTCTGCGCCAGCTTCAAGGAGTCGGAGCGCCACTTCTTTACCGATGCCGCTACTTGCGCCAGTAACGATCGCTTTTTTGCCAACTAGTTTTTTTATTGATTTAGTTAATTCGGTATCTGACATTATAAAAATCCAGTTTTTGCTTTTTGAGTTTTAGGATGGTCTAATAGGCACATAATAAGCCATCTATAGCTATAGTCATCAATGTCAGGACAAAGACAAAACCCAAGAGAAAGTGGCGGCGCGAAG
>JANMFC010000027.1:0-7961 GCA_031377675.1 Pseudanabaena sp. OTE_70b_metabat_355 | reverse complement strand
CTTCGCGCCGCCCCCTAATTCTTGGGTATCATGTTTGTTTGAGTAACCACCCGATCTCTGCTCCCACAATCAATAACCAGACCGAATTGAGTTTGGGAAATCTTAGCAAAATCACAAAACTGGCGATCGCGATCGCAATTGTCCAAATATCAATCAAAGTGCCGCGCCCCAATTCCAAGGAAACTGCTGCCATTAAGCCAATAGAAGCAGCATTCACTCCATCTAAGAACCCTGCGCTCCAAGGTGATTTGCGTAATTTCGAGACAAAAGGATTGATCGCAGGCACAAAAATAAATGCAGGTAAAAATATACCAATTGTCGCGGCGATCGCGCCCAAATTTCCTGCTAACAAATAACCAATAAAGGTTGCCGTCGTTAATACTGGACCTGGAGTAAACTGTCCGATCGCGACAGCATCCAACAACTGTTGTGAAGTCAGCCAGTGATTGCGATCGACAAATTCCTGCTGCACAAAAGCTAACAAAACATAACCACTGCCATAAAGAACCGAACCAATTTTTAAAAAACTGAGAAATACCGTAGTCCAAGGCTTAGGGGTTGTAGGAGAAGGGAAAACGGAAAAGGGAAAAAGAATAACTGGTAAGAATTTTGTTTTTTGGAGAATGTTTAAGTTGTGAACTACGGTGACGACTAACCCTGCACCTAGCATTAGTGCGATTTCATTAATGTCAAAGAAATATAGTATTAAAACTAAACAACCTACCACCGATGTGGTGGCATTTTTAAATCCCGATCGCCCTAGCTTAGAGAGAGATTGGACAATAATCGCGATGATCACGGGCTTGACTCCGTAAAGTAGCCAGCCAACCACGGGCATAGTTTGATATTCGACATAGGCGATCGCTAATCCCCACACCAACAACATGGCAGGGACAATAAAGCAAACTCCCGCCACAATTGCGCCTAAAATTCCCGCCTGTTCTAATCCAACATGAATTACTAATTCCGTCGAATTTGGACCGGGAATCAGATTGCTAATACTCAATAAATCCAGTAGCTTTTCGCGACTCAACCACTGACGGCGCTGTACTACTTCTAGTTCAATTTGAGCAATATGGGCGGCTGGACCTCCAAAAGCGATCGCGCCCAGCTTTGTAAATACAATCGCTAAATCCGTCAGTTTAGTCTTCGGCTGTAAAAGATCTTGACTTTCTTGCGAATCATTTGATTCTGATGACTCTGGCTCTAAATCTTTTTTTGTATATTCAGGCATATTTTAAAAAAGTTAGGTAAGACATACTTGATTGCAAATTTGCAATCAAAGCAGATCCCAAGAGCATACACAAAGCTTTATACTTTCTGCATGTATCTCAGAATACTAACTAGCTTTTGCCTAGATTATTTTGCCTAAACTATATAGATATGGTAGATTCGCTCAAATCTCAGCAGTTAAAGACTTCGGCAAGTTCTCATTCAGCCAGTTCTCATTTAGTAAATTCTCATTTAGATCCAGCCAAGCAATCTGAGTGCTTTTACTATTTTGCGTACGGCTCTTGTATGTGTCCTGTGGATTTGAAGCGATCGCTAGGTGAGACGGCTCATCATTATGTGGTGGGTGTAGCAAGGTTAAATGGATATAAACTCGGCTTTTATTATCGATCGCCCCATCGTGGTTGTGGTTGCTTAGATATCGTCAAAGATCACAATTCCTATGTGGAAGGAGTTTTATACTGCTTACCAATGCGTTTGAGCGATCGGCTTGATATTCGGGAAGATGTATCGCGAGGCGGGTATCAGCATGAATTGGTCACAGTCACAGTAGGACAGACTGTTTATCAAAATGTACGCACTTACAGTGTAATCAATAAATTATCTCGCGAACTTGCTCCTAATGATTGGTACTCAACTGTAGTGCTGCGGGGTGCGTCTACTTGTGGGCTGACTGAAAAATATTTCTGGCAATTGTTCTATCACATTTATCAATTGCAGTCTTACTCCCTTCCCAGTTAAGGATTAGACGTTGCGGCGCTTCGCGCCGCAACGTAATTTGAAACTTCCCGTGCTGAAGCAACGGGGAGTCTTGGACTCACTATTGCCTGTAGGACAAATATATATAGATGATGAGTGCATTGCGATACATCAATTTGACACCGATGACAATATTTAAAGTAACAATGTTTACAGAATTTAATATGTAAATCGCCAAAATTGTGATCAGCAACTGGTTGCTCATGCCAATGCTGCATATTTTCGTTGATGTACTCGTTTAAGTAATTAGGAGGAGCCAATGTCTGATATCCCAACTGGTGGTCAAATGCTTTGGAAGCTCGAAGATGGTGAACGTGTATTGCACCTACGACACAATTTCACCGAACGATGGAGGCACTACGAAGAATTTCCTGAATATGCTGAGCAAGACCCCGTCGGTTTTTCTAAAGGCATCACTACTTTTGTCAGATTGCTAAAAAAAGATTGGATTGCGATTAAATCCTAGCTTCTAAAAAAAGAGGGCGCTTTGCGCCCTCTTTTTTAATTATCGTAGTTACGTCTAGCTTTATTTGCCTCAGAACGTAGAGCATCAAGTCGTTTTTCGATTAAAGTACGCGATCGCCCCTTAGACACATCACCCAACATGATTTTAAGCGCACTACCCAAACTTTTATAAGCGGCAGGCAAGGGATAACCATTGCGAACTGCTAAACGAATCGCACCTTGATCCGCCTCAATCAAGTTACGAATATCTTTTTTGCTTGTACCCTTGCGCCATAGCTGAAAACCCGCTACGCCACAGATACCAAGCGCAAGCACAAACAGCAACCCATTTTGTACCCACAACTCACCAACTGCGCCGCCCAAACCGATCGCCAAAGCGGCCACTTCCCAGCCATCTTTGGGGACTGCGTCATTTTGAATACGGGCGACTTCATGCCAGTAGAGGAGATTTCGCTGATCCTCAGCCATCCGCTCCCAGCGCACCATATCAATCAAAATTACCACTTCATCGCCGCCAGCTTCTTCACAAGCAATCAGTGGCGGGCGCACACCATCAGCATTCAGGACTTTTACCCAAGCCTGTAGTTCTGGCGGCAGCAAGTCTTGGAGACGGCGAATCTCAGTTCTAGCAAAGGTATTGCGGAGGGATGAAGAAGTAGGGGATGGCATGAATCTTCGTCGTTAGCTCATTACAACTAAAAAGTACAACTAAAAAGTTATTTTAAGATTATAGTCTTTGTCGGACTGACAAGCAATTATCGCGATTACTTTAGCGCAACTATAATAAAGTTTGTATTTTGTGGAGATCTTGGTGAAGCGTAAATTTATGCTCTCTTTTTTGAGTCGTGGTTTAGCCGCAGCGATCGCAGTGGCAATCTTCGGTGGGTTGCCATTTAATTTGCCATTTAATTCGGCGTTTTTCCATCTTGCTGGTGATCAAGCGATCGCTCAGTCTAATACTTCTAAGCAATTAGTCGCCCAACCATCAGATTTATTAACTGGTAATGTGATTAAAACAGTTTTAGATAATGGTTTGACAGTTTTGACCAAACAAGTCAATACGGCTCCTGTCGTCAGCGTCCAAGTCTGGTATCGCGTTGGCTCCCAAAATGAAAAATTGGGGATTACGGGTATTTCTCACCAACTTGAGCATTTGATGTTTAAGGGAACAAAGGAACGTCCGATCCAATTTGGGCGCTTATTTAGTGCCTTGGGTAGTAATTCTAATGCTTTCACTAGCTATGATATGACCGCCTATTTCGGCACAACGGGCAGCGATAAACTAGAGGCGATGCTGAGACTGGAAGCCGATCGCATGATCAACACGGTCGCAGGTGAACAGGAACTGAAGAGCGAACGTACCGTAGTTTTGTCGGAACTTGATGGTGGTAATAACAACCCTGGAACTAGACTTAATCGAGAACTGATGTTAGCCGCCTATCCAGATAGTTCCTACGGATGGCCAGTGATTGGTTATCGCCCAGAGGTTGAAAGCTATACGGTTGAAGATATTCAGAATTATTACCACACTTTTTATCGCCCCGATAATGCCACTTTGGTCATAGTTGGTAATTTCGAGACGGAAGCAACCCTTAAGCAAGTGCGAGAAATTTATGGCTCGATCGCCGCTCCTGCCAAACCCAAGGTTTTAATCAGCGCTGAGGCTCAAAATAACAAGCCCAAGCGACCACAACCAAAATCGGCAAAACAACCGATCATCCTCAAAGAGCCTGGTAGCGTGCCATTTTTGCAGGTTGTATATCCCGATTTGCCCAAGGTGACTGATCCTGATGTGGCAGCGATCGATGTGATGGATAGTATCTTGACATCAGGACGTAGTTCTCGCTTTTATCAAGCACTTGTGGAAACAGGCTTAGCCACTAGCGCTGGTGGCAGTGCTTCGGCGCAAATTGGCACTGGTTGGTATTCTCTGAACGCTACACCAACGGCAGGTAAATCCTTGGCAGATCTTGATCAGTTGCTACTGGCTGAGATTGAAAAATTAAAAACTCAGCCAATTACCCAAGCTGAACTAGAACGCGCCAAGGTCAGTATGCGAGCTAGTTATATTCTTGGTAATCGTGATATTAATTCGCAAGCTATTCAGATCGGGTTTAACCAGACTGTCGCTAAGGACTATCGCTATAGCGATCTCTATTTGAGAGCCGTTGAGCGGGTGACTAGCGAGGATGTCAAGCGGGTAGCCAAGCAATATCTGCAACGCGATCGCCGTGTAGTTGGTTATTTTGAGCCATCGGTGATTACGGCTCAGGCGGGAACTACTCCTAGTAGCGCTCATTCTTCCGATGCGTTTAAACCTAGTACTCCTGTTGATCCTGCGGAAGTAGCTAAATATCTACCTGAAAGCGCTTTGATTGCTAGGGCAGGAGTACCTATACAAGTAAAACCTGACAGCTTCACTCTGTCGAATGGGTTAAAGGTATTGCTATTGAGCGATCGCAGTACCCCCGCCGTAACCATAGTCGGCGAAATCAATGCAGGGACGGGTTTTGACTCCGTTGCTAAGGCTGGATTGGCTTCACTCACTGCTCAAAATATTCCCAATGGCACGACCACCAAAGATGCGTTGACCCTAGCTTCCCGTTTAGAAAATCGTGGCGCAAGGCTGAGTCTGGGCGCAAGTCGTGAAAGTGTTGGTATATCAGGGATCGCCATGGCTAGCGACTTGCCAATTGTGATCGATCAGTTAGCTGATTTATTGCAAAATGCGACATTCCCCGCCAAGGAATTTGACCTAAATCTGCAACGGAATCTCCTAGCTTTCAAATCTGAACTAGATAGTCCGAATTCTCTAGCGCGGAGGATTTTTCAATCAACTCTCTATCCCAATGGACATCCATTCAATGCGATGCGGACTGAGGAAAGTCTTAAATCTATCAAGAGAGAAGATCTGGTCAATTTCTATAAAACCTATTACCGTCCTGACAAAGCAATTCTTACGCTGATGGGGGATTTTGATCCTGTAGCAGTTAAAAATTTGCTCGAAGAGAAGTTGGGTAGTTGGAAATCTACAGGTCTCGCACCGAAGTATCAGTTTCCTAAATTGACTAAGTTTGCGACCACGACAGAAAAGCAAACGGCTTTGGCAGGAAAAACTCAAGCTGTCACCCTTATGGGTCATGCCAGTATTTCCCGTTTCGATCCTCAGTATTATCCTGCGATGTTACTAAATCAAGTTTTGGGTGGTGATACCTTATCAAGCCGTCTTGGTTCAGAAATTCGCGATCGCCTTGGTTTAACCTACGGCATTTACAGCTCTTTCCAAGCAGGTAGATCGCCACAGGGTGCATTTGTTGTACAGATGCAAACTAGTGGTAAAGACACTCAAAAAGCGATCGCGGCGACAGTGACACTTCTCAAAGATATCCGCGATCGGGGCATCACCCAAGCTGAATTTGAGGTGGCGAAAAAGAGCTTAATCAATAGCTTCTCAACGGGATTTGCTGATCCTGATAGCATCGCTAGTTCATTATTAAGTGATGAGAGCTATGGCTTACCGATTGGGGACTTTTACAAGTTTCCTCAACGGATTGAGTCCGTTACTCTAGAGCAGGTCAATCGCGCCGCAAAGGAGTTGTTACAACCTGATAATATGCTGATTGTTTCGGTGGTTCCTAAAACGGACAAATAAGCAATCTCTGATAGTTAAGCCGCGCAGAGCGCGGCTTAACTATTGTCTATATCTCAGCACTTTTAATGAAACTTGATGGCAACGAAATTTTATGGCTAAGTATATTTTTGTGACTGGCGGAGTCGTCTCTAGTATTGGTAAAGGTATCGTCGCTGCCAGTTTGGGACGATTACTTAAATCAAGGGATTATTCGATCGCAATTCTGAAGCTCGATCCTTACATCAACGTTGACCCTGGGACAATGAGTCCGTTTCAGCATGGAGAAGTTTTTGTGACCGAAGATGGTGCAGAAACCGATCTGGATTTGGGACATTATGAACGTTTTACCGACACATCCACATCCAAGTTGAGTAATGTCACTACTGGTGCAATTTATCAAGGCGTAATTAATAAAGAACGCCGTGGCGATTATCAGGGTGGCACGGTTCAAGTTATTCCCCATATCACCAATGAAATTAAAGAACGTATCCATCGGGTTGCTAAAAATGGTAATCCCGATCTGGTAATTGTGGAAATTGGCGGTACGGTTGGCGATATTGAGTCGCTGCCATTTATAGAAGCAATTCGTCAGTTTCGCAAAGATGTGGGGCGACAAAATGTGGTCTATATGCACGTTACTTTAATGCCTTGGATCGCTTCCGCAGGCGAGATGAAAACCAAACCCACGCAGCATTCGGTCAAAGAATTACAATCGGTGGGGATTCAGCCAGATATTCTCGTCTGTCGTAGCGATCGCCCCTTACCGCAAAATATCAAAGATAAAATCTCAGAATTTTGTAATGTCCAGCCTGAATGTGTGATGACAGGGCAGGATGTCAAAAGTATCTATGAAGTTCCATTGGCAATGGAACGCGAGGGGTTAGCGGAACAAGTATTGCGTCTATTGGGAATGGAACAGCGTCAGCCAGACCTTCGCAGTTGGCAGACTCTGGTTGAGCGTTTGTACCGTTCTGAGCATCATCTGGAAGTGGCGATCGTTGGTAAATATGTGCGCTTGACCGATGCCTATCTCTCGGTAATCGAAGCTCTCAAACATGGCGCGATCGCCGTTAATAGTAGTGTTAATTTACGCTGGGTTAATTCGGAAGATATCGAGGTATATGGCGCGGATAAATTCTTAAATGATGTCCATGCGATCGTGGTGCCTGGAGGATTTGGCAATCGTGGTGTGGATGGAAAAGTAGCGGCGGTGCAGTATGCTCGCGATCGCCAGATTCCCTTTTTAGGCTTGTGCTTGGGAATGCAATGTGCGGTAATTGATTGGGCGAGAAACATTGCAAACCTCACGGACGCGAATAGTGCTGAATTTGCGCCAGAATCGCCCAATCCTGTGATTCACTTACTACCCGAACAGCAAGATGTGGTCAATCTCGGCGGCACGATGCGGTTGGGGCTGTATGCTTGTCGTCTTGCGCCAAATACTTTGACCCATAAGCTCTATGACGAGTCGGTGATTTATGAGCGCCATCGCCATCGCTACGAGTTCAATAATGCCTATCGATCGCTTTTTATTGAGTCAGGTTATGTGGTTAGTGGTACTTCTCCCGATGGTCGGTTAGTCGAGGCGATCGAGCTTCCTAGTCACCCCTATTTTATTGCGACTCAATTCCACCCTGAGTTCCAGTCTCGCCCCAGTCGTCCCCATCCCCTTTTCCAAGGTTTGATTAAGGCGGCTCTAGATTTGCAGAGCGATCGCCTTACCCACGGTACAGAGTTAGCGATCGCGCCGATGCTAGAACAACTTAATGAACAACAAGAGTTTGTTTCTGCAACCGTAGTTTAAAACTCTGAAAGGAATTGCGGCGCGAAACGTGGCAATTCCTTTTTTTGTAAGCAAAGGACTGTCACATTAAAA
>JANMFC010000005.1:0-1832 GCA_031377675.1 Pseudanabaena sp. OTE_70b_metabat_355 | reverse complement strand
GCCCGCGAAGCGGGCGATTCCTCTTATTTGGGTTTTATATTTAATTATACCTACCTACTTAGCTCTTGATTATCTGTTACTGTTTTCCCAACCAAGAAATAGCTGTGCGCGGCTTAGCCACGCACAGCTATTTCTTGGTTTTAATTGATCGCGATGCGATTAGAAATATTGGTGACAAAATCGATTAAAAAGCGATCGCCTTGTAATGCTTTAAATGTCTTTTGACAGATATTTTGTAGGGCGAAATTGGCGATAATTACCGACTGTGATTCAGGTTGGACTTCCAAATATTCTACAAAACTCAATCCGCCGATATGCGTCAAATAGGCGGCGGTAACTGCTTGCATCGAACCACCGATCGCATAGGTAATCGCGTTGGTTTTAAAGAAAGAAGCGATCGCAGAAGTGGTAATTTCTACACAACCGAGTTGTAATAGTTGCTGAGCAATAGTCAGCGCAAACTGCTTAGCTTGTTGGAACTTTAAGGGGCGATCGTAAACTTTGGCGAGATCGATTAACATTTGGGTGTTAATGGCGGCTCCTGCTAGCAAATCGAGCGCGGGTATAGGATTAGCAAAAACTGTCGCGGCGGCAGTTAATTGATAACGATTGATAATTTTGGTGGCTTCTTGACGGCGTTGTTGATTGATTGTGCCTTTAACTTCCTGTAACAAACTTTGGATTTGCAGATGCGTGTTCTCAATTAGCAACTCTTCCCATTCATCAGAAAGAATAGTCTCAATCCGTTCTTTTAAAGCAATTACATTAGGCGGCACATCTTCCCACCATTCTTGAATCGCCTCATTATTAGTGGAGTCGTGAGGATTTGCATATTGACGCACTTTGATCGGACTAGGCTGGGCGGCGATCGCCACAATATCGGTGTCTACTAAAAAATGCTGAGTGCGCTGTTTGAGTTTGTTTAAAATTTCTTGGCGATCGCTTGGCAAATATAAATCTGTTTTATTAAAAGCAAGAATTACCCGCTTACCTAATCCTGCAAGGCGATCGAGTTCATTATATTCACTGCTAGTCAAATCTCCCGCCGTCACAAATACCATCAGATCAGCATTCCGAGCCATTTGTAAAGCTTCTAGCTCCCGTTGCTGTCCCGCCGCCCCCATTTCTTGCAGCCCAGATGTATCGATCAAAGATATTTGTCGCTTTAATCTGGTTTCCGTATGAATCGGTGTAATCCCCACCGCCGAAAAATCGATCCCTCGATATGCGTATTCTTGACGGGCGATCGTTGTGCCAATGGTAGCCGCAGTTTTACCCACCTTGCGCTCTAGCAAAGCATTAACTAATGAAGTTTTCCCCGCCGAACCTGTGCCGAAAATGACGATCTGAAACTGATTTTTTTGTAAATTACTGGTAATTTTCGCAGCCTGTTCTTGCAAAGTTTGACGCTTGCTGGAATCGCTAACCTTGCCGATCGCCTGTTGGACTTGCTGCAATTCTTTAAACAAAAAACTGCGATCAATAACCTTGGGTTGTTCAAGCACGGCGGCGACACTCTGGCGCACATTCACAAACAAAAGTGTCCCACCGATCATTAATGTGAGTACGCTCAGTAAGTGCCAGTCATGCTCAAGGGAGAACAGCGTATTGGCGATCGCGACAATACCGACAATTCCTAAACCTAAGAACCAACCTTTGTTAGACAAGACCGTGCGAGAGTTCAGCATTCACAACTACTCAAATTTAAAGCTTCAGGATAAATGTCAAGGGAAAAATTGACAGTAATTGATTCTAAGTGATTTTTTGATATATTTCGTAGTAAGGGATGAAAATTAATTAAAACCCAAATCCGTTGGGGCGGGCGAAGCCCG
>JANMFC010000526.1:0-65584 GCA_031377675.1 Pseudanabaena sp. OTE_70b_metabat_355 | reverse complement strand
TTAAAAGTGCCGCTTCGCGGCACTTTTAAACTTTTCTCTGGGTTTAGTTTTAGCGCAAAGGGCTGTAATTGCATAAGCTATTTGGATTTGGTATGAATTGGTGCAGATTATTGGGGATTTGTTAACTAATGTTAAGGAAATATATAAAATAGACTTAGAAACAGTTAAGCCGTTTAAAAATGGTCTATAGGCTCTAAAAAAACATAGAAAAGTAAACTAATGGGCAAACCAACAGGATTTATTGAGTACCGCCGCGAAGCACCGTCTGAAATATCACCAAGCGATCGCATCAAAAATTGGGATGAGTTTCATCTGCACATGCCCGATGATAATCTCCGTGATCAGGGCGCAAGATGTATGGACTGTGGCACACCATTTTGTCATACAGGCAATTTGATTAGCGGTATGGCAAGCGGTTGCCCAGTCAATAACCTCATCCCTGAATGGAATGACTTGGTTTATCGCGGACTATGGCGCGAAGCCCTCGATCGCCTCCACAAAACCAACAATTTTCCAGAATTTACAGGTCGTGTCTGTCCCGCACCCTGTGAAGGCTCCTGTGTTTTGGGAATTACTAATCCGCCTGTAACCATCAAGAATATCGAGTACTCGATCATCGATAAGGGCTGGGAAGAAGGCTGGATCGTACCTGAGCCTCCTGCTAAACGCACTGGTAAAAAAGTGGCGGTGATTGGTTCAGGACCCGCAGGATTGAGTGCGGCGGCTCAACTTAATAAGGCAGGGCATTGGGTGACAGTTTACGAACGTAGCGATCGCCCAGGTGGATTGCTGATGTATGGCATTCCCAACATGAAGTTGGAGAAAGAAAAAGTGGTATTGCGCCGTCTACACATCCTTGAACAAGAGGGTGTCAAGTTTGTCTGCAATACCGAAATTGGCAAAGATTTAGCGGCGGCAGATCTGCTGAAAGAATTTGACGCGGTGGTTATCTGTACTGGTGCAACTAAGCCGCGTGACTTGAGTATTGAGGGTCGTGAGCTTAAAGGCATCAATTTTGCGATGGAATTCTTGACCGCAAATACCAAGACGGTTCTGAATGGAAAAGCAGGGGAAGATTTTATTTCGGCTCAAGGTAAAGATATCGTGATCATCGGTGGTGGTGATACTGGTACTGACTGTGTTGGCACGTCCATCCGTCATGGTTGTAATAGCGTTGTTCAGCTAGAAATTATGCCTAAGCCCCCATTGACTCGTGCTAAAGATAATCCTTGGCCAGAATGGCCGAAAGTCTACAAACAGGACTACGGACAAGAAGAAGCGAGTGCAAAGTTTGGTGACGATCCGAGGGCCTATATCACCACAGCGACTAAGATCGAAGGAGATGAAAACGGTCAAGTCAAGGCGGTTCACACTGTGCAGGTGCAATGGGAGCGCAATGAAAAAGGTCAGTTCATTCCCAAACAAGTTGCTGGTACGGAGAAGGTGATCCCCGCTCAGATTGTGCTGTTGGCGATGGGCTTTCTCGGTCCTGAACAACCTTTGCTCGATTCACTAGGAGTTGAGCGCGATCCTCGCAGCAATATCAAAGCAAATCATGGTCAGTTCACCACCAGTATTCCTAAAGTATTCGCTGCGGGAGATTGCCGTCGTGGTCAAAGCCTAATCGTTTGGGCAATTAACGAAGGTCGTGGTGCTGCTCGTGAATGCGATCGCTATCTCATGGGCGATACCGATTTACCATAATAATTTTTAGAAGCTTGGCTTTGCCAAGCTTCTAAAAATTATTAAGTTCAAATAGAAAGTGTATATAAGGCATAAATTATGACAAACAATGTTTCGGTTTCTCCTCAGACTGTCTATGAAAATCTCGATCAACTCGATCGCGTAGATCTCACGACTAGCGCTGAATATCGCGAAATGGCGCAGGATGTTCTTGCTGATCCTAAAGTTAATTGTGATGTGCGTGAAGCGATCGCTGATCGCCTCAACCAAGCCAATCAACAACTAACCAACACGACAGTTAGCAAAACCGATAGCTACTAAAAATTGAATGAGATAACTGAAAAAAGCTTTGCTGCTGTCTAGACAACAACAAAGCTTTTTTTTCTGGCTTTTTGCTAAACGCTAATCGATTTTGACTGCATAAAATTCCAGATAAATTTCATTAAACTACTTGCGATTTTTGCATCTTGCTTGGGTAGTATATTGCACAGTCAGATTAGTAAAAATTTATGACTGATTTCAATCAAAGTCGCAAAATTAAGCGTTTTTTCGCTGAGTTTATTACCAGACTGAGAAAATGGCTAAATAAAATCGGTAGTCCTGTGCGAATTAGTAGGCGCTCATCGCGGCAGATGCTAGGCTCATCGCGGGGGCGCGGTAAGAGAGTCGCTGGCTTTGTGTTACCGACCGTGACCCTCGTTACGCTTGTGGTTACTTTGCTCGTGGTCACGACAATAGCTAGATCTTCAGAACGAGCGCAGAGTGCGGCTAATGCTAGACAAGAACAAGTTTTTAGGAGTGCCGCCACACCACTAGTTGATCGCGCTAGAGCGAAAATCGATGCTTTACTTAATGAAGAACTTTTAGCTGGAAAGACTCCTGCTGAAAGTGAACTAGACAGCGTAATCACTAGCGATTCTGGTAAATACACCTTTCCTGATGAAACTCGGCTACAACTGGTTTATAACTTTCCTGACACAGATCCCAAGATCAATATATCTGGTTCAATTGATAAAAGAGAATATGTATCAACCGCGTGGAAGTTTCCTATTGATACAGACAACAATGGGAAGTTTGACTCCTATGGACTCTATAGTATTCTCTTCCGTACGCGCCCCCCAGAAATCACTAATCGTCCGCTCGTGCCTATAGAGGCAAGAGCCTTGCCAATGGACGAGACTACCCTAGCTAGTTCCTGTGTCCATGCTTCTGATAGCGTCAATGGATCTGGTAATAGAGGATCTAGTAATAAAGGGTGGACTTTCTCAAGCGATAATCGTATCCGCAAGTCTTTCTTTGTCTATGCTGTAACTTTGCCGATTACTGATGAGGCTAGTTTTCCCACCAAGGCAACAAACTACGAGCCTTACAAGGGCGTAACTTCCATTAGTGCCGTGGAATTACAACAGGATCGAGCAAGATTGCCACAAAATAATAATGCCGTATTTTTTGAGGGTGATTTAGAACTGGTCAAAGTACCCACATTTCGGATCAACGGGAGAATTTATACTGCTGGAAGTTTGATGATCGGCGCGAACACCGATGCACCTATTTCCTTTTATCAAGTTAGTAGCTCTGGTGGGGCGCTTAATGGTACAGCGACTACCGACTCAAAACTTTTCGGCTCTTGCTATTACGAGAAAATGAATAGCGAAATTATTGTCGCTGGACAAGTAGTCGAAGGTGACACGGTTGACACTGACCCTAGCAAACTATCTGTTGGCAATTCAGGGAGAGTCAATGTTGATTTATTCTATGGCGCAGGGGAGGGAGTGCCGCCTGATACAGTGGCGGGTGGGAGAGTTCAAATTGATGATACAAATCAGAGCGTTACCGATGTAAGTTCAAAAGTTGCACTTAATGACTTCGCATATAACAATAGAATTGCGGCTTTGGTGAATCAGGCTATTATCGATAACGGTACATTGTCAGGTTTTAGTAAGACTAGTCTCCAATATACTAATGCTTCCACTAAAGATCCTACCTCTGTGCAAGAGGACTTAATCAAACGTATCCAAGACGAAGCCCTATCTTCACTAGCAGAAATTGATGTAGCAAGAAGGTCTGCATTTGAGGTCTATTTTAGAGAAAGAACTCGTAGGGTGACGTTTGCAGAAGTTCCATTTGGCGGGACTGATACCTTTCCATCGCCTCTACTAACGCGGATTAAGTCCAACACAGAATTTGCTCCTCCAGCCAGTTGGATATTTCCCCTTTACAAAGATGCTAGTTTTGGAAAAGTGCTAAATGTATCATCCATTGACGATTTTCAAGGTCGAGGTGGATACTTGGATGGTACTAAAGGTGTCACGCTGGCTACAGCTTCTAATCGACTCAAGCCACAAGCTTCGGAGCCTGCAACTGTCAAGGTATCTAACGAATCATTATTAGGCGATCGCCTGCTAGTTGGTAATGGCTTACCTGCAAGATGGCTCAAGAAGAGTGACGCTACAGGACCATTAGATTTTGTGGGAGAATCTGAACCTAATTATGTGGTGATCGCTACTGGATCTAGTGGTTTTAATTGGGATAACCCAACCAATGCAGGCGATCGCTATCGCAATACCCGATCTGTCCCCCTTAGCAATCTCGGTGGGACTGAGCGTGGCGGATTCTGGGAAATTTCCGCAGCACTTAATCCTGCGGTATTCGATTTAGCGGATACCACTAAACCTCTCACCGACGATATATTCCCCAAAACGGGAGGACTGAGAGTTGTTACCAATGCTGGTATTTACAGTAGTCGTAGTGAAGATACATTTTTGCAACGTTTTCGGACTGGTTCTGCTGACGATACTTCTACATCTGCGTATGATGAATCAAGAATGCCTTTCTGGAATGGCAGCAAGAGCGGCAACAATATCACCAAACTTGACGAGAGAAAATTTGCCACTACTACTAATAATTATGTAGTCTGGTCAGACTCAATGCCGATGACAGGCGGACTAAAACTAGATGGGACTGCCGACACGCGCAAAGGCGACTTGCAAATGCGGGCTACGGCTATTTACCATTACAAATATGATGCTTTCAATCCCATTGGCGACCCAGAAAATTATCAAAAGCCAATTGCCTGTGTAAGTAGCTATTATGATCCATCGACACCGATCACGGCTAAGAACGGGAAGGTTGCCAATGGCACTTCTCTAATTGATGCCCCTTGGAACTTTGATGCTAATGGACGCTCTAATAATGGTCTAGTTTATCAGGTGGGGACGACTGCCTCGGACACTGATAAACTTGCCTTCGGTTCTATTAGTTACGATAGCGGAACAGGATTGTTTAGCGGTTTTAATGCAGCAGCAAACAATCCTAGCGATAAGACTATTAACTACAGCGATCGCCTAGCATATCAAGCCAATCTGATCTTACCAAATGGGCGATTTGTGAATGAGCCACTACGCGAAGTTCTAATCAAGATTAAAACTAATAATGCCGCCACTCCCAAAGTTGCCAAGCTAACTCTGCCACAACAATCAACGATTGATTCTAATCTTTGTGCGTTGCAAATTCTTGATGGTTCTATCAAATTGGCTAACGAGTCATCAACTACAGCCGCCGTAACTTTGGCAGATAATGCTGGCTTGACTGGGAATCCAGAAATACCTCATGGGACTTTTCGTGAAAGCGCTTTCTTGGATGGACGCGAATTGAAGTCATTCAACCGTAATGAATCACTGACTGAAAGTGCTAATGGCAATAATGCCATTGGTACTGCTGTTGCTGATAATGGACTGGCGATAGCAGAGAAAGGACGTGCAGATATCTATGATTTGGAAATAGAACAGCGCCAACCCTTAGAAATTCGTGCTACGGACATTGACATGGATCGATTAAGAGGTTCCAAAATCTCTGGTGGCAATAATAAGAATGCACTGAATACCGATTATCTATTGCCATATAGTGGTTTGATCTATGCAACTCGTGAAGATGCTCTCCAAGATCTTAGCTACTTTGACAAAACAAGTAATGACCCAAATCTAACAGATGATAACAAACGTAAAGCTCTCAGTTCTACCGACTTCTTGGTAGATCCTACCCGCAAACCAAGTTCTATTCGCCTAATCAATGGTTATCGGCTCTGGCGAAGTACTCTCACAACTGCAAATTTAACTAATACTAATGGAAGCCTGCCTATTTCAGATCCAGTCTACGCGAGTTATCCTTGGAATGACGCGACCAAAGGAGAGAAAGGACTAACATTAGTATCCAATCTACCCGTATACGTCAAAGCTCAGTATGATCCTGTCAACGCTTCAGCGACTCCCTCATTCAACAAGCACACTAAGGAAGAATTTACACTACTTCTCAATGAGAATGTCGCCAGTCCTACAACAATTTGGGATAACTTTTATAAGCGCCATGCTGATAATGGTAATGGTGACAAACTTGATCCTAATTTTGCCTGTCGTCCAAAGCAAAATACTAACTGTCAAGACGGTGATGAATGGAAACCTGCGACAGTTTTAGCAGATGCGGTGACGGTGCTATCGGCAAACTATCGAGATGGCTATCGCACTGATGGCGACTACGACTTACGCAACAATGCTAATACATCAACTAGTCTCAATTGGCAGTCTCAACTGAATCCTAGCGCAGAGAAAGTTAAAGACAGTAGTTATGTTTTGGATAGAAGACGCAATGGATTTCTGAATAATGATTTTGTCACCAATGCGAGATGGCTAAGCCCAGTTAACTCAGATGGTGGAGTGGGCGCTAGTACCAATCTATGGGCTGGCGAACCTCATAATGCCTCACCCGCCAATGGCAATCTAGTTAGCTACAACGCCAACGGCGTTACGCCTATCCAACGGAGGCTTGATTTTAGTGAATATGGTATGGAGTTATGCCGCAAGTTTCCTGTTGGTGAATGTACTTTTTCTGATTGGGTAAAAGCTGGCGCAGGGACAACAACAATGCCAGATTTTGCCGCCAATGGTACAGTTTCGACATCTCTAAATGCGCCCAGATTTATTTCTAACGACGACTCCCGCTATGCTCGGCGCTTATCATTTCTGAGATTTGATGACATTTACAAAGATGGCAATCAACAACTCATTTTTGCTGGGGCTTGTTCGGGTGGTTCATATTCGCCGATGCCGATTGGTGTAACTAATGGGAACCTTGATACGGGCTTTACATATCCTCAAGCGATGGGTAGTTTGGGAACTCCCTTTGATACTCAGCGCAATAATAGTTACGGCGTAGTTCCTTGTCCAGAATCAGCTATTGCAGTTGGCGGAACATCAGTGACTAGCAATGTAATTGGCAATGTAGCTAGCAATAATCATGACCGACCAAGGGCTTATATAGAATCTAGACAAAAACAACCTGACGCAGATTCTAACGTAGATATAGATAAAAACAATGAGGCTGTACCTTGGTCAGTTTTTGCCAGTTTGCCGACATCAGGGCGATCGCCTATGGCGATGGTCATCCCCCCTGCGGCGGCTTATCCGTTTTACCATACTGCCAACCCATCCAGTGACATTAAATTCCGCCGATTTGATTCCCCTTCCCGTCTTGATGGAACTTTAGGTAATGAGGGTGGGCGCTATGTTTGGGGTAACGATGTTAATGGCAACGGGCTTAAGGATACGGGCGAAAGAGACGATGTTTTTCCTGATATTCCGCCTAGTTCTGGGCGATTAGGTGAAATTCCGATGTTGCCAGGTAATCTTGCCAAAGCCATTGACAATACTAATGATGACCAGATGACTAATCGCCTTCCTGCGGCTCAAGCAAGAACGCTTTGGTATCGCACTGCCGAAAGCGATTCAGATCGGATCGGACGTAGCGATCGCCTTAAGTACAACAACAACGGCAATCTATTTATCAATAACCTCAGTTTTCCTGCGATCGCAGATAGCAGGGGAAATTTGAGCAGTATGGGGCGATTGATTTTGCCAGATGTTCCCTGTATTAGCCTCGCTGACGGGACTGTCGATGAGCGTTGTTCTAGCAAGTCTTATACTTTTGGCACTAGTGCGCCTACAGATGCTTCAACAACGTTACTCAATCTGAATTTACCCCATAATCCCCATTTTCCGTCTGACAACGCCAGCACTGCCAACACTAGCAATGTTATTCCTGCATCTACTTATACAGTATGTGGTCCATCAGGTAGCTCACAACTATATCAAGCACTTCAGAATTCGTTTATTGGTAAAACTGATATTGCGAATACTACCCCTTGTCCAACTGCTCCAATAGGAGCGATTAGAAGCTTTGTGGGTACGTTGCCCACAGTTACAGGAACAAGCTTGTCAGGTGGTACAGGTATTCTAAGTGCCAAATTGAATCCAGGGAATACTGGTACTGATATTTTTGTTGGTTTAGTTCCTTCAACTTCTGGCATATTGACTAGCACTGCGACTCCGCCAGCGATTAGTCCAGTGATTAGGGCGACTAATACATACAGCAACAATAAAGTTCATGTCTACAATATCGCGAGTCTAGGCAAGCTAGATGGCGGTGTGCGAGTTCTCAATGGGACTTTGACATTTAGGGCAAATTGCGCTGATCCTCAAACCCCAAGTACTGGCACTGCTTGCACTCCCAATAGTATTAGGAGAGGAACTAGTCCTGTGTTTATAATGCGTGGCGCACCAAGTGAAAGTATAGAATTTAGCGGTTTAAAAATCGTATTAGATGGAGTTGATCCTAATAATATTTTCTGGGTAGCTGCTAGAGCAGACGCAAGATTGTGTCTCAGCTTTAACCAAGGTAACCCTAACAAACTTCTTTCCAATGGCTCTAATATTAACGATCCATGCGGTAAACAAGATCCATCAACTAACGATGAAGATCCAAGATTATCCAACGGCAAGCGGATTATTCTTTCAGGGAATAAATTGCCTCCTGAGTTTGCTGACAATACAACTTTTTATGTTGTTGAACGTAGTGGCGCTACGTTTCAGTTATCTCTGACTCCTGGCGGTAGTCGCGTCAATTTCACATTACCTGGGGGGCTTAATGCTGGTTGGGATACTAGGCTTGCTTCTGAACCTAGTTTTATCTTTTCTGGTGGCGCACCCACCCAGCCAAACATAAGAACTGGGGCAACAACACCCAATATCATCACTGGCAACTTTTTAGGCTATTCCAATACAACTGGAACAACTCTAACCGAAGATAATACTTCTGTATTTAACGTTAAAGGCAACTTTACATCATTTAGAGGTGTCCGATTCTTAGGGCTATTTGGTGATAGTAAGAAAATTGCCGATCGCACTTTATTTGCCGCGATCGCAAGCGTTGACCAACCTGCTGTCATACCCGTACTTCAACTTCATGTACCAAATGCGATCGCTGCCGATAGCGATAATATTCAACAGCCTGATCCTTCAACAACTAGTGCGCTGAATGGATTACCGACATCAGGTACTGGACAATGGACAATTCGACCAACCAAGACAGAAGTAAATGTTTATTTCGTGGCTGGCAACTCACCATCACGCAGTGACAGAACATTTAGGAAGTCCAGCTCTATTTTTAAACAAGCGGCTGATACTAGTAGTACCGTTACTACTACTGGTGAAACAGGTGGAGGCTTGGCTAACTTTGTGCGGTTCTTAGAAAACTGGGAAAATGTACCTATTAAGATATCGGGTGGATTCATTCAAAATACAAGAAGTCGCTATGCCACAGCACCTTGGACTGTAGCACCAGCGATCGCTGGCGTGAGCGATCTCACATCCATATTCTTAAACCCTGTGCTGCCAAGGGCAAATGTAACTACAGATACTGGACGTGTTTTGACAGGCTATAACCTGCAATATATGTCCGCAACCACTAATCGAATTCCCTACTACACGCCACCAATTCGACTATGGGGCTATGATGTAGGGCTGTTGAAACAGCAACCCGATCGCTTTTCAGAACGTTTTGCTTCACCGATCGCAGGATCAAATGAGTTCTTTAGAGAAGTGAGTGCTGATGATCCTTGGGTAGAGGCTTTGCTATGTGCTTTAGAACCAAATGATGCAGTAGCAGATAGAACAGGCACTATTCCTAGCAACTACACAAATAGAGCTTTACGAGGTAAAGATCTACGTTCTGCTTGTAACTCTAAAATCAACGGTAAATTTAAGTATGGTGGTTCAGGAGACAATCCCGCGATCAGTTACTAGTACTATAGCAATGCGAAATGAGTTGAAACAGGCTTCGACTTCGCTCAGCCAGCGTGGACTGATGGCTGAGCGAAGTCGAAGCCACGAATGATTTCGGATTGCTATAGATGAGCTTTGCAACTTTTCTTTGTTCAAGGTGGTTTATGTCAAGTCTAAATTTGAAACCCATGAAATGTAAAACTGCTAAAAACACTAGTACCGAAGCAGGATTTTCATTGATTGAGTCACTAGTGGCGGCGGCGGTGGTGGGCATTTTGATTGTGGCGATCGCGCCGATGGTGGCTCTATCCACTTCGGCGCGGATCAATGCTAGACGTATCGACCAAGCCACCCAAGCCGCCCGTTCTTACATAGATGCTGTGCGCGGCGGCGTAATTGATGTGACGACCTTTCCTGACAATATCGTGCTACCGCCTACAGCGAGTAGCCAAAATGCTCAAGGGCAGTACACCTTTGAGGGCATCGCCCCGCCTACAGCCACTTTGTTGGCTCTCGACAGTACTACAGCGACTAACCGAGTACGCGGTATTAGAATTGATGCCGATGGTAATGGGTTTAATATTAATGATCCGCAAGATCTAGTAATTCAACCGATGAGAAGTGGACCTTTGAGTTCTTCACTAACAGCAGCAAAGGATCTGCAACGTCAGGGCTTTTGGTTGGCGGTACGGGTCTATCGTGCTGATGCTCTAAGTGGTACAAATACTCTCAAAAAAGGCACCGAATCAGAATGTGCTTTAAGCAAAATCGCTTTTTCTAGCACAACTTCGATCCTCTGTCCCTTGGTGACGATGCGATCGCAGGTAGTGCCAACGGTCAATGCTAATAACCTTGATCACATTAAGACAGGCATCGGTTCCAGAAATTAATCCATCAGAAATTAGAATGAATGGTCTAGAAGTCAATGAAAATCTGGTTTCGCAGATTGTTTCTCAAAATAACAGCGATCGCTAATAATCCATCGAAGCGGCGCTCTAAATTACACCGCGATCGCCGACTAGTTGTTGGTCTAACAGATGGTTTCACCCTAATAGAGCTAATAGTAGCCGCACTAATTGCCACCTTTATGGTGGTAGTGATGTTGAGCTTTTTGGTAGGCGTACTAGATAGCGATCGCCGAGAAACCGCTAAGTCTAATGCTCAAGAAGAACTACAAGCAGCGATTGCCTATATTGCTGATGACCTGCAAGAAGCAATGTATATCTACGGCGCTGAAGGGCTTATGGGTATCAATGATCAATTACCCCACAAACAGACCGCCCCTACTAATGATAGTCAGACTTGCGATTCTACCAACTGCACACCAATTCTAGTCTTCTGGAAAAGAATATCTTTCCCCCCCGATACAGTTGAAAAATACTCAAAGTCTGGGGCAGATCCTAAAAGTGAAAAACTTGGTTGTATGCCTTATAAAGATCCTAGCGACTGTAGATCCACCAGTGTATCTAAGAATCCTTATGAGTCAGCTTTTGGACGCGAGGTTTATGCCTATTCGCTAGTGGCCTACTATCTCAAAAATGATGTAAGTCTCGGTAGCTCTGTCTGGTCAAATACAGCCCGTATCCTGCGATGGGAAATTAGTGACGGCTACCCTTGGTATTGCAGCACTGGCGGCACTATCACCGACACCGCTAACTGTCCAACAAATTTAGCTGATCAAAGGGATGCCACGTCTTCAAGCGTAATCACTACACCTGTAATTTTAGAAGACAAAAACTATTACTTCATTGAGCCAGATCAAGGCTTCAACCGTCCAGATTTTTCTAGTGCGACCAGCATTCTCAGTTGGAAAAAATTTACTGACTATAATCTAAACACAAATAAATTTCTTACTCTTGTCGATTTCATGGATGACACAGCCTATGACGCAACTCAAGGCGGCAACAATGATGCAGGCTCACCATCAACCGCCACTGCTGCACTACGCATTCCTGTTGGCAAAAACGTCACGATTTCAGGGGTAGTTACCAACCCAGACTGTGATGATCCTTCGATCGGCGTGGGCAATCCTAACCCCGTAACCACGACTAACGCCACAGGCACAGTGACACAACGAGTACCTGCGGATTTTACTAGCGCCACTGCCAACCCTGCTGGACTAAGTAGCTTTTATGCTTGTGTTGCACCTAAAAATGTGACTGTGCGATTATTTATGAGGGGCAATGCCCTAGCGAGAATGGGAACCACTACACCCCAACGCAATTCCCGAAAGCCCAATGAAGGCAACACATCTTTTTTCCCGACTGCCAATATGCGTAGCTTTGGACGTAGTGCGATCGGGATCAAGTAATAAATCGGTAAGGTAAATCATGTTTAAATTTTATTCTTTCGTTAAGAGAATCTTGGCAAGGTTATTTAAGCCGATACACCGTCGCAATACGAAATCCTTGGGATTCACACTTATAGAACTTTTAGTCGTAACGATAATGGTGGGCATACTCGCCGCGATCGCCGCACCATCTTGGAACGCTTTTGTGAACAACCAAAGATTGAACTCGGCACAGAGTCAGGCTTTTAGTACTTTACGTTTAGCTCAAAGCAATGCCAAGCGGACTCAAACTGTGTGGCAAGCGTCTTTTAGGAACACCGCCACTTCCTTTCAATATGCTCTCCATAAAGCTCCTCCCGTTAACCCCACCCAGCCATATTGGGATAGCCTACCTTGGCAAAATTTTGATGCAGAGGTGACAATTGTTGAGAATACTGAACCACAACCAAAGACAACCTTCACAAAACTATCCATAGTTTCAAACCCAGATGTGTATCGAATTCAGTTTAAGACTAATGGCAGTCCCAACGGGCAAATCGGGAAGATCACGTTCAAGACTAATTCAGGCGATCGCCGAAAATGCGTAATTATTTCAACAATATTAGGTTCAATGCGCGTAGCTTCAGATTCCCAATGCAACCAAACCTAGGCTAAAGATTTTAGCTTAGAACGTAATATCGCCAGAGCTTCGGCTCGATGACTGATTTTCGCTTTGACTTCAGGTGGGATCTCACCGAAGGTTTGATTAAGTTCGGTGACTAGGAAAATAGGATCATAACCAAATCCCCCATTACCGCGTGAATTATCCGCGATCGCGCCTTTACAAATCCCAATTGCATCGGCAGCGATCGCGCCATCAGGTGAGGCGATCGCGATCGCGCAAACAAATTGAGCTTCACGATTGGGCTGATTATTTATTTCATATTCCGCTAATTCTTGCAAAACTCGATTAATGCGATCGCTATCTGTGTCTGCATATCGTGCCGATAAAACTCCTGGTGCGCGATTGAGGGCGGTTACTTCTAGTCCAGAGTCATCGGCGATCGCCCATTCATTAGTGGCGATCGCTACTTGAGAAGCCTTAAGATGGGCATTCTCAATGAAAGTAACGCCTGTCTCTTCGACATCAATTTCGTCTGGCTTAGCAACTAGGGTTACGCCTAAATCTGCTAAGTAATCGCGAAATTCTTTGATTTTGCCAGCATTACCACTGGCGATCACTAATTTTTGTAGTTGTGTTTTTTGTAATTGCATCGACATATCAGACATTTTTTAGCCTACAAGTTCTAATCAGAACCACACCCATATAATAAGTAAGGATAGGCGGCGCTTTGCGCCGCCTATCCTTACATTTTTAGCTAAGAACTTCAGCTATTTCGATAACTTGACCATCGGGATCTTTAACCAAAAAATTTAATGGCTTTTCACTCCGAACTTTGTGCTTGATCCCGCGCACTTGAATTTGTAGCAATAACTGCTCCACACAGTCACGATTAAAGCAAATATGTCGTCCGCGATCGTGATCGGTAGCATTGGCTCCAGGAACAATGTGCAGTTGCACGTTTTTCTTTAGCTGATACCAAGCGCCCTCCATCTCTGCCGAATACTTAGATTTAGCAGTTCGAGCGGTAGCGGGGATATAAATTGGATCGGCTGGTGCGCCCATGCCATATTCATAGCCATAGTAATAATGTAGCGGCACATCGGCGATCGGCAGTTTTAGCTCGCCTTCGTAGAAGTATCGCGCTTGATCGAGATTGGACACCATAATCGTATGTACTTTAGGTGCGCTGGTGAGGAACATCCACATGGCAACAGCGTATGCACCAAGCAGCATAACCATGATGCCTTGAGTAGAAAACAGTGACTCCATCGGAAAGCAACTACATATTAAGAGACTAAGCTTTTTAGTTTAACGCAACTGCCCTAGGTTTAAGTCAAAAACTACACGATCTGAGTATTTACATTATTTATCATAGGGAATATCTGATGGTTTTTTGCCCACTGTCGCGGTAAAGCTCGGAAAGTTTAGCAGGTCATCGGTAAACTTTTCGTCTAAGGTCAGAGCATATTTGCGATCGGATAACAAAACTACGGGAATATGCTCTCGATCTTCTTCATTGGAGGTTAATCGTCGTTTTACTTTATTTGTAAAGTACTTTTGCTTAAATTCTTTAATTTGCTCGTTACTGATTCGATTTAATCGACCTTGAGCGGTTAATAGGTTAATAATCACAGCGATGTTATTTCCCGATGCGGCATGACCCATCGTTCGGTAATATTCGGCTATCAGTTTTTGAGAAATAACTAGGTGAGCGTTGTCATCATGTTTTTTGGGATTAGAGTTATATTCTATTAGCCATTTAATAAGTTGCTTATACTCAGGATCGAGGGGATGAGAGAAGTTTTTGGCTATATTATTATCGATAAATATATCTTTTCTAGTCATTAGAAATTTTTTAATTAAACTTTAAAAGTCAAATCTATCAAGCATTAAGAGCAATATCCATTGTGTCAATCATATATGTCTCAAAGAATCCTTTGGGAGCATTTAAGATTTGTCCATCTTTGGTAAATTCAATTCGATGAGCAACACTACCATCTTTAATCGAGTTTTCAAAATAATAAACCGCCACATCTTCTGGCTGGATTTCTCCTTTAACAATTAGCAATCTCATTCTATTAAGCAAATATTCACTATGAGTTTCAACAATATAATTTTTATTTCTCTCTTTAACTTGCTTAACTAAATAGTCGCCTAAATTAGCTTGAATAGATGGATGTAAATGAATTTCTGGCTGAGACATTATTAATGTTGAATTATCTGACAATTGTAAATCGGCAACAATAATCGGTAAAAACTGACTAATACCAAAACCAACATCAGGCAGAGATTCCCACTTGCTTTTATTTTTTACTTTAACCTTTATATCAAATCTTCCACCTGATAATTTATGGGGTTTGAGATCATGAGTTATATTTAAATCTTTAAGAATAGAAATCAAATCAAATAATTCTTCTGATTGATTATCTCCCCAATCCAAAATTTGGTATATGTAACCACCACCAAATTTGTCTACTTTATTACTAGTTAGAGATTGATAATAAGTACGCTCAGGCTGAGATCTAAATGCACTAATGAAATTAAAATTGTTAATCAAATCTCTATTTAAATCGTCTGAAAGCTCGCTAGTATATTCAAAGTAAGTAGATATCTCAAGATCATACAGAATGCTATCATAATCTATATTGTCACTATTAGAATATTTCAATCTATTTGGCATTTGAAAGTCAACAATATATGATGGTGAATCAGTCCTCTTTTCTATGTCACCTATTGTTGGAATACTTAAGCTACTAAATTTTGGAGAGTTACTTATTTTATCAAAATACCAAAATGTTTTAAAGTTGTAACTATTGTTTTTAAAAGACATACTTAAGTCAATCATTAAATTGTTTTTTAAATTATGATTAAATGACACCTCTTCAAATCCTCCCATGTTTACATAATCACCGTTAAATGATAAATACAATGGGAAAGAGTTTCCATATAAATTAAGGCTTTGTAATGGTGATAATATTCCATATATTAGAGAGCTTTTACCGCTGCTATTTTCACCTGTAAGCAGAGTTATTTTTGAGAAGGAAACATCTACTTCTTTAAAGCACTTAAAGTTTTTTAGAGCTAATCGATGAATTTGCATAAGTATTTTTAATGTTTTTTGAAGTATTGGTTAGTTTACATCTGTGATTTTATGATTTGGCGATCGCTATAGCTTTTAAGTATATCGAAATTCTTCAGGGTTTTCAGCAATATTGATAACTTTGTTGCGATCGCCTATGAAATTGAAAATCAGGTGATCGCTTAGCGTTGTAAAATTAAGTTATACGATCTGACAGATTTGCAGTAAAATCGTGAAAAAATCACTTGACACTGACTACATCAGTTTTCTGCCACGACTGAGAACAGGCGATCGCGTTGCCTATGGCGGTAAACAATGGACGATTGAAGACTTCAGTACCTATGATGATGCTAATGGATATGAAATGATGGAGTGGTTACTTCATTCTCATAACTCCGATTATTATCTATTGAGAGAAGTCGATCCTGATGTTGATCCTGACGATCTAGAAACGAACATTAATTGGTATATATCCGAAGAGATTTCCGTCGATCGCATTGCTGGAGAACATGTAGGTGACGATATTCGCTTTGGGCTTTGGGATGCAATGCATAATCATAGTGAGCCATATCCCAAATTGCGGGCAATGGGACGGCTGTATTACTTTGAGTCGGAAACAGAAGGAACTTACAAAAGTGAAGATAATCGCGAATCACGCACCACATGGGACTATTGGGATGAAGAGCATCTCTGGAATTTAGCGATCGAGGCTTGGCAAGGTCGGGAACTTCACGTCTATTCCACCAAAAAAGTTAGCCCTGATGAATTTGAAATGAACGAGAAGTCGGCTGCTCCCCAGAAATTAACGGCGGCTTCTCCAAATTACACACAAAAGAGCCAACCTGATCGCACTTGGCAATGGGTCTGTGCGTGGGGACTGGTAATCGCTGGCTTTATTTTGATGGTTACGGGGGATTGGTAAGTCATGACAACTTCTTTATTTGTCGAGCAGCAAGCTAATGGAACTGCTTTTTATATTAATGGAGAGTTACAATTTCATAGCGCTGATGAAGCGATTTATCATGAGTATTTGACCATTCCTGCGATCGCTTTGGCAGTGCAGCGATTTCCTGATCAAGATTTGCGGGTGCTGGTTTGTGGCGGTGGTGATGGACTGGCGGTGCGGGATATTTTGCGATATCCCCAAGTTAGTCACATTGATTTAGTGGATTATTCTCAAGAAGTTATCGATTTAGGAAAGCAAGATTTTGCGGCTTTTAATCATGACAGTTTATCTAATCCCAAGGTTAAGATTCATATTCATGAAGCCTTTGCCTATCTAAATAGAATCACGCAAGAGTTCATTCTCAAAGAGAATCTAGCGCACCGCTATCATGTGATTATCTGTGATTTTACCTATCCATATTCCGTTGCCGAAACTCAAATTTATAGTTTAGAATGGTTCTTTCTGCTGAAGCAAGCTCTTGTTCCTTCAGGGATGATCGCCACTAATGCAGTTTCTCCCGATCGCAATACATTAGCTTTTTGGTGTATTGATCAAACCATCCAAGCCGCAGGTTTTGATGTGAAGCCGATGCAGCTAGAGATTCCTTCTTTTACGAATCATGATTATGGGAGTTGGGGATTTTTGCTAGCTTCGGAACAAGAGGTGATGCGTGATCAACTTGCCAAGCTGGATTTACCACCGAAATTACAAGCCTTAACCTTAGAGGCTCTGCCCCAGTTATTTGTATTTGATCAAGCGATCGCCTCGTTACGAAATTCCGTAATTCCCCAACAACATAATTCTTCTCAACTATTTTTCTATTTACTCAATCGTGGCAATAATCATAATTTGCAAATATTACCATCACAATTAGAACTACAAAAAGTTGATTTTCTAGATTTACAGGAACGAGATGAGGCGATCGCCCTAACTCCCAAAAGTGTAGTGAGTAATGATCCCATGAGCTTAGAATCCTTAGCTCAAGCTTGGCTCAACCAGTTAGAATCTAATCCCGAAAGCCTCTTAATTCCTGCTCAGCATCACTCTCATACGCCCGAAATTTCTCAAGAATGGCTAACCAGAGTCAAGCAGTTACTCAATCAAATTGATCTGTCGCGCTTAATTACCAAGTTATTAGAGCGATCGCAAGAGCTTCCCCAAGAAATTGCTAATGATTTGCGTGAATTACAAACTAAATTGATTGTTTTCCAAAAGCAACTTACAGAGGGGGATTCGGTGCAGCTAATTTACGAAAATTCGGCAAATTCTACAACCCGTCCTACCTTCAATCTCAATACAGCAAAAGTAATTGCGATTCTCTCTTTAACTTTACTAGTTGCCAATCTTGCGGCTCCCGATGCCGTATTTGCCAAAGGATCGACTTCCGTTGGTGGCACGGGTGGAGGGGATGTTGGTTTAGGATCGATTGGATTAATGATGACTATGGGCGGTATTTATTGGCTGATTCATCTTGCTAATACCGAAAAGAAAAAGTGATAGTCAGAAGATTGGAAAATAGCGATCGCCTTGCATGGGATCGACTTACTAAGTTATCGCATCACGGTTGTTTCATGCAGTCTTGGGGCTGGGCTGACTTTCGCGAACTCGATGGTTATCAAACCTTTCGCTATGGACTATTTGATCAATTCCATGAGTTAGTTGGTGGTTGTATTTTCTACTTCTATCCCCAACCTAGTTCCGCAAATATAATTTTTGCTCCCGCCGCTCCCATCTTGTCACAAAATTCATCACCCAATTCGCAAATAGAAGGAGTTAAACTTTTACTATCAGAAGCAGAAAAAATTGCTCAAAGTTCATCACAATCTGGCGGCGCGATCGCTTTACGCATTGAACCTTTGTTATCAACTAAACCTGCATGGATCGATCACAACTTTCGGCGATCGCCTGCGGATTTGATGCCATCGGAAACACTTTGGATTGATTTACTCCAAACCGAAACAGAACTACTGGCAAATATGCACCCCAAAGGGCGCTATAACCTTCGATTGAGTTGGCGCTATGGCGTTGAGACTTCTTTTCGTAGCGATGATGCGGCGATTCCCATATTTTTTGATCTATTTTATGAAACTGCTCAAAGACAAGGTTTTTTAAGCGAACCTTATAGTTTTTTTATCAAGCTTTGTCAAAGCCTATTTCGAGAAGGAATGGCGGAAATTGGCTTGGCAAAATACAATAACGAAACTTTAGTTGCAATTTTATTGATATATTGGGGCGATGGCTGTACCTATCTTTATGGTGGTCGCAGCGATCGCGATCGGCAGGTAATGCCAGCATATAGTCTGCATTGGGCGGCGATTCAACGGGCTAAACAACGGGGCTGCAAGATTTATGATTTTTACGGCTACAGCGCCGATCCCGATCATGCCTACTACAATTTTTCGCGGTTTAAGCGACAATTTGGCGGTGAAGTGATTAAAACTATTGGCGCTCATGATTATTTCTTTTACGATCGCCTAGTGGATACAATCATTAGCTTGATCTAAGAGATCCCCCTCAATCCCCCTTGAAAAGGGGGAAGAAGAAAATTTAATTGATTCTCCCCCCTTTTTAAGCTGCCGTGTACACACAAGTCGCGAGAACCAAGAACTAAAGTTCTTGGCTAAAAGCTAAAGTCAGTTAAAACTGACTAATTCCTGATTCGTAACCCGTTTCAACGGGTTTTAGCTTTCAGCCCGCAATTTATTGCAGGGTATTCAGGATGCGATCGCACAATTTAAACTTGTGTGTACACGGCAGCCTTTTTAAGGGGGGCTGGGGGGGATCTACAAACTACAACGCAAGCTATAGCTGCGGTTCAATCCCTGCGGCACGGAGTTGGGCGATCAAAATTTCATTTTTTTGACGTTCCTGTTGAGCAATTAACTTTTCTTGTTCAGAGGTTTCCCAGCCCGTTAATAGCAAATTACCATCAGCGTCCCACCAACGCAGCCAAGGCAAGTCGGAATTTTGGTAAACTCCTTGCCAAATGCCAAGTTCCACACCCAACTCGGCGATCGCAAAATGTCCTCTTTCATTGGCAGTTACTAATTCAAAGTGATTAGTGACATGGCGATATAGCTCGATGCTGGCTTTTTGGACTTCGTAGATACCATAAAAAGCAGGACGAATTACCTGCTCATAAATGAAAAATTTACCCGTCCAAGGGGTGCGATCGCGTTCTTCTTTACCAGTACCAGAGACAAATTCTAAAATAATGAGCGGCGCAATAAATTCTTGCCAAAGCACATAGGAGCGGCGAGGCTGACCATCTATGGTCGGCGGCACATTCGGGACATAAAACCAATTAGGGGCTTTGGCTCCCTTTTCGGGTGGTTCAGTCATGCGCCAATAGATACCCGAATCTTGCCCGATCGCGTATTGTCCATCAGGATGATATTTTTGTAAAATCGGCTCAATCGAATCGGTGAGTAAAATACTTTGGGGATGATCTTGAAAATTTTTCACAAACGTACCGTCAGATTCGGGAAGTTGCGTATGATCGGGAAGTGTGACGCGATCGCTTGATGGCTCTAAGGTAAAAGTCATGGTTTATCCCTTTCCATAAAGAATTTCATGAATATGCCCAAGAAAAGATTAAAAGAGCCGCTTTGCGGCTCTTTTAATCTTTTCTTGGGTTTTTCTACTTAACTTTAACTTGAAAACGAACGAAACCATAGGAATTTGCGGGCGCTCCTACACCTGTGGCAGGTGGCAAGAAATTGGGTAGGGGATCAGATATTTTCACCACATCGACTACAACTAATCCATCTGTGTTATCAGCAGCCGTCAAAGTTGCGTTAGTTGTCGGTTTTTTGCAAGTGGTGGGTGGCAGACTTCCTGCGGGATAAAAATTAGCGCGATCGCCATCAAACAGCCCCGTTAGAGGAGTGATCGGTGTACTGTTGGCAAAAACTATACCTAAATTACTACCATAAGCATTGTTTTCAAATGTTGTGTTAGGCGGAATTAAGTCGCAGATGGTTACATTACTAATATTCACATCACCCGCAGATAGGAAATAAATTGTATATTCTAGGCGATCGCCTGGGATGACATCATTGCGAGTAATGTCTCCTTTTAAATAATCATTTGGAGGAGCCGAAGCGGGGACTGGAGTGGTTGAAGTCGTAGAGATCCAGTTCACATTATCGTCAGCCGATGAGGCAAGTCCATCATTAACTACAGTTGTAATCGCAACACCATTAATAGCGGTGATGCGCTTGACTAGCAATAGTCTTGGGTTAGACGCAATTGGCGCGGTTACCTCAAAAGTTACGGAATTAGAATTAAGAGGAACCGTTGTAACTGATATTACTCCTTCAAAACTGCCGAGCGCGGCATTGGGGATAATAGTGCCAGCAGGAGTCGATTGAGCCAAAACTGATTTAGTCAAAGGAAATTGACTGCCAAAAAGTAGGGCGGTGGTTACTAGTAAGCGAGTAGATTCTCGAAAGAATGATTTTGACATAAATGGTGTTTTGGCTGTGGGATGACTCCATTAGAAAGGGCTAGCTGTAGGCAGTTAGCCCTTTTAGGCAGGATTACTTAAGGGTCGCTTTAAAACGAATAAAACCGTAAGAACTCCTGGGGGTAGCAGAACTAGTCGCAAAAGGTATGACAGGGGCTGCGCCAAAGTTGATGTAAATCGCGCCATTTATATTGGCTGCGTTGGTTGCACAAGCACTACCCGAAGGAGCCGTTACATCGGATGTATTTATGGCCAAAAATTTACCCGTCGCATCAGTTAGTGCGGTTTCACCTGCTGTAATCGCTACATTAGGGTTAGGTAAAACTCCTCCAGTACTATCCCAGCCCAAAACGATTGAACCAGCTAAATAGGTGGTATTCGCAGGAATAGCATCGCAGATTTTGACATTCTTAAGATCGTCAGTCCCATTAGCGAGGAAATAGATAGTGTATTCTACCAAGTCGCCAGTTTTCGCCCCTGTGATCGTGGAACCATTGCAAGGTGCAAGGATCGTGCAGTTGATCGCTCCTCGCAGATACTTGATAACACCGTCGGTAGGCCATTTGGCATCGGCAGGGTTAGAAGGAGGGGTAGTCGCAGTACGAATCTCATCATTGATGTCTACGCCATTGATACTGGTAATCCGCTTCACGACATTTAAACTAGGGACTGCGCCAACATTAATCGAATAGTCTTCGACTTCACCCTTACCTAAAGGAGTGAAGGGATTATTGTTAGTCGCAACATTAACCGATGCGGCTGTGAATGAATTAGCAGTACCACCACCAAGTAGAGCAGTACCAGCACCAGTACCAGCAGCAGTATCAATACCAGCACCGCCGAGTACTCTAGTATCAGTAGTCAAGCGGAATCTGGCATATTTAACACCTGAAGTCAGACCAGTTAGTCCAGTCCATGTCAAAGTGACAGTCGATGTGCCTGTAGGGATAGCATTGATTTCCCCTGCGGTCGAGCTATAAGCTACTCGCTCTGCGTTATCAAAAACACCATTGCCATTGAAGTCAATCCAACCAACTAAGTAAGCAGGTACGGCAGGTGCGCTTGTGTTATTGGTGACGTTAACCGTAGCTGTGAAGGTAGTGGAGCTAGTGGTAAGCGCAGTGAGAAAAGAGACACCATCTTCATCAGCGCCATCGCCGTTAGGACTATCTGCACTAGTTGGAGAGGTCACAGCCGTAACAGTTGCTTCAGCATCGGGATCATTTGCACCTAGTCTGATTTTGACGGGAGCAGCATCAATGATTTGGCTAGCGCCACTGTTAGCGTATGAAGCAGTAAAACCAGTTCCAGATACTGTCAATAAGGTCTTGAAAGTATCTGGTGCATCGCCGTAGTCTGTCCCTGCGGTAATCGATGTAGTATCTTCTGCACTAGCTTCTCTTCTAAAGAAGGCAGCATCGCCATTAACAGGATTACCGTTGGTTTCAAGTGTTTGGTCAATACCAGATACACCTGCATAACCAAGATTACCAGTATTCGCGATATAACCCGTGTTAGGAACTGGTGTACCATTCGCAAGATCGGATGTATAGACATCAAGCAAGCCATTAGCAACAAAATCTGCGCCGCCATTGACAGATATTCCCGCCGTATTCTGTCCACCTAAAACGACTTTTGTTATATCCGTAACGGCAACTCCTGTGACTTTTACGGCAACTCTGACCGTAACTGTGCCACCGATAGGAATATAGCCATCGGTTGCGCCCAAAAAGTTAGTAGATGTAGTGATTTTATCGGCTTCTACTGATGGCACAGCTTTAGGCACTGTAAAAGTTGTTGTTGGCCTAGTTCCAGTACCATCGGGATCGACAGCAGTAACTGCGATACCTTGGAATGTACCACCACCTGTACCTGTAACTGTTGCTGTATTGGGAATATAGAAGGCGGTAGGACTGTTGCCTGTATTCGTGATTGTGAAGTCGAAATAGACGATATCACTGTTGTTTATCCCTTCAACACCTTGATATGGACCTGGGGTAATACTCGGGAACTCAGTCGCAAGTAAAGCCTTAGTTGGCTGAGAGTTACCTGATGAGACTACCGAGATACCCGCAATTTCTTGGACTGATAAGGTGACAGTGTTAGACGTGACTGTGAGTATTCCTGGTGTGGTGTTGCCCTCAAAGCTGCCTGTGGCTTCGTTGGTGATCGGCGTACCCGCAGGAGTTAGAGCTTGTGCTAGGGCTGACTTGGCGAGTGAGAAGCTACCCCCGATCGCCAAGGCTGATGTCAGAAGTAAACTAGTGTAAAAACGAGGGCGCGACTTCAATTTCATGGCTATTGTTTAAAGCTGTTGATTAGGTAACGGATTGCTTGAGCTTTGGATATTAACGATTTCCCGCGATCGCTTTAGGTATAGGTTCGGGAAAAGAACTAGGTGGACTGGGATAATAATGACTAGCTGGGAATTTCATGTTTTTGACCTTGTTTTTTAATTACTAGTTGACTTTGACATTAAATCTGACAAACCCATAGGAGTTAATGGGAACACCTGATGCAGTGGCGATCGGGATAGTAGTTGCGCCTGATACAACATCGACAACCACACCACCGTTGTTATTTGGGTCGGTTCCGCAGGGTGGATTGGGTAGAGAAGTGCCAGCAGGTACAAAATTACCTTTGTCTGGTAGATCGGCAATGGCGTTGGTTAGCCACTGTTTAATTGAGGGTACTTCTGGTGTCGAGTTGATAGGATCGGGTAAAGCCGTTGGAACCGCTTGGCTATCCCAGCCTAGTAAGATACCCTTCCCAGTCGCATAGGTGTTTTGCTCAAAGGTGGTATTGGCGGGGATGCGATCGCAGATTTTTACATTCTTGAGAGCATCCGTACCATTAGCAAGGAAATAAATTGTGTATTCCACAGTGTCGTCTCGTTTAACGCCAGCGATGGTGGTGTTGCAAAGTGATCCCGCCGTACAGGCGATCGCGCCGCGTAAATATTGAGTATTTGGTGAGGGCCATTTCGCATCATTGTCATTGGATGGCAGCACATCCGTACCATCAGCGAATCCTGTAATGTTAGTGCCATTGATCGCGGTAATTCGCTTGACAAGGTTGAGACGAGGAACAGCACCAATAGTTAAGGGATAATCCTCAACTTCGCCGTTGGTTGCTGCACCACCTGTACTACTGGTTGTAATCGCATCTGTCGTAATCCGAAAACGAGCGTATGTATTACCAGCAACAATATTTGGTCCAGTAGTACCGATGTTGCTCCATGTGAGGGTTGCAGTGGTGGCGCTATTGGCTACTATGGCAGACGCACCTTCATCAGCTTGAAAAACGCCATCACGGTCAAAGTCAATCCAACCGACTAAATTGGCATTGCCGCCCGTAGTATTTTTGACTGTCACCCCAACGCTATAAGGCGTAGTACTAGTAGTCAGAGCCGCGAAGGTAGTAACTCCATCTTCATCATCAGTACCAGTAACATCATCACCCGTACCATTTAAGGGGGTCGCCGCATCGGCTTCCGCATCTGGCACAGTTGCACCTAAGTGAATATTGGTGTTGACGGTGTGATATGCCCCAATCCCTTCTGAACCGCTATTAACAAGGTTTGTGCCATAAGTGTCGGGTGCATCACCAAAATCGGTCGCTACGGCAGTTGATTTATGACCAAAGTTATTATTTTGATCAAGAGTTCCTAACACCGCAGTTTGGAAAGTTACGGGTGTTGCAGTTGGGGTGAGAACGTGACCAGATGGCAGGGTGGCGGTATTCACATTCAGAACAAAGTTACCTGTTAATGAAGTCGTAAAACTATAGTCGCCCGTGCCATTGGTAGTGCCTGTAGCGATGAGAGTGTCACCCGCATCAAAAGAGCCGTTAGTCGTACCGTTATCTTGATAGAGTCGCACGGTGACATTCGCAGTGCCAGTTTCAAGACCATCAAACAGACCATTATCACTTAAATCATTAAAGACTTTACCCTCTATCCTATTAGCACCACCTGGGCTAATCAAGACTTTTTCGGATTCAGTGTTATTCGCAGTGACAGTATCCGCCGTAACTGAAGTTACTGTGGCAGTGTTATCGACAATTCCTGATACTACGCCCCTAACTGTAAGGGTAATATCAATGGGATCGGCATCACTTTCTGTTGTCAAAACTCGCAGTAAATTACAACTAAAAGTACGAGTACCAGGCGCATAATTACAAGTCCGAGTTAGGTTTGCAGGTGAAACACTGAAGGGATTGGTAATAGTAACGTCACCTGCATCAATGCTGTGAGAAACATACTCTAACGAAGCGGGTAAAACATCGGTTAAGGTGACAGTCTCAGCATTACTGCCACCAACGTTAGCGACCCTAATGGTGTAGGGAAAGTTGGTATTAAAAGCAACTGCTGGATTGGGAGGATTATCGTTATCTGTCCCCTCAATTTTGGTTACTTTTAAGTCCGTAGACACACCACCTGAAATTGGTGTTGTGAGAGCAAAACAGTTGTTAACGGGTTGACTTGCCCCAAAGGACGCATCACAGGTGGCTAATCGAGGATCTTGATATCCAGCAGTCGCAAGATCGTAATCAGGCTCAGGCGTAAAACCTCCGACCCGCACAAAGTTAGTGACACTGGCTGGCGGTGATGCCGACACTGTAACAGGCAGGGTGATATTAGTTGAAGCACCATTTGCTAACGCGGTTGTGCGTTTGTAGGTAACTTCCTTTGCACTCTCGTTATAACCAATAAATACCCAACCATCTCCGACACTTGCACCTGTAGTGGGTAAAGGTAATGTATAGCTTAAACCTGTGGGCAAATAATCTTGCAGATAGATTTGTGGATAAGATACACCTGTACTTGCAGCCGATGCTACATTCGTTACCGTAATGGTGTAGGTTCCTGTACCACTAGCGACTAAAGGACTAGGCGCGATCGCCTTAGTCACCGCTAAATCGGCAGGTTCAATAATTACTGTTTGTTCGGAAGCATTGACAGTCGTAAAGTTAGAACCACTGATGCTGGCTGTATTTGTAGTTAAACCTGCGTTATAAACATCTGGAGCGGGAGGAGTTGTATCTAAGGTTGATAGAGTGGCTGTGTTAGACACATTAACCAAAATCTCTACCCCAGAGGTTGTGCCAACGGGCATATTCGCTTGAGTAAAGGTAGTAAAAGTAGGATTCCAATTACCGTAAATACAGGAGAAGCTATTACCACCCCCCGCAGTACATTGCCAATTGGAAGTAAGACTATTACCCGCGTAAGTTAAGCCACTGGGTAAAGTATCACTAATCGTAACGGGGGCTTTAGCGGCGGAACCTCCAGTATTCGTTGCCACAATTGTATATTTACCGATACCACCTCTAAAGAATTTAGTTTGTAGATCGGCGTTAATTGGTTCACCCGTACCATCGTTGTCATCTTTCACCAAAGTCAAGGTGGTTAGGTTATCCAAAACATCTACGACTTCATTCTCGGTATTGTTACCTGGCACAGTGTCATTTGCAGCCGTGATCGTTGCAGCATCAATGCTGGCGACGTTTGTTTTCAAGCCAGTTACGCCATCAGGAACATTGATCGTTAGGGCGATCGTGGAGCTTTCACCAGCGAGTAAACCGCCAGTTTTGGTAAATACCAAGTTCTTATTGCCAACACAAGAGCCGCCGCCACTGGTACAAGTCCAAGTGGTGTTGTCGGTATGGGAAACATAAGTAAAGTTAGGATCGGAAGGAGTAATGGCACTCAAATTCTCATTGACAATCACCGAACCAGCATAGTTAGATGGACCATTATTAGTAACAGTGATGTTATAGACGGCTGGACCATCTTGATAGAACTGATTGCCAGCAGTGACCGCATCTTGATCTACTGCGGTTTTAACGATCGCAAGATCTACCGTAGCACCGATCGTATTATTGAGAGTGGTGCGGTTATTGTCTTTTGTACCGCCTGTGCAAGTAAAGTCAGGGCAAGTATCGCTGACACTAGTCACCCGTGCTTGGTTAGTCACACTTGCTGGGGCTGAACCGCCAACTTGGACTACTAAATCTACGCTTACAGTGCTACTTGGGGCTAAATTGGTAGGGCGATCGCAGGTTACTGTTTGCCCTGTAGCGGAACAGGTAAACCCATCTGTGCTAGCACTATAGAGATAAGTTAAGCCTGTGGGTAAAAGGTCAGTAACGGTAATCGGCGCAACGGCTGGCACAGTGGCACTGATATTTGTTACCGCCAAACGATAGCGATATTGCTGTCCTTGTTGGAAATTGGTGACAGCAGATAATCCATCAAAGCTACGAGCAGTTTTCGCAATGGAAATATCAGTGATATTAGTTTGTAAGGGTGTCGTGTCACTTCCCGTGTTATCTGCCGTAGTGGTTTCGGCATTGGCAGTAGTGTCAACTCGCACATTATTCGTGACTGTACCTGTACCAATCGTTGGAGTCACAATAAGCGTAATAGGAGTTGCACTAGAACCGTTATTAATAACTTGACTGGTGTTACAAATAACAATCTGACCCGAATTAGAACAAGTCCAGTTTGTACCCGTTGCTGAGAAGTAAGTTAATCCAGTGGGTAAGGTATCAGTAACCGTGATCGGAGTGCTGGTCGCTACAGTCCCCGTATTATTGACGGTGATTGTGTAAGTACCGTTAACTCCTTGAGTAAATGTTGCCCCGCCATCAGTTTTACCAACAGTTAAATTCGGTAAAACAGGCGCATTAATAGTTGTGCTGGCGGTGGCGTTGTTATTATTTAAAATCGTTTCACTGGCCGTACTAACGCTAGCTCGGTTTATCACGACAGTGGGTAAAACAGCTACAGAGTTAGCTTTAACAGTCACCGCGATGGTTTCAGCGCTAGTTGTATTGCTAGGAATATCTGTATCTGAATAACAAGTAATAATTGAGCCTGCGGAACTGCAAGTCCAGTTTGTGCCTGATGCAGAAACAAAATCTAAACCCGTGGGTAAAGTATCAATGACAGTAATTCGATTAGTAGCTGGGGTAGATGCGGCAGTAGTAGCAACGGCAAGAGTATAAGTTCCCTGAGCATAATTATTAATACTAGCGATGCCCGTTTTAGTAATCGTTAAGTCAGGAGGTGTAGGTACAACACCACTACCACTTTGAACTGTCCAAGAGTTATTGTTTAGGTTTGCATCAGTTCCTAAGTTAGCAATATTATCAATTCTCGCTAAGTCTGCTGCCGTGGCACTAGGATTAACCCGCCCCACTACAGTAATCAATGCATAGGGGATTTCACCTGGATTACCCGTGCCTCGTTTCCTAAGTCCAATGCGAGGAAGACTAATTGTATTAGTAGTTCCTGTTATTTCAGGAGTGGGATAAGTGGGAGGAGTTAGAACACTGGTATCACAGGTATTATTGCCAGCAGGACCGCCGCCGCCGCCAATCCCAGGTTCGGGAATAGAACAAGACCAGCTTACATTTTGAAGGATTGAGGGAATAGCATCATTGAAACTAATACCAATGTCCTTCCCACTACCAGAAGACTGATTACTGCCGACAGCGATTTTGTACTGAACATATTGTCCAGCCGTAAGTGCGGGACAGGTGTACCTGCGAGATGCTGCAAGCGTTGCCGTATCAATTGCCGCAACGTTTGTGCCAGTTCCTGAAAAGTCATCTGCGGGATTAGTCCCTCCTGATGGAGTAAATGGAGTCACCCCAGCTCCTGCTGGTAATGCTCCTGTACATTGAGTTGCCGTAGGAGCAGCAGCAACGTAGGTAATAGCTGTGGGAGTAGTATCTGTGAGCGCGATCGGACTACCAGAAACCCGCGTTATCCGTTTTTCTACCGCGATATCACGAGTGGATGAACCCGCTGCCAAGGTACTGGTGGGATCAGGGTAAGTATTATTAGCTAAGGTTGTACTTGCCTCTCCTTCGGTAGAGACCACAACCGTATTGGGAACTGCCGTAATCACTGTTGCTCCAGGATTTACCGTCAGCGTAAAGGAACTAGTTTGTCCTGCTGATAAGGGGCCAGTATTGTAGAAAGTGATGGTTCTAGTGGTTCCAGATGCCGTTCCTGTAGTGTCACCACTTAGACAGGCGCGAGGCGATACAGGGGAAGTTCCTGTAGCTTCAAAAATACAACTCCACCCTGAACCAGAATGAGAAACGTAGGCAAAGCTACCTGTGCTAGGAAAGGTTTCTGTGACGCTAATTGGTCCAGTGGTTGTTGCCGTTCCTGCTGTACTAGAATTTGTAACTGTAATAGTGTAGTCATTATTGGTACTCAATGTCATCGGATCAGCATGGGTTTTGATGATGCTTAAATCTGGTTTACCAATATTAGTGGGTGAGATCGCTGTTTTTGTACCAGTTCCACCGTCTCCTGGGGTGCTGACTTTAACCGTGTTATTTACAGTAGAACCTGGATCTAAAGTTGCTTTGACCGTTAACGTAATGGCACTACTCGCACCCGCAGCCAAAGGACCGGGATTATAGAAAGTGATATTTTGAGTTCCCACAGTTGTGCCTGTGCCATTTGTCGTATCACCACTTTGACAAGGGCGGGTAGTCGGGGTGCTATCGCTGTAAATACAACTCCAACCCGAACCAGCATGAGCGATATATTGCATCCCAAAACCAGTGGGAAATATCTCATCTACCTTAATCGTGCCACTGGTTGCATCCGAACCAACATTACTTACATTGATAGTGTAATTACTATTTTTATTGAGAATTAGAGTTACGGGTGATGGAGTTTTGGTAATACTTAAATCAGGAGTCGGTCGAGTAATTGGAGTGGTTACAGAACTCGTATTATTAGTTAGAATCGCGTCATAAGTAGGACTCGAAACAATGGCCGTATTAATCGTACTTGTGCTGCTAGTATCTCTGACTAGGACTGTCAAAGTAACATTAGTTGTTGCGGCAGGAGCTATATTTTGACTCGATGTACAGGTAACATTTTGACCCACCGCGCTACAAGTCCAGTTAGTCCCTACTCCTGAAACAAATTGTAACTCTGAGGGTAATGTATCCGTAATTGTGGGCGTTGTCGCTGTGATATTCCCTAAATTAGTGACCTGTAGATTATAAGTACCCTGTCTTCCAGTTACAAAAGAAGCTTGATTACCACCAACCGTTAAGTCACCATCGGCAAGGGTTTTGACGATCGCCAAATCCGCATTAGGTAATATAGTAGTTGGATCACTCGACGTATTATTCGCAGGATTAGAGTCAGTTTGAGCCGTATTTAAAGCAACCCTCACAAAGTTGGTGCTAGTTGTTCCACTGGGCAAAGCACCATTAGCGATATTTACATTCAACGTTAAAGCATTTGTTCCGCCATCAGGGAAATTATCACCCACGCCATCTCCGTCAGTGTCATAGAGGCAAGTCAGGACTTGTCCTGATGTTTCACAATTCCAATTGACTGCACTCGGACCACTTAAAGGTTGCGTCCCTGAAAGTAGAGCATTCTGATCTACAAATGTATAACCCGCAGGTAAAGTATCCGTTAAAATAACAGGAGCCTTTGCGCTCGAACTATTAACGTCATCACTGACAGTGAGGGTATAAGTATTATTGCCAAAATTGAAGTTGCCAACGTGACTTTTAACGACGCTTAAATCAGTCGCAGAAGGAGTTACCACATTGATATTAACAACGTTAGGAGCAATACCATAATCAGCGTTGTAGTGATAACTTGAACCCGAATAATCCAAAATTACATTAGAAACTTTAATCGGATTCGGAATACCATTCGGGAAAGCGATTACCTTGATTTTATAAATTGTGGTGATATCATTACCCACCGCACCCTTACCTTCTGTTGGCGGTGCTGTGTAGGGATATTGGTCAGAATATGTATTGGCAAAACCCGTCTCACTACTACAAGCGCCTGGACTGAGGTGATAACGAGGATCGGTCGGATCTTGAACCCAACCACAACCATCCGCATAAACCGTACTATTGACACCACCTACGGGATCACTATAAGTACTCTGAACGTCTAAAACTTGGAAAATAACATTGGGAATATCCGAGGTAAAACTCATTTGCGGATAGGCGGTCGCCGTATGGGCGCGGGCTTGGCAGGTAAATGTATCTCCCACGCCTACACTCACAGTCGGACCAGCATAAGCTACTCCTCCTAGGGCATCACAACCAAAGAAATAAACTTCATTTCTAGCCTGTGAGATTAACTTCTCAATGTAACTTTGACGAGGGCGAGCCGTTTCTACTGTGCCTGCATTGTCGGCTGTTGCTCTAAGATAATATTTCTGATAGGTATTCCATGCGGCATCGGTACGGGTTACTTCAAAGTTGTAATAAAAATCTTGGCAATTAGTCGGAGTGTAATTGATTCTGTACTTAGTTTTGAGTAGACTGCCATTTGCGGGAGTGTCAAATGTATAACCGCCAGCAATACTTCCAGTTGTTAATTTAATACGTCCATAAATATCTGCACTAACTGCATTATTGGCAGGTACATTCGCTTTAACCCGATCAAAGGTGTAGACTTCCCCCGACTGAAGACGAATAAACGCATAACCATTATCTACGCCGTCTTTAATAAATCTTACGCTGACATTGCGGGCATCTTCAATACCTAAATTACAGACCCTTGCGCCGACAACATAGGTGTTTGGACCTTGAGATTCAGGTTTGTTACTATCTAAGCCCACAAAATCCCAAGTAATAGGTTCGATCGCTAAGGTTGTGGCGGCATAAGCTGGCTGTAGTGTAAATAATAGCCCTAAGCCTGAAAGCTGTAACATCAGCACAAAAGTCGTAAATACAATCCCTAAAAAGCGGCTAACCCGTTTTAGTTGATTTTGTTTACGAGACTTTTGGATAGATATTTTTGCTTTTTTATTAGTTCTATTTTTGCTAGCAATCCTTCCCGATCGCTTGCTCTGATTCTCAATTTGATTGTCGATTCGATTTTTAGTTTGATTTTCAGGTTTCGGTGATGCAGCCCGTCGCTTGTTACCAATAGAATTTGAATTTAAAAAATTTTTCAATGCTCTAAACATTACTTTTGATCTCCTGGTTGTTCTAGTTGCAAGTCTGATTCTTGATTTTCAAAGCGAATCTCGACATCGCGGATATCGGTAAACTCAATCTCCACACGGCGATCGCGGGCAAAGTCGATAATTTCTCGGTTTGGAGAGGTTAACCTGCTCTCACCAAAGGTTCTCACCGTCATCCGTTCTGAAGCAATCCCTTTGCGGAGCAGATAATTCCGCGCAGACTTAGAGCGGCGAAAACCAAGATCAATGTTGTAAGCATCACTGGCTCTAGAGTCGGTATGTCCCTCAAGGGCAATAATGATCGTCGGGTATTGATTAAGCACGACCGCAACGCGATCGAGAATCAGAGCGCTCCTGTCGCTAATAAAGTCCTTGTCAAGGGCAAAGTGAATGCGCCTTGGCACAGAAAGTACGATTGGGGAGGGCGGTTTAGGCGGATCGGGCGGTGCAGGTGGAATCTCGACAATTTGTGGTGGTGAAGTACAGGCGGGAGGGGATGCAGTTATAGGCGTAGGCGTAGGCGATGAGAGATCAGGATTGATGATTTTGGCATTGAAGGCTGGCTCGGATGTGCCGTAGGTTGGATCAGTCGCGATCGCGCTTATCGTGTCACCGACTTTAATGTTTTTGAGAGTTGCCGCAAACTTACCGTCACTATTAGTCTTAACCGTAGTTAAATATTCACTGAGCGGTCCATAAGGTAAATTCGCATCGATTTTGCCCACAACGCGATAGAGATCAACTTCCGTATCAGGATCGGCTTTGCCATCAATATTCACGCGATCGCTACTAAACATCGGAAAAGCAGAGGCTAAAAATATTGGTGAATTAATCGCGCCATTGGCGGTATCGACTCGCCGAAAATTAGAATCACGCTGGAGATTGATGCCATCACCCGTGACATAATCCCTGACACCGACATGACGTAAACCAATCAAATCAATGCTCAAACCCTTGAGCGCTGTAAAGTTGTTTTTACGAATTAAGGCGCGATCGCTTTTGGGGTAAGAGGAGATCGCCACACCACCGCCGCGTTGATTGCGAATCTCGTTATTAGTGACTTGATGATCGTTCCCCATCAGATAAATCGCCGAATAAAGCGTACTCCGCGCATTAAACAAAATTCGATTGTTCTCAATGGCGATCGCGCCATTCGGTTTAAACAAATACACGCCACTGCCATCATTAGCACAGATCGTATTGCCCTTAATTCGCAACTTATCAATCTCACCTTCGAGATAAATTCCGTGGGGCATACCATCAAAACCATTGTCCGTAATCGCATTTTCGATAATCTGGCTACCCGTTGACCTTACCAGTGACACGATCCCACTACCCTCATGGTAGGCAATGCGATTATTACGGATGCTTGCATCCTTACTATTAAATAGATATACCCCAAACCCAGATGGCTGCTTAGGCATAGTGCCAGCAGGGGTGATCCCCAGCCAGTTTGCCTCCAGTACTACACCAATAGGGGGGCGATCCTTATCATAAAAAGGTGCATTAGGCGCAGGTTGCTGTTGCTGTGAAGTATCAGGCGGCGGCGCTTGGTGCGAAATAAAAATATCAGCCGTGGGCGTAGTTGTCGGTACACTCTCGCGAGAGTTAAAACCATAGATGCTCAATCCCCTAATCGTCACGCCATCAGCAACAATCGTCAAACCACGAAATATCTCGACACCATCCACAGGGGTGATCGCCACAATTGGTTGGGGAATTTTTAATTCTTGAGCAAAGGATTTATTAGCGTCATAACCCGCTTGGCTTGTGCCATCAATCAGCAAGTTCTCGCTACTAAGATTGGGTAAAGCTTTATTTAATCGGATCGTAGTGCTGTTAGGCGGTAAGTTAAAACTAATTGTTGAATTTTTAATATTGGAAAACGGTTTAACTTGAGCGCGTTCAGTCTCACTCAGACTTTCAACCGCAAGAGTACGATTAGCGATCGCGATCGCCTCACGCAAGGTCAACTCGCGATCGGGTTTGATTTCACCATCCTCATTACTGTTAACCGTAATTTGATAATTAAGGACTACGGGAGAGAGTGGTTTAGGCGTGGTTTGGGCGATCGCATAGGGAGAAGCCACAACCATAAAACCAAAGCAACCGATTAATAGGCTACTTTTTCTGATAATTCGTAATTCGTAATTCGTAATTGACGTTTTCATAATCTTATCTCCCTCTAATTCTTAATCTGATTGAATTGAGCGGGGTCAATCACAAAGCCGCTTTTCTCGGTACTACTAATTCCCAGCGATCGCAGGAACGCTGTCACCGTGTCGCCATCCTTACTTAACAGGAAGTTAAAGGCGTTTGCAAGACGACGATTGGCGCTGTCATCGGGGCTATTGGCGTTAGCCTGAGCATTATTGTTAATTGCCGATGGACTATTAGCCGCCCGTTCATTACCCAATAATAAACTTACGAGTTGTGTGGGCGAATTGTCAAAGTAGTAACTCAAGATGCGACTAGATTCGGCTGTTGGTAATGTGGGCTTGTTATCGACTGACCGATCAATAGGCGCGATCGCCAATAGCAATGCTTCAGGAGTGATTGGCAATTGAGTTAACAGTTGAGTCGCTCCCGTATTAGATACTCGGAACGAGTCACTAAACTGACCAGTGAATAGAGTATTAACTTGACTATTAAATATAAAGTCTGGTAACGAGCTTTCGATCCAATTGTTGAAGCGGCGATCGCTGCCATCTAACAACAGCGCCAATGGCGAGACTAGAGTATTTGCACTTGCCAAGGGTATAACTTCAGTTGTGGCGCTAGCCTGTGTAGCGGGGGTAGTGTTGGCTGTGGCAAGCGGTGTGGACAGATCGAGCAACTTGCTCATGAGTTGTGTTGTTGAGTTCTCAAAGGCATAGCTCCAAAGACTAGATGTCGGCTTAGGATTATTATTCTCAGCAGGGGCGATCGCTAATAACAGCGAATCGGTAGTTACGGGTAACTGAGTTAACAATTGGGTGAGTCCAACGCTAGGAACAGAGCTTGGAATTTGGAGTGCGTCAATAAACTGGAGATTGAATTGACCATTAAATTGAGGATTGAACGCATCAACAAATGGCAAGTTGGGCAACGAACTTTCGAGCCAACTATTGAGGCGGCGATCGCCATTGTTTAGCAGCATTGCTAATGGCGAGTTCAAGATGTCAGCGCTAGCAAGTGGAACAGGCGCGGTCGTAGCGCTAGCCTGTGGAGTTGGAGTAGTTTGAGAACTTGCTTGAGTAGTTGGAGTAGTTTGAGAACTTGCTTGTGTGGTTGGAGTAGTCGGCGTTGCCGCGATGTTGGTGTTAGCATCATCGACATTGAGCGAAATTAATACCTGTGCCGAAGCCGCCTGATTATTAGTCGCGCTATTTGTACTGAGTAAAATGCGATCGGAACTAATTCCCTTATCCAGCAAGTATTCTCTGATTGCGGTCAGCCTAAACATATCCAGATCTTGAGTTGCTGAAGCCGTTAGCGCTGAGCCAGATTGAATTTCGGTAGTTGCGTTGGGGTTAGCCTTCAGTCGCTCGATCAAGCGATCGAGGGTGGCATAGCTCAAGTCGGCAATTCTACCGTCATTACTAAAGTTGACCCCCACAGTCGTATTCGCAACGGGTCGATTAGGAGCATTGGTGGGCGCGATCGCAGCATTAGCTTGGAGAGTCGGCTCAACCTTCGGTAAAATTGCTTGTAAAAATTCAGTCGCTGGCGTACTCGTTGCCATCGTTTGCAGTCTCGTAGCGATCGCGTTAAAGATATCGGCGCGACCTGTGAGTGCAAAGCTGATCGGCATGGCGTTTGCCGAAGAATTTGCTGATGCAATCTTACTATCAGGATTGCTAGGTGTAGCCGCCACAGCACCCAATGAACGTAAAGTCATTTGATTAGAAGCAACACCGCGATTGAGTAGATATTTTCTCGCCGCCATCATCCGATTCGCCGCCACATTCTCACCCGAATTCATATCGGCAAGAGAACCAATTTGTCCTTGGATATCAATGGAGAGATTGTTAAATTCTTTTAAGACTGAGGCAAGGTTTTCCAGAATCGCAATGTCTGAGGCGGCTAACTCGGCACTATCGCCTTGCTTGCTATCTTGGAATGTCAGCGATCGCGCTACGTTCAAGCTAATGATCTGAGTTTCGTCAGACGTTAAAGCCGCCGATAATTTTTGGGCGGGTTTTGGCTCCTGCAATACAGGTGTTTGCGGATCGATTGGCTCCTGTTGCTGACGTGGTGGAGTCTTTTGTAAACCAAAGCCATCAAACAATTCGTTGAGCTTAACCGTGATCCCTGCATATAGTCCACCTGCGGAGCGCGAACCACTAAAATCGCGATCGGTATTAATCGAACCACTGCTATAGCCCAAAGCTAAGCGTAAATCAGGGGTCAGGTAATAGCCAACTTCTCCCACTAATCCGATTTCGCTATAGCCTGCGGTGGGCTGGTTGAGCATTCTCGCTTCACCCACAAGCTCCACGTTATAACCCGCACGATAGGTAGCTCGAAACTGAGTCAAGTTGGTATTGGATACACCCGTAAAGTCTTTAGCGATCGTGGTGGTGCTGTTGCGGAGTGCGAGCTTGCCATAAAATTCCCATTGCCAGTTAGGAGCATAAAGCGCTTCAAGGGCGAGAGTGTGATCAACATAGCCACTACCGCCACCAATCAACAGTGATTCGGGAATAATGCTCGGATTTTGGCGGTATTCATAACGAAGTAGAGCATTAAATTTATCATCTTGGGGATCGCGATAGGCTAGCCCCACCCTGAGATTAGCGATCGTCCCCATACCTGACAGTCCTTGGTTGGCGGCGCTAGACTGCTGATAGTTGAACATCATGCTCATCGCAGGCGTGAGTTTACCGAGAACCGAAGCGCTAAGCACCGTGTTGCTGCTGTTGTTGCCACTACGATTCTCAAACCTGATACTGCCCTTCAGATCGGGGTTGTCGGTATATTCCAGTCCGATATTGTAGCTATCACCACTCTGGCTAGTCAAAGAGCTAGAGGACTGCCCAACCGCGACAGGCTGCTGAAACTGCGTGCCTGTCGCGGTCGTGGTTGCGGAAGCAAACGTGCCAAATACTTTTTCATAGCCAAACCCTAAGCGCAAACCTGGCATGATTTGCCAACGCTGATTCAGTCCTACCGAACCCTGTGTAGAGGTGGTGTTGCCGCCACCGACAACGGAATAACGCCCCGTCAAACTAGTATCAGTGCCGAGTCTATATTCTCCCAGCAAATCCGCACTGGTAATCGAACTTCCTGCTAAAGCGCCTGAATGGAACCATTGCTGACCCAATCTTGCGGTCAAGCCTTGAACAATTGTCCAATCTAGAGAGACAACACTGCGATCGGGAATTACGGCATCAGCGCTAGAGGAGAGACTGACTTCATTTTGAGCAGAAAATTTGAGGTTCTCGGCGATCGGCACTGATACCCGCGATCGCAGTTGGGTTGAGTTGCTCGATAGTACATTTGGTGTTTGGCGATCTTGGCGATCGCGATAGAGCAGATCGAGATTGAGCAGAGCCGCGCCAATATTTTGCTGCAATCCAAAGCTAATCGTGCGTAAGGAATTATCCACCGCCGTACCTGGAACTGCTTCCTGACGGGGAGTAAGCAAATCGGTGAGAACAGTTAAAGGGCGGGGCGCGATGCCATTATTATTTTCCTGCTCGTATTGAAATCTTAGATCTGTCGTAGAGCCGACCTTAGCACTTAACTGTGTGCCGAACCTAGTCTGCCCTGGCACAAAACTGATCGTGGCATTATTCGCAAAACCTGTCTCAGCTTTGTTGTAGTAGATTTTGCCGAGGATACCTGCAATCTCGCTATTTAATTCAAATCGATATGCCGAACCACTCACAAATCCCACAACTTCCGAATCATTCTCTGATCGGGCATATTCGGCTGTTAGTTGAGTTTTTTCGCTAAACGAAATTAGCGCATTTGCCCCATACAGGACAAAATTACGAATCCCTTGACTTTCTTTGAAATAATTTACAGCGAGTGAACTTGGTTGAGATTGGCTGCGATTGAGGTGATAGCGCAGTTGTCCGCCGTAGATACTACTATCTCCGCCTGCTTGTTCATTTTGATAGGTAATCACAACCTGACGGCGCAGGAGTTCGCCCTTATCACCTAGTTCGGTTTGATAAAGAGGCTGCCGAAATAGCAATGAGCCATTGTCGTAGTTGATGTCGTAGTCTTTGCCCCGCACCGCTTCTTTACGAGAAACCACTGTTCCTGCACTAAAGAAATCAACTAGCTCGACAAATACATTCTCACTGCCACTAATTAATAGCTGACGCGAGAGAAAGTAAGTTCCACTTGTGCCATTGGGAGCGATCGTATCGCGTTGAAAGCCTTTGCCGACATTGCTATAAAATCCCGTGAGCTGCACATCACCAAGATTAAAATTACCTTTGGCTCCATGTAGTTGACGCGAAATGGAAGAATATTGCTGCGATCGCGAGGCAAACTCCTCAGTATTGAAGTTACCCCACATGAAGTAGTCGGGGCTGGCATCTTTTACGGATGAAGTCCGCTCAAAACGCAAATATAAACTGTCGTAGGAACGGGCGGCTTGGGACGCGGTCGAGCTATCGCCATAGACGGGATATTGCGTACCGCAATATTTTTCGCCACTAAATAGGCTACTGTTACCACTGCAATCTTGATTAAGGGTGCGGCTATTGTTATATGCGCCTGTGACTAGCCATTCGCCCACTCGACCTGTGCCGAACACAGCGCCATAGAGATCGACTTGAGTGCGATTATCGCGATCGCTAGGTAAAAACTCACGCAAACTACGATAAAAATCCGTACCTCTAGCACCAACCCGTAGATCGATTACACCCGTGACTAAGGATGGACGCAAATCCGTCTCAAACTGAACCTGCGTAAAAGTTTCCATCTGAGCATTTTGCGCTCGGATGATGATTGTGCCTGCTTTCAGCCCCGATTTTAATTGCGCGGTAAATTTACCTTGCTTGGCTTGAACCTGAAACCCTGGCTGCTCTGGTGACGCATCAGTACCAATAAACTCACCATCGCTAGCCTGTAAAGTAACGATCGCATCCCAATTGGAGCGATTGCCATTCTCATCAACGAGTTGTCCATCAACTGTGGCATACGAGCGTCCATCCGCAGGAATGCGCGATTCTAGGGTATTGATCGCCAGTTTGACGGGTGTGCCTCTGACTTTGACAGTGACTGAACTCAGGGTTTGCTCAGTTCCTGCGACCCTTGCGGAAAGGATGTTTTCACCTGCTTGTAGGGGTACGCCATACCAAGTCTGCGTGATGGTTTTATTGACTTCATCTAATTCCGATCGCCCAATTGAATTAGAGTCAACGAGTTTGCCATTTACCAAAAGTTCAACTTTGGTATTGCTAGGGCTTTGGATTACCACTGTTGCGGCGGGAGCATCCATCACCGTGTTAGCGGTGGGCGAGAGGATGGTTATGCGTGGCGAAGTGGAATTAGTTGGAGCGGTAGCTGGGGTTGGTGTAGTGGGATTTGGAGTAGTTTCTGGGGCAACGGGAGATTGAGAGACTGTTGGATTTTTTGGAGGATTTTTTGGAGGATTTGTTGTCAGGTTAGCAGTGTTTGCGGGTTCGTTTTGACCTGTTACCTTTTCAGTAGGCTTTTCGGCAGGCTTTTCGATGGTAATGTTTTGGGGATCGACTTTTGGAGAAGCGATCGCCTCAACTTTTACCGATATAGGCTCAACCTTTACCGATTCAGCGTTAACAGGTAAAACTTTAACTGGATTCGCTAACGAGTCTTTTTGTTTGATGTCAGTTTTTTTGCTTTCGGTGCTTACATCTGAGACTACATCCGCTCTTACTGATGGTGCAATCAGCAACAACATCACTTGCGGGAAGGCGAAAATTGCTAGCTTGAGAAGAGGAGCAGAAGTGTTTTTCATTATTTTGCTCCACCTTGTTCTGGCTTACTGTTAATGTTGGTACTTAGTCCACGCGCAACGGGAGTAACCGCAAAGTTAACTCGATTTAAACTGCCAGGGGCTAAGCGTACCAATCGAGATTGACTATTGCGTTCGGCAAAATACAGATTTGGCGCGAGGGTATAGCCAGGCACAGAAGTTAGGTCGATCGCTAAAGTCCGACTGCCAGAAAGTACGCAACTTTGAGAATATAGACCATTAGGATCGGTGACAATCCGATTACCATCGTCCATATAAAGCACAGCATTGGGAACTCCTGGTTCGCCTGGTTGCTGCTCGCCATCAAAGTTCTTATCGACAAATACTCGACCGACTAAAGTTCCACAATCAGACAAAATTCCGGGGCTAACTCTGAGCTTATGAAATGCGGGACCGTCACGGACGATCGAGTTATTAGAACTAAGTGTTCCTTGAACTGTGGCGCGATTGATGCCTGTGCCACGAATGGCATCATTGGTAACTTGTGCGGCATAAACGACCGTCAACGCAACATTGTCTCTGGCACTAGGGAGTTCTATGTTGGGACGGAAGATCAGACTTCTGCCGTTCTTTTCGATGGTGACGGGAACTTGTACTCCACCAAATTCAGCTTTTACGGAGCCTTCTGCATATTGAAATCCGAGCGGCAAATCATCGCGAACTTCAGGATCTCTGATTGCGGATGTAGAAAGGTTGCGAATATTTAAGCGATAAATGACGATATCGCCAGGTTGTGCAGCAGCGCGATCGCCTGTCTTTAAAATTTGTAGAGATACGGCATCGCATGATGAAATGGCAAGATTAAACACCGCCAAGCCAAGTCCAACTGTAGCGGCATTAGCAACGTCAATCGTACCGTTAACCGAAGTGCCTCCACCATCTGTGGTAATTGCTTTTCCGTCTAACGAAGTCGCTGTATAGCCGACAATGTTTCCAACCCGTGAAGTGATCGTAATCTTTATTCTTCTTCCACCTAAAGATGAGTTAGCAGCAGTTTTTACGACAAGAATATTGACACGACCGATATCAACTTGACCACGACTGTCGTCATACAGGAAGTTAAATTTGCCTTGATCGCCGTTGGTTAAGAAAAAGGGATTAATATTATAAAAATTTGGCTCTAGTCCCACAAATCGATTACTAGCTGAGACTTGATTTGGCGGCACTGTCCCAGTTAAAACGATTGGCAAGCCAAAGTCACCAAGATCGTTAAGAGGCTCATACAAACCGACACTAAAGCCTGTGTAATCAGACAGAAGCCCACCATCACAAGCTGTCACCCTACCGAACGGGTCAATCAGTTCCGCTTGAAGTTGTGCCGACTCACTCTTAATAGTAATTTCTTTTTTAGGATCATTGGGATCGGGAAAGCTGTATTGATACGCAGCCGTGTTAAAAATTTCAACCGTGGCTGCTGATGTTGCTCTTCGTTCAGGTCGTCTTTGTTGAGACTGTCCTTGTGCAAGGGCGGATTGGCAGATTTGAGATGCAGCCATCAGAATAGTTGCGGCAAACTTGAAGCTGTTTCGCAGAATTTTTTGTTTTGTTGTGCAACTTTTAATCTTCATTGAAACAAGTAACCTCAAATTGCCTTAAAGCATCTTTAAAAATTAGCGATCCTCATGATTGAGGGCTGGCACGGGGGCGCAGCCCCTACAGATCATGAATTATTCGGGTAGGGGCAATGCCCCCGTGCTTGCCCTGTCACGCTAGCAGAAAGAGATTTATCAATTGCGTCCTTACAAAGAACAACGTTATGAAAAGCTTCGCAAAGAAAAATGTCTAGCGAATGCGAACCTGATAAGTTGCGTTGGAAGCTGTTTTTGGAGAAAGACTCTCACCAAAAGTCCATCGGACATTTGTATACATAGTCTCAGGTGCAGGCTTAGTGACAATTTCGCCGTTTTCGTTCTTGACGCGAATTGTGGGTTTGGCGCTGTAGTTTTTGCCGCCATCGATGCTGTACTCTACCTTTGCTCCGTCAATACTGGGTAAGGTTGCTGAGTTTAGAACATAAACTGAACCTTTGGGAATCGGTTGAGTCACAACTAGATTTTTGATGGCGCGATCGCTGGTATTGCTGGCGGTGACGACATAACGAATTGTTTCGCCAGGCTGTAGTGATGCGTTAGGCGCAAGTGGAACCCATTTGTTCTGTCCAGAGACAATATCAAGTAATGCTCTTTTTTCGGCAGCGAGAACTAATTTGACGGGAGAATCTTGTTTAGCGGTCTGGGCGATCGCGGTGTCACGCGACTGCAAGGTGGCTAGTCCTGGCATCACTCCAGAAAAAGCAGTCGTGGCGATCAAGGCGATCGCGCCTAAGCCAATTAAGTTTATACGTTTCATTTGGTTTGTCTGAGTTGTGAACAATGTGTGAATAGTATTTGGGCAAGGAAGTACTAACTAGGCAAGCTACCTAGCTAAGCCTAGTTAATAATTCAAAGATCAATTATCTACTTGACTTGACATTGGAACCCAAATGTTCCCTATCTCAATTAAGAATGGAGTAACTAGGATTAGTAAATGTAATCCTAGTTACTCCATGCCGATCAACTACTATTTGACCTGACGTTGGAATCTGAAGAATCCAGTCTGACCAGGGGTTAGAGATGGGATGCTATCGAGATACCTAGTTACGTTGGGATCTACTGTCGTCACAGCTGTCGCACCGTTGAAGAAGGTGATCACAGCGCTGTAAGTAGGGGTCGCAACGCCAGCAGCATCTAAGGCTACAGTGGCAGTACTAGGCACGTTCAAAGTTGTCGTAGCCCAGTTGTTAGGAAGAGTCGCGCCATCTTCAGTAATAACGATGTTGTTCGCATTCAAAACGACATTGGCAGTGCCAATTGCGAGTGTGGAAATGTTTTTGTAAGTAAGAAGGTACTCAAGAATGTTTCCAGGGGCTGGACTCTTTGCACTATTGGAAAACGCTACGTCACCAGCAGCTACTGCGGGACCAGTTCCTTGAATGACGCGAGATTTCTTATCGAGATCCAAGTAGCCTGTGTACACGCGATCAATCTTGATGTTGAATGGTGCATCTGAATCAAAACTCTTGAATCCACCTCTGAAAGGATCAGCAACAGTGCCACTACCAGTACCAAGAACACCTGAGTTACTGACGTTACTGTCTACATAAGCGACGATCGGCACAGAATAGGCTCTTGTCGCAAGGGCGGAGACTGGCAATACCACAATTACGTTGTAGTCCTGAGGATCACCGATGGCAATAGAATTGATTCTGACTGGCTTAACTGCGACACCTGTTGTAGAAGTTACAGCACCAATTGTGCTTTGGGTTAGATCAAACCCAGTCGCACTTAATGTGTAAGTGGCTGTATTTCCCGATACACCAGCAACAGAACCAACAGGATAGGCAATTGTGACCGTAGTGCCATTAGGTAAAGGTTCACCATTGCTTGTAGTTGGAAGCACAAAGTCTGCTAGAGCTAAGGCAGGTGTAGGTGCAGCCGCAGCTTGAGCAGCCGTGATTGGCTCCAAAGTTACGTTGTCCAACTGGGCTGTGTTGGTGGAGGGGTTCTGAACTGTATTGGTAAAGACAACGGTGCGCTGGGCAAGCGTAATCGCAGGCGTAGCAGTACTGAGAGCAAGACCAGATGCTAAACCAGCAGGAAGGGCTAAGGATTTGTTAACAAAGTCGGTGTTATTTCCGTTAGGTCCGACCGCGCCTGCTTGTCCTGGAGGACCATTTAAGACCGAGCCAAGAGGGTTAATCGTGAAGGTGTTATCTTCCCCACCAGGTCCAGTACCTGTGTTGTTGTTGCCAACTCCATTGGTGTCAGTGCCGTTGGCACCTGTAGGACTTGCAATACCAGTGGGCAGAGGAGGTACACCAGCAGCAGGAAATAGAGGATCGGTGAACGAGGGTACGGATGGAGAACCACTTTCGTAGTTGTTCGGATTTTGGTCGCCTGATTCGTCATAAACCAGAGGATTGGTCGGACTAATCGCAAGAACTGGACCGCTAGTAGGTGCTGTTTGACCAAAGACTTGGGCAATGTTGGCGATCGTCACAGGTGAGCTTACAGCGGTAAGCCCAGTTGTGATGACTTGAACTCTCAACGCAAGAAGATCACTAGCACCTGTGGTTGAGTAACCTGATGCGATCGGACCATTGGCAATGTAACCAATGCGGGTTACAACAGGAGTACCAGTTGGAACGTCAAGCAACCACTCTTGAGTAGGCGCTAATGCGGAAATTGTTGTAGGTTGAGTGCTATAAACCCTTGTCCAAACCACACCATTAATGGTCACCGTGGCAGGTGTTAATGCTGATACATCTAAGATCGTGTTGGCAGGAATGACATCAGAAATTAAGACCTTATTTTCCGTTGTTGCTACAAGTACGCCTGAATTGGCTTTGGTTCTGATAGCTGTACCAGTCAATGCCCCAGGTGTAATACCTGTACTGCCAGCAGGTGCGGATGTTTCGACATTCAAGTCTAGTCGATAGGTTAGCGTGTCATCGGCAAAGCTTGCAGTACCCTTGGTATCATAGCCGATGCGCTTTTTGAGGACGGTCGCTAGGGCGAGGTTATTGATTTGGGTCGCAAGAGTCTGTGTGTTTTTGGCACTGGCTTCACGAACGCCATTAGCGGGTGCTGTAGCTCGTAAAGCTGTGGTCACGTTGATGGTGTAGACTTCATCTGCTCCACCGAGATCAGTGCCAGTTTCAACTGGAGTAGGTGGGATAGCAGTCGGATTTCCCGCATCAGGTTGGTTTTGGGTGTTAGTGCCAACATCGCCAACATAAGTTCCTGTATTACCCAAAGTTACTGGTATTAGTGTACCTGCGGTCGTTGCGGCGATCGTGACAGGGACAACCACCTTGATCGTGCCACCAATAGGAATACTGCCAGCACCTAACGGAATATCGCCTACTGGTGGGAGAAGAGCCCCAGAGGCTAAACCATTAACGGCAGTAATAAATAAAGGATCATTCGTATTACCACTCGCAGGCAGTAGTACAGGTGAGGTTAAGACTACGCCATTAATTTCGGTGACATATACACTTCTGCTCCCAGTAGCAGGCAATACGTTCGGAACAGCAGGCAGTGTAGTTGTACCAAGAGTACCAGCTGCTGTAGTAGTCGCGGAAGTAGGAATGTGCAGAGCCGTGCGATCGTTACCAGTATTGGTAATCAAGAAGCTGTAATTAACAAAATCACCAGTAGTGACACTACCGCCGTTTACGTCGATCGTTCCTGACGAAACGACAGTTACACCAGCTACCTCAGCCACTGTCGCCGTGACTGGGTTAGATGTGGCGTTTATCACTGTGCCAGTATTGGGATCAATGTAAGTACCTGTGGCGGTGTTATCGATCGCTGTACCAGCCGCAGTCAGAGGAGTAGCAACTTGTGCTACTGCGGTGGGGGGCATGAGCTGCCACAAGCTGCTGACAGACAAAGTCGCCGCAAGAAGACGACGCATAACCGCGTCCTTCTTTACCATTCTTTGTTCACGGGACTTCTCGTTCGGGTCGGGATGATGCATCATGCTCCTCGCTTTAAATTTTGTTGAAGGTTAACTGTTGTTTAAGAAACAGTTTTTAACTATATTTCGCAAAATCAATGCAATTACCAAAAACATAGTAACTGACTGACTCAAATACCATAATTGTAAGTCTACCCTGTTGGATGTAGAAATTGATCATTGACTTCACAACTATTTGCAAAAATTGATCACAGTCCTTGGAAATGCTGACTAGGGGCGAAGCCTATTCAAATACAAATATTTTCAACCTTAAAAAATCAGAAAAAAAAAACTCATGCTGAGTTAATTCTTATCGTATCCATCAATTCAAATCGACAAACATGATTTTTTAAATAATCATCAATTCCTTATAAGCCACTGCTAGAGGCTATCCTGAATTTATTTTATGTTTGCGATCGCATTAAACCCAGCAATCAAGGTAGCTTAGGATACTGGCGAAAGTTTGGCTTTCGCTTTTCTAAAAATGCTTGTTTACCCTCTTGCGCTTCTTCAGTCATGTAAAACAATAGAGTTGCATTACCCGCTAATTCTTGGATTCCCGCCTGTCCATCACAATCAGCATTAAAAGCCGACTTCAGACAACGAATCGCAAGCGGACTCTTATCTAAAATTTCTTGCGCCCATTGAATGCCCTCTAATTCCAACTGCTCTACGGGTACTATTTTGTTAACTAAACCCATTTCTAGCGCCTCTTCAGCATCATATTGGCGACAGAGATACCAAATCTCCCTTGCTTTTTTCTGACCCACCAATCTAGCTAAATAAGAAGCACCAAACCCACCATCAAAGCTACCCACCATCGGACCTGTCTGCCCAAAGATGGCATTATCGGCGGCGATCGTTAGATCACAGACAACGTGCAGAACGTGACCACCACCGATCGCATAACCTGCAACTAGAGCAATTACAGGTTGGGGCATAGTCCGAATCAGTCGCTGCAAATCCAGCACATTCAAGCGTGGCACACCTGACTCGGAAATGTATCCGCCATCTCCCCTAACTTTCTGATCGCCGCCAGCGCAAAAGGCGTACTTACCATCCTCGGCGGGTCCCGCACCCGTTAGCAAAACTACACCGATCGCAATATCTTCTCGCGCATCAGTAAAGGCGGCGATCATTTCGGTGATAGTCTTGGGACGAAAAGCGTTACGCACTTGGGGGCGATTGATCGTAATTTTTGCCATGCCATCGGCTTTGTGATAGAGGATATCTTCAAATTCGGCGGCGATTTGCCAATCGGTCATGGGTTTGGATGGGAGAAGTACAAGATCGTATTTTATCAGGTGGGCGATCGCGATTGACTTACTATCAGTATTTGAGGTAGGTTACGGTTGCGAAAATTAATGCATTTTGTAATGCATCTTGTATTTAAAAGAAATTTATGGGAACTTGGCTCGTTGACTCTTTTGGAAACGATGATGCTTGTGACTGGGCTGATGGACTCGAAGAAGTCAGTGACCTCTCGTTAGTTGAAGCTGCGATCGATGCCGTTATTGCTTTTGGCAATGAATATGTAGAAGCACCAGAAGCAACTGAGGCGATCGCCGCGATCGAAGTTATTGCGCGTTTGCAGGGTAATTGGGGTGAACGTAGTGCTTATTCTTTGAACACGGATATGTGGGTAGAGGAACATAAATTGCTTCAGCCGTCTAAAGATTTAGTTCAGAAAGCGCATCAAGCGATCGCTCGGATTGTTGGTGAAAATTCAGAATTAAATGAATTATGGCAGGAAAGCGATGAGTACAATGTTTGGCTCGAATCAATCACCGAATTAAAGAGTCGGGTAAATTTATAGGCTGATGTTATGGCTGATTTTATTTAGTGATTGGATTGATTGGCAACGACTAACCTACTTCGACTCTACTAAGGCGATCGCCTAGCAATTTTTTCCATGTTTCTAGATCAGCAACTCCGCTTGATTGAAGATCTTGAGCTATTTGAAAAAGTTTGACTGCATTGCTAGTCCGAAAACCAAAGTCACCGTCAATGGGACCGCCGTAACAGTTTTTTTCTTTGAGTAGAGATTGGAGTTCACGGACTTTTTTTCCCTGACTGCCTTGCTTGAGATTGGTACATTCACTATACAGAATCGCTAAAGCATCCCACCATTCAGGGGAAATTTGTTCACATACACCATGATAGAGGAAAATTAGTGGCAAGTGTCCTGATAAAGCCGTAATGTCATATTTTGGTCTATCAATCCATTTACCATCAACTTTCCAACCAACTCTCATCGAAAAAGCCAGAAAGTTGTGATTTAGTTCGTTCCATATTTGTAGTTGCTTAGTAAACCCAAAATGTCCACCACTATAATCCGTCCACAGCCGATCAATGATCAACAGGTCGCTGCAATTAATGTAATCATGTAATCTATCAATCGACACATGATCGAATACATCAATAATAGCTTCATTCGCTTCTCGCCAGTTTTTAGACTCAAGCGCAATCTTTAAATCCTTATAGTCAAAGTCTGCTTTCATCCACATGATCGGCTTCCTAACTGTACAGCTTTTAATAAGTATAGCTGTAACCAGCCCAGACGGGACACAAAACTCAGGACAGAGTGGCGGCGCTTTGCGCCGCTATTTCTTGATTGGGAAAGAAGTACTATATTTAACGTTCCCATCGGAACTTGCGATCGCTTTCTTGGATAGCAAGATCATTAATACTGGCAAAGCGCCGCATCATCAACCCATTTTCCGCAAATTCCCAATTCTCATTGCCGTAGGCGCGATACCAATTACCAGATTGATCATGGTACTCATATTCAAATCGCACTGCAATCCGATTGTCCATAAAACACCAAAGTTCCTTTCTCAATCGGTAATCTAGTTCTCTCACCCATTTGCGTTTGAGAAATTCCCTAATCTGATCGCGTCCATTTACAAATTCGTCACGATTGCGCCATTCAGAATCTTCGGTATAAGCGATCGCCACGCGATCGGGGTCGCGAGTATTCCAAGCATTTTCGGCAGCTTGCACTTTGGCTTTGGCAGTTTCTAGGGTAAATGGTGGGAGTGGTGGTTTGGGTTCCATGATTTTAGCCTCTGCTAGAAGTTTTTTTAATTTACTAAATTTTAACTTGCATCGCTTCCACTTCAGCTTGCAAATAGTTCCAATCATAGCCTTTGATTTCTAATTTTTAGAATTCCTGTCTTGCCAAGCATTGCCAATCCCCTGTACCACACCGCGTCCAATCAAACCAATTCCGCGCCCAATCACATTGGTTAATACATACACAAAACCATTGCCAAGAAGAGCAATCGCTGATTTTAAACGTGGGGCGATCGCATCTTTTAATTCCAACACCAAAGTTACGGCAAGCTGAACTCCTTCCAATTGCTCTAATTCTTGAGTGCGTGGTGCATAAATACTTATTTTGCGGATACTGGGATTGGTGAGCGCAAATAAAATATGACGGCTTTCAAAGATTAGTTGCGGATCGGTGACATATTTTTTTAAGCGATATTTCCAAGATAAATCATTGCGAAAACGCTCGATTTCGCGAGTTGCCATCAGATTATAACGATAGAATTTATGTTTGATTTCTTCTACGTCGGCAAAGTGGTTTAAAAGTGGCTGAATCGCGGCATTAGCTATTTGAATAATCAGATTATCTAAGATTAATTCGGCTCTCCGCATTGCTTCAGGTGTTCCTAACGTGGCGATCGCATTATTCATCACCAAATCTGTTTTAAATAACAAATGTGAAAATAAATTATCGATCTGCGGAATTTGATTTAAAAATTCTGTTTGGATAATTGGAAAATCTTTGAGAATAATATCAACAATATTAATGTCTAAATTATTACCTGATTTATTATCTAATTTATAATTAGTACTACTCAAAATATAGTACTTGCCAAAGAAATTAATCACCGTTTCTTGCCAAATATCTTGTAAAATTATCGATATTCTTTCTCCTAGTTGCGAGGGCTGAATTTCTGCAAAACGTAGTTCTGTCAAGCTACGTTCTACTTGTCGCAAGGCAATATAGAGCAGTTCACGCTTCTTTTCATCTTTTAAAATATCTATTTCTAAAGGAGTTTTACTCAAATTAGTTAAACTTGATTGCAGCTTGGTGACAGTTATATCCCATAGACTCGCCTGTATAGCGAGAATATCAGGATTGGGATTATTCGTGAAGCGATCGCTTATTTCTGCATTTACACTAACCACATCTTCGACATTAGCAATTGGAATCGATTGAGTAATCACTCGTGATCTTTTGGGCGTTCCCCATAACTGATGCAATAACCACCGCGCTGCTTGCAATTCACGCGCCTGCCCTGCTAACACCATCTTCGCAAGGCGATCGCCTAATTCTTCTTGATCTGAATGATCTAAATTTGCCTTTACCTCCTTCAACATTCGATCAATATGTCTGATTCCCGACAAATGGAAGTTATTTCTAACGATCTCCGTTACACTTATCGGCTGATCGGGGAAATTGGGAGTTAATTGATTTGCCGAATTTGGAATGCTGATATCGCGATCTAGATCGCCCAGATAAGGTTCACCGATGACAACTTGACGAATCGCGGTAATTAATTCTTCAGGGCTAGTTCCCTTGAGACAATAGCCTTCAACACCACAGTGCAGCGCCGCCGCCACTAATTCAGGAACTTGTAGCGCACTCAATAACAAAATTGGTAAGTCAGGATATTTTGCTTTTAATTTCTGACATAGCTCTAAACCTGAAAAGCGCTGAGATTTATCCAGTTCCGAATTTGAGCGACCCAAGTTCAGATCAAGAATTACTAAATCAACCTCAAGGACAGCTACGGAATTTTCTTTAGAATCTAATCCCAAAATTACCAAAGCATCTTCGGCATAATCTGCTTCCGCGACAACTTCCAAATCTGGAAATTGCGCCAACCACGATCTCAATCCCATCCGAAAAATGCGATCGCGATCGACTAATAGTAGCCTATATAATTTGGCATTCATTGGGTATGCAATTTAACTAACTATTATGCAAAATACTCGTCTTAACACTATTGTAAATGTCAGCGTTGGACGATTATCGCAATGGTCGCGTAATCCTTGGCGGCGAACATCGTTGATCGTGATTAGTCTATTGCTGGGTTTCTTTTTAGCCTCAGTGATCTCGACTTCGACGGGAGCTAAATCCGAATTAGATATTATCGCGGCGGCGGTTGTTGTCACGGTCACAGAAATCATTAACCGTTTTGTCTATGGTCTTAGGAGGGTTACGCTTGCTGATGGCAGTTTAGCACCAAGGCTATTAACTACGGATATGTTAAATTCTCTCAAGTTAGGCGTAACCTACGGGCTATTTCTCGAAGCATTTAAGCTGGGTTCTTAGTCAAAAAAGCTCGGAAAGCGAGCTTTTTTGACGCACTTTTTTGAGGCGCTTTGTGGATTTAGTGGCGGCGGTGTGTGACTTGATCGGCATAATCAGAAATCAGGGCTGGCATCGAAGCCCCCATTAATATGATGTTGACGTTAGGCGATCGCGTTTCTAGCACTTGTAGCAATTCTTCTTCGGTAATTAGCGATCGGGCCACGAGCAAATTCGCTTCATCAAGGATCACTAATCCCGCCTTAGCCGACTTGATCGCCACCTTGGCATAGTCCCAAAGTTCTAGCACCGCCGATTTTTCGGATTCCGTGAGGTCAATGTCATTTTGGGATAGATCACGCTCGGCTTCACAACGCAGCCATTCCAAATTTTCGACTAGCCGACGTGGATTGGACAAGCCTTGATTGATCCCCGTCTGAAAAAGCTGTACCAATAATACCTTTGTTCCCTGTCCAGCCGTCCGCAACCCCTGAGCGATAATGTCAGCATAAAGGTTGCGATGGGGTGCGATAAATACCTGAATCTGTCCTTTGAGTGGAGTCACGATTGTTAAAGTTTTGGAAGGATTTGTCTTAACTTGAGCCGTCTTAATTTGAGCCACCATAAACAGATTTAGCGTTTTAGTTTGCATTATTTATCATAGCAGACACTAGATGTAGTTAATGTTCTAAATCTAAATCTACAGTGTACACATAAGTCTCAAAAACCCCCTTTAATTCCCCCTTGCAAAGGGGGAAGACTAGAAAATCTCGTTCCCTCCCCTTTGCAAGGGGAGGGTTAGGGAGGGGTTATTGGTGAGATTTGAAAATACTTCTTAGTTGTGCGTACACGGTAGAATGGCAAATACGGTATAACAGGGCGCACCGCGTCTTGTTATATGATCAATGGACTAAAGGCAAAATCAAAGTCAAAAAATAATAAACCAACGGCGCTGTAAACACATAACTATCGGCGCGATCGAGGATGCCGCCATGCCCTGGCATGATTTGTCCCGAATCCTTGACTCCTGCATCACGTTTCATCATCGATTCGGTCAGATCGCCTAATAAACCAGCGATGCCAATTAATAAGCCCAAAATTGACCCTGATAGCCACCACTGCGCCCAACCTAGACTAAAAGCCCAAATAACCGCCGTCGCACAACAGCAAAGTAAACCCGCGATCGCACCTTCCACAGTTTTCTTAGGACTAATATCCGAAAGTCGCGTGCGCCCAAATATTTTACCAAATATATAAGCCCCCACATCGGAAGCCCAGATACAACAAAAACCCATCAATATATAGATGCAGCCATTGGATACAGGAAAGGTGATCCGTAAATATTGAAGCTGATCAAGATGGCGTAAATGACTAAAAAAATCAAACTGCTGAAGGCGATCGCTTACTTCAAAGGCTGCCCCATCACCCAAGCCTCTAATCCGAATCCAAAAGCTGGGTAAATAACCACCATAAAACAAACCTAAAATCGAGGCGGAAATATCGGAAATCGTGGCGATTCTGGGCTGGAAGAGCAAATAAAAGCAAATAAAAGTACCTGCGATCGGGATCACCGCATCCGCAAGCTCTACCCGCAATTGTGAAACTAGTAGCAATGCTAAACTGACAAATATCGTAATTTTGCTGGCAGGTACGATCTCCTTGGCTCGTACAAGCGCAAAATATTCCATCTGACCAAACACCACCAGCAGGGCAAAGGCTGCGGTAAACGCCCAACCACCGATCGCGATCGCCGCCAATACCAGTGGAACGACTAATAAGGCACTAATAATGCGAGTCCAAGGCATGAAAATAGCACAACTAAAAAAGTGAGCAGGAAAATAAGTATGGAAAAGTGGATCGGGAAAGGCTACAAAATTAACTTACAAAATTAACTTACAAAATTAATCAATATTCAGCATACTGCCATCAAATGTTTTATGACGAAAACTTACTATGCCATTTTAGGTGTTACACCTTGGGCAAGCGAAATTGATATCCGCCGCGCCTATCGCGATCTGAGCAAACTTTATCATCCTGACACCACCGAGCTACCAAAAGATACCGCCGTAGAAACTTTTCGGCAAATTAACGAAGCTTATGCCGCGCTTAGTAACCCTGAACGCCGCAGCGATTATGATCGCCTGATTCAATTTTCACGATTTCAGTACACATCTCAAGCTCCAAAAAATCTTCAGACCATTGACGATGACGGTTTACCCACCGAAAGACCATTATCTGGCGCTGAACTATTTTCACTGTTGTTAATTGGTGCTACGCTAGTTGCCTGTTTAGTGCTTGCGATTTTAATTGCATGGCTACGCGGCGATCCCCTTTTTCCCGAAGCGATCGCACCGATATCAATTTTCCCAAACTACTCCTTTCTAGTTGAATAGTTGGTGATGCTCGGCAAAGTCGCGCATCACCAACCTGTCACATATAAATGTCACCTATGGCGCTTCCCTCCTCTGCTACACCACTTTACAATCATCCTTTACCAGCCCTCGAAGCATGGTTAAATGAACAGGGTTGCGATCAAGATCAATCAAATCCTAATGTTTGGCGGGTTACGCGATCGTCTTGGCAAGCCGAAATTATTATGGACATCGAAGATATTCGGGTTCGTTATATTCAAGATGTCTATGGCGCTAAAGAAATCCAACGCGCATTTCCCTATTCCCTTAGTCGCAAAGATGTCGAAGATGCAATTTTTACAGGACCCTAGAGAAATATTCAAGAACAAGGGGCTTAAGCACCTTGTTCTTGAATATTTGGTGTTATCTTGCTAAAGTTTGTTAATATATGGTTAAAGCTGACGTAAATGACCAATCTACACACAAGTCATTTACACAAATCTCAGCAAAAGTTTTCCCACCTAATTGATGTTTTTGTTTTGGAGGTTCATTGAGTAGGAAATATAACGTTGCCATTCTTGGAGCAACAGGCGCTGTTGGCACAGAGCTTTTGGCTTTGCTAGAGGAGAGAAATTTTCCTTTAGGCAAACTCAAGGTTTTAGCTTCAGAGCGATCGGCGGGCAAGTCGATTAAGTTTGCAGGTGAAGATATCATCATCGAAGCAGTTAGCGAATCTTCCTTTGATGGAGTGGATATTTTGCTGGCTTCGGCTGGTGGCAGTATCTCCAAACAATGGCTGCCGATCGCCACTAAAGCTGGGGCAATATCGATTGATAACTCCAGTGCTTTTCGGATGCATCCCGATGTGCCGTTGATCGTGCCAGAGGTCAATCCTGAAGCCGCCGCTAACCACAAAGGGATTATCGCCAATCCCAACTGCACGACAATTTTGATGGCTGTAGCAATTTACCCATTGCATCAGGTGCAGCCAATCCAACGCATTATCGCCGCTACTTACCAATCGGCAAGTGGTGCGGGTGCTAGAGCGATGGAAGAAGTGAAGGTGCAGTCACAGGCTATTCTCAATGGCGAACCTGCTATCCCTGAGATTCTGCCCTATCCCCTCGCCTTTAATCTTTTCCCCCATAATTCTCCGATGACGGACAACTCCTATTGCGAGGAAGAGATGAAAATGGTGAACGAAACGCGCAAAATCTTTGGCGATTCGGATATTCGCATTAGTGCTACTTGTGTACGGGTTCCCGTATTGCGAGCGCATTCTGAAGCGATTAACCTAGAGTTTTTGCATCCTTTCCCTGTTGCAAAAGCCAGAGAGATTCTCGCTGAAGCTGCGGGGGTAATGTTGGTTGAAGATTTCTCTAAAAATTATTTCCCGATGCCCATTGATGCAAGCGGCAAAGATGATGTTCTCGTGGGAAGAATTCGTCAAGACATTTCTCACCCCAATGGTTTGGAATTATGGCTATGCGGCGATCAAATCCGTAAAGGCGCAGCATTAAATGCTGTGCAGATCGCGGAACTACTAATTGCTAAGTCTCTTCTCTAAAGGTTTACAAGCTTTCGGCAAGCTTCTATATATGAGTATCTATGAGTGACATTGATTTCGGACGTTTATTAACAGCCATGATTACTCCCTTTGATAGAGAAGGGAATGTCGATTATGCTAGAGCCGAACAGCTTGCTGTTCATTTAGTGGAGAATGGGACAGATACAATTGTCGTGTGCGGGACGACAGGCGAATCACCCACCCTAAGCTGGGATGAAGAATATAAGTTGTTTACGGTGTTGCAACAGGCGATCGCGGGTAAAGCCAAAATCATGGCTGGGACGGGATCGAATTCCACTTCCGAAGCGATCGCTGCGACTGAAAAAGCCGCACATCTGGGATTAGATGGTACACTACAGGTAACACCGTACTACAACAAGCCTCCGCAAGAGGGACTATATGCTCATTTTCGGGCGATCGCTGAGGCTGCACCAGAGCTTCCGATTCTTCTCTATAATGTGCCTAGTCGGACAGGTTGTAAGCTCGAACCTGAAACCATTGCGAAGTTAGCCGAAATTCCTAGCATTATTGGCGTTAAAGAAGCTACAGGTGATTTAGATCAAGCCAGCCAAATTCGCGCTCTCACACCTGCCGAGTTTGCGATCTATTCAGGCGATGACTCTCTGACATTGCCATTGATGGCGGTCGGTGCAAAGGGAGTTGTGAGCGTAGCTTCCCATCTAGTTGGCAATCAACTGCAAACCATGATGCAATCCTTTGTCGCAGGTAACGTGCAAGAAGCTCAGCGCATTCATATTCAGCTTTTCCCATTGTTTAAGGCTTTATTTATAACCAGTAATCCAATTCCTCTGAAAGTGGCTTTGCGATTGTTGGGATTAGATACAGGCGTGGTGCGATCGCCCTTAGTTGCAGGCAATGCTGAACTCGAAGCAAAACTGAAGATTGTATTACAACAAGTGGGAATTCTCCCCTAACCTAACTTGCTAGCTTCTATCCAGAGACATAGAGACCGACTACTGCTGATAATGATGAACTCGTGGGGGTCTAAACCTTTCTAGTCACTCTATCTAGGTATTTATCACCGCAAAGTTTTCCATCACCACCAAATTGAGTTGAATTAAACATTCAACTTCCCAATTTTTCCTTTTACCTTTTTACTTATCAAAAATATGCCTACAGCTACAACCAACGCTCCTGCTCTTAAAATTATCGCCCTCGGCGGACTCCATGAAATCGGTAAAAATACATGGGTATTTGAATATAACGATGAAATCATGCTCCTTGATGGTGGCTTGTCTTTCCCTGACAACATGATGCCAGGGGTAAACGTAGTCTTGCCAGACATGACTTACTTGCGCGAAAACAAGCATCGCATCAAAGGCATGATCGTCACCCACGGACATGAAGATCATATCGGTGCGATTTCTTTCCATTTGAAGCAGTTTGAAATTCCTGTTATTTACGGGCCTCGCTTAGCGATGGCTTTGCTCGAAGACAAACTTCGTGAAGCAGGTGTACTAAATCGCACCGAACTCCGCCGCGTCATGCCCCGTGATGTTGTCCGTGTCGGTACGAGCTTCTTTGTCGAATTCATTCGCAACACCCACTCGATCGCCGATAGTTTCACGATCGCCATCAATACTCCTGCTGGTATCGTCATTCACTCAGGTGACTTCAAGATTGACCATACCCCCGTTGATGGTGAATTCTTTGACCTTGCTCGTCTCGCTGAACATGGTGAAAAAGGCGTATTGGCTTTGATTAGCGATTCCACCAATGCTGAACGGCCTGGAATTACGCCTTCGGAACGCGCAGTATATCCCAACCTTGAGAAATATATCATGATGGCAAAAGGTCGCGTGATTATCACCACTTTTGCTTCTTCCGTCCATCGCGTAAATATGATTTTGGATATTGCCGATAAGCAAGGGCGCGTAGTCGGTGTAGTCGGGCGATCAATGCTGAACGTAATTGCCCATGCGCGTAATCTTGGCTATATCAAATGTCGCGATGATCTATTCCAACCTTTGCAAAATCTGCGTCGTTATCGCGATGATCAAATTTTGATTTTGACTACGGGTTCCCAAGGTGAATCAATGTCGGCGCTTACGCGGATGTCAAATTGCAGTCACAAACAACTGGAAGTGCGTCAAGGTGACACGATCATCTTCTCTGCTAATCCAATTCCAGGTAATACTATTCCTGTAGTGCGTACCATTGATCGCTTGATGGCTCTAGGTGCGGATGTAATTTATGGTAGCGACAAAGGTATTCACGTTTCAGGACATGGTTCTCAAGAAGAACATAAAATGATGTTGGCTCTTGTCCGTCCGAAGTTCTTCTTCCCTGCTCACGGTGAATTGAGAATGCTCAAACAGCACGCAAAAATGGCGGAAGCAATGGGTATTCCTCACGAGAACATTGTGATCGCCGAGAATGGTGATGTTGTCGAAGTTTGTCAAGACTATATGCGGATTGTGGATAAGGTTCCTTCTGGTGTGGAACTGGTTGATTCTTCTCGCGATGGCATGGTCAAGGGTGATGTATTGCGCGATCGCCAACAAATTTCTGGCGAAGGTATCTTTACGATCGCTGTATCAGTTGGGCTAGATGGTAAGCTCTCCACCAATCCAGACATTCAACTAAGCGGCGTGGTCTTGCCGATGGAACATTCGCAGATTATTGCTCTGGTTGCTAAGGCGATCGATAATTCCCTAGCTAATTCTTGGGGTAACTTTGCGCGTAACGTTGGTTCTCTGGAAGTGGATTGGGTTGGTTTACGCGGTCAATTGGAGCGTGACCTCACCCGCGTCTTGCGTCAACAAATCCAAAGCAAGCCAGTGATTGTCTTCCTATTACAAACACCACCAAATTCGACACAATCGGCTCCTGCTCCTGCGGCTAAACCTAATGCGTTAGGCGTGACTCTAAAAGCAGGTAATGTGAAGGTCATTCCTAAACCTGAAGCTGTGATTTCTAATGGCAATGGTTCTAATGGAAATAGCGCCGCAGTAGTTAACGCGGTGGAAACTCCTGCTAAAACTGGTGCGGTGACTGCTAGCGCTGGTAGACGCAAGCGGACGGCGGCAACTGTCTAAATCTCTAGAAGGAAGTTTAAGAATGCCGCTTCGCGGCATTCTTAAACTTCCTTCTAAATTTGTTTTTAGCGCAGAGCGATGCAATTTGATGATCAAAATTTATACACAACATCAAAAAGCCCAAGCTTGGCTCGCAACCTATTCTAGTAAACAGCCAGTATTTGCTTGTGTGTTGGGATTTACGGAAACAGGGCTGATTCCAAATATTTCCGCAGCAGGAGCCACACCCGAAGATCGGAAATATACGGCGATCGCTGATGCTGAATTTCTTGCCACAGGCGCAAATCCAAATTTTCCCTTGCCCCCCTTAGTCGCAGGTGCATCGCCTGTCTTAATTTCCCGTGCAGTTATCGCCGCCCAAAAGCTCCCACTGTTTATTTTTGACGCTGGCTTACCGATCGCCCCCACCGTAGAAGCGATCGCCCTTGGCGGACAACCTGCAAAATGTCTGAGTACAGGGCAAGCATTACCGATTGAAGTTGTATTGCAATTATTTGTACAAGGCTTAGTCTGGGGCGAGAAATTAGCTAAATCAGGGGCTTATGTGATTTTGAGTGAATGTGTGGTGGGGGGGACGACTACGGCGTTAGCAGTACTCACCGCCTTGGGAATTGAGGCAAAAGATCGCGTCAATAGTTCCCATCCCACTTGTAACCATGAGCAGAAATGGGAGATTGTCCAAAAGGGATTAGCCAAACTTGATCAACATCCATCACCCTTAAAAATTGTCGCGGCGGTAGGCGATCCCATGCAAATTGTCGTAGCAGGAATGGCGATCGCCGCGAGTCGTCATGGTGGTGTATTGCTAGCGGGAGGGACGCAAATGTTAGCGGTTTATGCCCTTGCTAGAGCGATCGCTAAATATAAAAATCTAACATGGAATTCTGATGCGATCGTGGTTGGGACTACGCGCTGGGTTGCAGAAGATTCTACAGGTAATACAGTGGATTTGGCTCTAGATGTTAGTGATGTACCATTACTAGCTACGACCCTGAGTTTTGCCACATCCCAATTTTCGCAGTTACGAGCCTATGAACAGGGCTTTGTTAAAGAAGGAGTTGGTGCGGGTGGTGCAGCGATCGCCTCGCATCTTTATCAAAATTGGTCACAGGAGAAGCTCCTTAGTGCGATCGAGTCGCAAATAAAGATTTTTCCGTAAGCGAGAACTTGATGGCAGTTCGCTGTTATTTTGTTCAGCTTGACGGGTGGCGATAATTTCGGCTGCTGTCCCTTGGAGATGGCGATCTCGATAGGGAATAGCCGCACGAGTATTTAAAAAGGCAACTTCCGTCTCAGAAAGTGGTGGTAATGATGTCGGTGGAAACGCGGCGATCGTGCTGGGAGATTTGCGTCCAATCGGGGCGATCGCGCCAATCTGTAAACCAGCATTGAGCATTGCTTTCCGAACGGCGGGGGATGCTGAATAAGTGACGAGATAGCCGTTTGGTTTCAAGCAATTTGCTAAAAGTTGGATAAATTCTACTGTCCAAAGCTGCGGACAATGGGGCGGCGAGAAGGGATCGAGAAAGATGGCATCCGCCCATGCGGTTGCTACTTGAGCAATGGTCTGCCTAGCATCACCGATGATTAATTGTAAAGATAGATTTTCGGTAGTTACAGTTTGAGTAGTGGCGGCGGTTTCGAGGATTTGGGTGATCGCAGGTTCCCAGATATCTACCAAACCTAATGCGATCGCCTTTTGGGGAACTTCGAGATTATTCTCAAGAGCAATGATGTTTAACTTTGCGATCGGATTTGCGAGGCGATCGCTGTTCAACTCAACAAGATTAAAAACTGTAGCGATCGTGGCGGCGCTGTTATAGCCCAAGCCATAGCAAACATCGAGAATATTCAGTTGAGTTTGAGTTTGCGCTTTTTCAGCAATTTTGGCAGGGATCACAAACTTTGCTTCGGCTTCATGCTTTGCCCCGTGGGAGCTATGGAAAGTTTCTTGAAATGTCTCTGACCAAAAAGTGACAGAGCCATCGTCTGTAGGAAAAAGGGAAAGTGTATCCATTTTTAAATCAAAGACAGTACGATGGAATTTCTTAAATAGACTGCAATATTTTTCGCATAAATCTAAGGAATGCTTGGAGTTGTCGGAGGACTGACGCGCTGTTTTTTGAATGCAGGCTTGATCTGTTCTATTGGTGAGGCGGATGTGGCGGGAGTAGTCGCCAGTTCACGATCTGGCACAATGTAAATTGTTTCGACTTGTTGATTGTTTTGGGGAGCCGCCAGAAACTTCCCTTCGCTAACAAGATAGGTGATCGTTTGCGCCTTAATGCTATTCACGCCCTCTTGTGTAACTACAACATTACCCGTTAAAACTACACGCTGCTCTTTTGAGAAATATTGCGCTTGCTCAGCGATCGCGTCAATTTGTCGCGCAGGATAGGTCATTTTGACATTACCCGTAGCGGTGACCACCCCCGTAATTGAGTTTGCCTCTTGGACATCAGCACGAATTGTGAGCGCCGTATTTGCATTTTGAGCTTGAGTCGCGGGTAAAGAGCTAGCGGCGATCGCTAAGAGTGAAATAGAAATTAGGAATAATTTGGTAATTGGTGATCGGTGATTGGTGATTGGGAATATTTTTTTCATTTTTTTACTTTTTACTTGCATACAAATTAGATCTACCACTTCTTCTATGGTTAGACTGTCGGTATTCACTAAAGTTGCATCTTCTGCTTGGATTAAGGGAGCATGGGTGCGGGTAGAATCTTGCCGATCGCGTTCGCTAATTTCCTTTTCCAAGGTGGCGAGATCGGGGGCAACTTGACCTTGGACAGTCAGATCGGCATGGCGACGTTTAGCGCGTTCCGATGCTGATGCGGTTAAAAAGATTTTCACTTCCGCATTGGGAAATACATGGGTTCCAATGTCGCGCCCCTCCATGACCACACCGCCTGATTGACCAATGATTTGTTGCTGCTTAACCAAAATTTCGCGCACAGCCGATTGGGCGGCGATCGCCGATACATTGGCGGTAACTTCGGGCTGACGGATCGCGGTAGTAATATCTTCGCCATTAAGTAAGACTTGCATCGGTTGTCCTGCGATCGCATTGGCAAAAAGTTGAATTTGCGATTTAGTGGCGATCGCTTCGACTTTTTGATGATCATTTAGGTCAATTCCTTCTCTCAAGACCGCCAGAGTGACGCTGCGATACATTGCGCCAGTATCTAAAAATAATAAACCTAATTTATTAGCAACCAGTTTTGTCACCGTGGATTTACCTGCTCCTGCGGGTCCATCGATGGCGATAATTGGTTTTCTAGCGGGGATAGTCTGGCTTAGAGTTTGATTTAGCAAAATATTATCGATCAAACGTGTATTGCCAATGCGAGCGGCGATCGCCAACATTAACTCGGAACTAGAGGTAATTGTATGGCATGGTTGCATGGTTTTGATATCAACTAGCTGAATATACTCTAGGGCGATCGCGGGTAGCTTAGACAAATAATCACTAGATGCTGCAAGGATTGCTGCTGCTGAAATTTCGGTACAATCTGGAGAAAATACTTGTTTCCCTTTTAATAAGCTCTGATAAAGATGCGGTGCAAGTAGGCGATCGCTTTCTGATAGATATTGATTGCGAGAACTGTAGGCTAATCCACTGGGTTCACGCAATGTAGGGCAGCCAATAATCTCGACAGGCATATTCAAGTCATTAACTAATCGCCGAATAATCGCTAATTGTTGACCATCTTTTTCGCCGAAATAGGCGCGATCGGGTTGGACGATATTTAAAAGCTTAGTCACAATAGTCGCTACACCTTGAAAATGTCCAAGCCGCGATCGCCCACACATAATATTCATCATTTCGGGCGGTGGGATTACTTGCGTCACATTCGGATCATTTACGCCAATTTCATCAGCACTAGGCGCAAAAATTGCATCTATATTCGCAGTCTCACAAATCTGGCGATCGCTTTCTAGTGTACGCGGATATTTCTCGAAATCTTCACCCTTACCAAATTGGAGCGGATTCACAAATATGCTGACAACAACGCAAGTATTTTCCACACGAGCGCGATCAATCAAGCTCAAATGTCCAATATGCAAAGCTCCCATCGTTGGCACAAGTCCCACTGAGGTCTGTCCAAGATTTTGCTTTGATTTTAGGTGATTACGCAAAGAGGCGATCGTGGTAAATATTTGAGTCACGCTTTATTTTTTTCCTTCATCAAGTTTCTCTTTCACAAAAGCCCGAAATTTTAGTTCGGCGGCAATTTCATCTTGTCGAGCTTCTGCTAGAAAATTATAGAGATATTCCTTCTGCATCCAAGGAAAAGTAGGACTGCGATCGCATTCCCGATAACTCTTTTCTTCATTCGTCTCTTGCAATGTATAAATCTTTAATTCTTGACCGTTATAACGCCAAAACTCACGCACACCCATACTCGCATAAAGCTTATTTTTATTAATGTCTGTATGAGTGATATCCACTTCCACAACGAGATCTGGTGGCGGATCTTGGCTAAAATCAACGTTTTTTCCTGCAACATTAGGCTGATTTTGAATGTAATAAGCACAATCTGGTTCAGCACCACGCTGCAAATTTTCAAAATTCATCGTGGTTGAACCCATTGTTTTTAGTTTCATCCCCATTTCAAGCACTAAAATTCTAATAAAACGCTCGATTAGGCATCTTGAAAACTCATGGGTTTGTGATGACTTTGTAATTTCTAGGATTCCGCGATCGTAGGTTAACCTTGCAGCGCGACTTTGTGGGAGAGCATGGAGAATTTGTTGATAGGCTATCCAACTAATTCCTGTTAGAGCAACTCGATTTTCGCCATCTTTAACGACATCACTAGGTTGCGTAGTGGATGCATTAGCTTCTGGTGGTGAAATTGTGAGAACCATATATTAACCACAAATATGTTTTTTGATTTGTTCGGATTTAACCACTGATCCAATTAAATATTTTGCTACTCCTGAAAAGCTATAGTGCGGAGTAGCACGATCATCACATTTCTGAACTGCTTATTTCTGGCAGGTTTTGATTTGGGTGAGCGCAGACTCGACAAAAGTTACAGCTTGCCAGTTGTGCTTTTCTAAAGTTTTCTTGTGAATAGTGGGGTTGCTTTTGTTCGGCGATCAGGACGCTTAGGCAATTTTTTTAAATCTGACACCCAAGTTTCCAGTAAATCACGCATTTCTTCCTGATCTTCAAATCCTTCTAGATACCTAAAGTTATCCCAGTCGTTTTTAAAAGATTCATCATACACAGAAGACCCGCCATCTTTGCTTTGTTGCCAATTTCCTGAGCGATCATCATAGTAAGCTTGAAACTTTTCTCTCATCTCAATAAGCCAGCCATTAATCTCGTCAACCCTTTGTTGGTATTTGTTGATGGACTGTTCAACCTCACTAAAAGCTTTTTCAAGTTGATCGCTCAAGCTATCTCTTTCTTTGATGTCTTGAGCGTTTAGTCCTTTCTCGCCTATTTTTGTCATAGTTACACCCAACTAAAGTAATCACCCACAAAAATTATACCTCTCTCAACTAACTCTAGCTGATTGCTGATTCTCCCCCCTTTTCAAGCTGCCGTGTACACACAAGTCTAACTGTCTACGTTTCGATTGCTCTAAGCCCCCTAAATCCCCCAATTCTGGGGGACTTTGAAAGAATTTTATTTTCTTGTTCCCCCAGAATTGGGGGCTAGGGGGCGATTTTTAAAGATATTTTTGTAAAATAACTTTTAAGCGATCGCGGCTTGAGTCAGACACTTTACTTAGGTCAGTCAAAATCGAAGTTTTGAGAGCGTGATGTGCTTCCGATTTAGGAGGATTTGCAGCAATTTTTGCCACCGCATTTTGAATTACCGCTTGGGCATTCGTAGCATTTTTATGTAAATTCTGGACAATCATTTCCACGGTGACGCTCTCATGCTCCTCATGCCAACAGTCGTAGTCGGTGACAAGCGCTAGAGTCGCGTAGGAAATTTCGGCTTCACGGGCGAGCTTGGCTTCAGTAACATTGGTCATGCCGATCACCTTCGCGCCCCAACTCCGATGCAGTATCGATTCTGCCTTAGTAGAGAAAGCGGGTCCCTCCATACAGACATAAATCCCACCTTTATGCACCTTACTGCGCCCCAAATCCACCATTTCCGCAGATGCGGCTAGGACTGATAGCAACGATTTGCAAATTGGCTCAGCAAAGGCAACGTGAGCGACAATGCCTTCACCAAAGAAAGTGGATGTGCGGCTGGTGGTGCGATCGATAAATTGATCGGGAAGCACGATATCGAGTGGTCTGGCATATTCTTGTAACGAGCCAACTGCCGAAGCGGAGATGATATATTCCACACCCAAGCTTTTCATGGCATAGACGTTAGCGCGATAGGGAACTTCGGTAGGGAGAAGATGGTGCGATCGCCCATGTCTGGCTAAGAAGACAACGGGAGTTCCTGATAATTTGCCGTAGATAAATACATCTGACGTTTTACCGAAAGGTGTATCGATGCTAATTTCTTGAATATCGGTCAGGGCGGACATTTTATAAAGTCCACTGCCACCGATAATGCCGATCTGTGCGTTAACTGTCATAGGTTTTGTAGGGGGGGTTTTTGGATAAATCTAAGCTTTTGCTTCAACGCGCAATTCTGTCAACAAATTATTTAACTGCTCGGTGGTAGCGTGATAAACCTCGCCACAAAAATGACAAGTAGCCTCAGCGCCATGATCCTCATTGATCATCGATCGCAGATCTTCTTCACCAAACATTTTGATCGCCGCTAACATCCGATCGAGTGTGCATGGGCAGTGAAAGCGCACATCTTTGCTCAAGGGCAATATATCAATCTCCATGTCCGCAAAAAGCTCAAGCATCGCATCCTCGATCGCCTTGCCTTCTGCTAGCAGATCCTTAAACTTAGTGATGTCGCTCTTAACTTCCAACTGTTTGAGCAAATCTTCTTGGGATAGATTCGCGGTTTTGGCAGCTCTTAATGTGGCTTTTGGCATGATTTGCAATAACAGCCCTGCGGCAAACTGCACGGGTAATTGATCGCTTTCAGTATCAATAATCTCAGGGGTAATTATTTCTGTAAGAATTAATTTGGAGTAAGTTTGTTCAGATGTCGCCAGAAACCAAGACACATCATCGGCGATGTTGCCTGAAATTAATTCAACAGTGCTGCTATGGGGTTCGCCATAACCGACATCACGCAAAACCTTCATTAGCCCTATGGCTCCGATCGCTTTGCCAACATCTTGATTGCCGTCGGCAAGTGTTGGCACATCAAACATGGGATTGGAGATAAAACCGCGTACAGTGCCATTAAAGCCAGCATCGGCATAAACTAGCCCTAATCCACCATCGCCAGCAATCCGCACATTCACCCTAGCTTGTGGCTGTTTCATGTTTGAAGTCAGCAACAAACTCGCACTCATTGCTCTACCTAATGCGGCGATCGCTACTGGCGATAAGCGATGGCGGCGATAGGCTTCATTTAAAGAATCGGTGATACTTACACCGACAACCCTGACTCTACCGTTGGCAGCAGTAGCTCGAACTAAGCGATCGCTCATTAAATTTTTTCCTAACATCTGCCTGCTATTTTACTCTTTAGGATTGAAAATTTATTAAAAGCAAAAACTGTTGGGGCGGGCTTTGCCCGCTCCAACAATTTTTGGTTTGAGTAGGCAT
>JANMFC010000524.1:0-14499 GCA_031377675.1 Pseudanabaena sp. OTE_70b_metabat_355 | reverse complement strand
AGTGTGAACCGCTTTTTACTTCGAGAAAATTACCCAAAAAAGACTTGTTTGACGAGGTGAAGGATGAGCTAATTTTTGTAGGAGGTACAGTCAGTGTCGATGATAGCTTATTTATACCTGTCATTCGCCAATTTATTTTGGACAATCTCACACCATCTGTCTCTGATTGACTGCATAGATCGATATTCCTGTCAATGCGTAAAGCCCATATTATATTATGCCAAAAATTAGGGCTTAAAAATTAGGACTTGGGTGATCGCTTATTCTTAATCAAGGTAAATTACCGCTTGAGGTTTAATCATTGCTTCGGTTAACCGAAGCTTGTAGTCTCAACAGTCGGGTAATATATAATGGTATTCCAAAATCGTATTAAATATCACGTTTGGTACATCTCCTGTTTCACATTTCTGATTTCAAATCCCTGTTTTAACTGCATTCGGTAGCTATGTTTAACCTAAAAAACCTGATTGGCGATCCTAACAAGCGCAAGCTCGACAAACTCCGTCCCGACGTGGCTCTCATCAACTCCCTCGCCCCAGAGTTAGCGGCGCTAAGCGATCGCGAATTACAAGGAAAAACAGGAGAGTTTAAACAAAGACTAGAAAAAGGCGAACCCCTTGATGAATTACTGCCTGAAGCCTTTGCCGTAGTCCGTGAAGCGGCGACCCGTGTATTGGGGTTACGTCATTATGATGTACAGATGCTCGGCGGCATGATCTTGCATCGCGGTGAGATTGCGGAAATGAAAACAGGTGAAGGTAAAACCCTCGTTGCAACATTGCCTAGCTATCTCAATGCTCTCTCAGGTAAAGGCGTGCATGTAGTTACTGTGAATGATTACCTAGCGCGACGTGACGCAGAATGGATGGGGCAAGTACATCGTTTTTTGGGGATGTCTGTAGGTTTGATCCAAAACTCAATGGAGCCAAGCGATCGCCGTAAAAACTATCTCTGTGATATCACCTACGCAACCAACAGCGAACTCGGATTTGACTATCTGCGTGACAACATGGCGACTAGCATTGAAGAAGTGGTGCAGCGCCCCTTTAACTTTTGCGTAATTGACGAAGTTGACTCGATTTTGATTGACGAAGCGAGAACCCCCCTGATTATTTCGGGTATGGTCGAGCGCCCCACGGAGAAATATATCGGCGCAGTGGATATCGCCGCCCAAATGCTACCTGAAACCCATTACGAGGTTGATGAAAAGCAACGTAATGTGGTCATGACCGACGAAGGTTTTGAGCTTGCCGAAAACCTACTCAAGGTTACAGATTTATTTGACCAAGCCGATCCTTGGGCGCATTATGTGTTTAATGCTCTCAAAGCTAAAGAATTATTCCTGCGTGATGTGAATTACATTGTGCGTGAGGGTGAAGTAACCATTGTTGATGAATTTACAGGGCGGGTCATGCCTGGTCGTCGTTGGAGTGATGGTTTACATCAGGCGATCGAAGCTAAAGAAGGGGTGCAGATCGAAAATGAAACCCAAACTCTTGCCACAATTACCTATCAAAACTTCTTCCTGCTCTATCCAAAACTAGGTGGCATGACTGGTACGGCGAAAACCGAAGAAGCAGAACTCGGTAAAATCTATAATCTCGAAGTTACGACTATGCCCACCAATCAAAAAAGTGGACGTAGTGACTGGTCGGATGTCGTTTACAAAACTGAAGCTGCCAAATGGCGAGCCGTTGCGGAAGAATGTCGGGAGATGCATGAAGCAGGTCGCCCCGTTTTGATCGGAACCACTAGTGTCGAGAAATCGGAAGTACTCGCTCAGTTATTGATTGAGAAAGATATTCCCCATAATCTGCTGAATGCGAAACCTGAGAATGTAGAGCGTGAAGCCGAAATTGTCGCGCAAGCAGGTCGTAAAGGTTCAATCACGATCGCTACGAATATGGCTGGTCGTGGTACTGACATTATCCTTGGTGGTAATGCTGACTATATGGCGCGGCTCAAAGTGCGGGAAAACTTCATGCCGCAGATCGTTCGTCCTGATGATGATGACGACTTCACTAATCAAGGTCAGAGAATGTTTAGCGATCGCCCTCAAAAGGGACAGGGATTCGGGACAACTTCAGAGGAGAAAAAACAAAAAAACTGGAAAGTTTCTGACAGTCTCTATCCTTGCGAACTCTCTAAAGATGCTCAAGTGCTGTTGAAGGAAGCCGTTGATTTTGCCGTAGCAAAACTCGGTCGCATGAGTCAAAACGAACTGGAAGCAGAAGAAATGTTAGCGGTTGCTTCTGAAAAAGCGCCCACGGATGATGAAGTCATTCAGAAACTACGCAATGCGTTCGTCTTAATTAAGCGTGAATACGAATCTGTCACCGATGCTGAACATGCCGAAGTAACCAAACTGAATGGCTTGCATGTCATCGGTACGGAGCGCCATGAATCTCGCCGTGTCGATAACCAGCTACGCGGTCGATGCGGTCGTCAGGGAGACCCTGGTTCCACAAGATTCTTTTTGAGTTTGGAAGATAACTTGATGCGGATTTTCGCGGGCGATCGCGTGGCAGGGTTGATGAATGCCTTCCGCGTTGAAGAAGATATGCCGATTAGTTCGGGAATGCTCACCAGTGCCTTAGAGAATGCTCAAAAGAAGGTGGAAACCTACTATTACGACATCCGTAAGCAGGTTTTTGAATATGATGAAGTGATGAACAATCAGCGCCGAGCTATTTATGCAGAGCGCCGTCGGGTGTTGGAGGGTGAGGATCTACGCGATCGCGTAATCGAGTATGCTGAGCGGACGATGGATGATATCGTCAACGCCTATATCAATCCCGAACTGCCACCCGAAGAATGGAACCTTCCTAAAATGGTGGAGAAGGTGAAGGAATTTGTGAATCTCTTACAAGATCTTCAAGCCGATCAACTAGATGATATGTTCCTGCCCGAAATCCAAGCTTTTCTCCGTGAAGAAGTACGCCGCGCCTACGAAATCAAAGAAGCTCAGGTGGAAAATCTTCAACCTGGTTTGATGCGTCAAGCTGAGCGCTTTTTTATATTGCAGCGTATTGATGCACTCTGGCGCGATCATTTGCAAACAATGGAAGCTTTGCGCGAGTCGGTAGGTTTACGCGGTTATGGACAAAAAGATCCTTTGATTGAATACAAGAGTGAAGGTTACGAAATCTTCTTAGACATGATGACGCAAATCCGCCGTGATGTTGTCTATTCTCTATTCGAGTTCGATCCCCGTCCGCAACAACAACCTGAAATGCTTGAAGCTGAGTTTGTGTAAACATAAAAAATGTAGTGGCAATTCATGAATTGCCACTACATTTTTTGTATGTTCCATGCAACAGTCAAGTGATACATTAGGAGTGAGCAAACTCAAGGGCTTTACAATGTCAAAGAAGCTATTAATTGTTGATGACGAACCGCATATTCGCTTGCTCTTGGAGCAGACTCTAGAAGAGTTAGAGGATCATGACGTAGAAATATTAACAGCAACTAACGGATTAGAAGCGCTTGAGACTATTCGCAGCGAAAAACCGAATTTAGTATTTTTAGATGTGATGATGCCCAAGATGAATGGGTACGAGGTTTGTCAGAACATCAAAGCTGACCCAGCCTTGAGTGATGTATATATCATTATGCTGACGGCGAAGGGGCAGGAATTCGATCGCGATCGCGGTAAGGATGTCGGTGCTGATATATATATGACCAAGCCCTTTGATCCCGATGAAATCCTAGAAAAATCTTTTGAAATATTAGGGATAGAAGCTTAAATGAGCGTGAATTTGACCTGTAAGTTAAGCGATCGCCATCTTGATAGTAGTCAAGGCAGTAGCCAACGGCAATTAGCGATCGCCGTTTCGGCTAGTACATCTGTTGACGGCAATAACGCGCCTTTGAATCTTTGCCTAGTATTGGATCACAGTGGCTCAATGGGCGGACAGCCCTTGGATACGGTCAAACGGGCGGCTCGTGATCTGGTTGATAAAATGTATCTTCAGGATCGGATTAGTGTGGTTGGCTTTGATCATAAGGCTCATGTGGTGGTCGAAAATCAGGCGGTTGATAAACTTGAATCAATTAAAGAAAAAATTCAATCGTTAAAGGCTTCGGGCGGTACTTGTATCGATGATGGCATCAAGCTAGGCTTGCAGGAAACCAGTAAGGGCAAAGATGGTCGAGTCAGCCAAATATTTGTGTTGACCGATGGCGAAAATGAACATGGTGATAACGATCGCTGCTTCCAGTTTTCGCGCCTAGCAACTGAGTACAATATGACCTTGCATAGCCTCGGTTTCGGCGATAGTTGGAATCAGGATGTGCTAGAAAAAATCGCCGACGCGGGTGGTGGGACAATGACGTATATTCCCGATCCTGCGGCGGCGGGGTCAGAATTTCAAAGATTATTAAAACGGGTGCAAGCGATCGGGCTGACTAACGCCCATTTAATTTTGCAGCTTCAACCCCATGTCCGCCTTGCCGAATTAAAGCCGATCGCCCAAGTTGCTCCAGACACAATCGAATTGCCTTATCAAACCGAGGGCAATGCAATTATTGTCAGATTGGGAGATCTGATGACCGATGTCGAGCGAGTGGTGCTATTTAATATTTATATCAGTCCCACTAGTTACCTTGAAGCTCATCCCGCTAGTTCGGAAATTCCACTTTTGTCAGCCCAAGTGCGTTTTGATGTCCCCACCTTGGCGCAAATTAATTCACTTTCACCACCAATAGCGATCGCCGCCGATTTAGTCGCGGACTATCAGCCACAGGTCGATCCACAAGTACAGAATTATCTTTTAGCTTTAGGTAAATATCGGCAAACTCAACTTGCAGAACAAAAGCTACAGGACGGCGATCGCGCTGGGGCGGCGACAATGTTACAATCTGCTGCAAAAACCGCTTTGCAAATGGGTGATCATAATGCTTCGACAATCTTGCAAAACAATGCAACTCGCCTACAAACTGGCACGGCGCTGAGCGAAGCTGAACGTAAGAAAACTCGGATTGCGTCTAAGACTGTATTACAAGTCCCGCCCAGTCCTTGACCTTCCAAGCTAGATCCCGAAAGCTGTAGCGCACGCTGCGCGTGCGCTACAGCTTTCAGGATCTAGCTACCTATCTAAGTTTCCCACCTAAGTTACTTTATGATTACCTGTCCTAGTTGCGCTCATTCTAACCCTGACGGGGCTGTAAACTGTGAAGCTTGCTTTACACCATTACCGATTGTCAAAAATATCCAATGTCCCAACTGCCATTCAGCGATGTTGTCGGATGCCAAGTTTTGTGGACATTGCGGTTTTAATCTGAATGAACCAGTAAGCATTCCACCCCAAGTAGCGATCTCCAATTCCATGTCCAATTCTTTACCTAACGAAATGACTGAAGACAATACTATGGGAACAGGTTCTTTGGAAAATTTAAGTTCAGAAGTTGCGAACATCCCTAATGTCGCCCCAAATAATGTTCCCCAAAATAATCCTGCCGAGAATAATCTACCCGAAATTCAAGAACTAGCAGAAGTTGCGCTGTATCCTGAACCCGATCTTAATCCGATACCGCAACCTGAATCTGCCAATGCAAGCACGCAATTACAACAGTTTGCAGCGTCCTTACTCCACATTCAAACCAATCTCAATATTGAAATTCCCGCCCATCTGCCCGTAGTGCATATTGGCAAACCAAACATGGTTATCCCACCTGATATTGACGTATCAGGTTTTCCTGATTCAGATATTGTGTCGCGGATTCATGCTGACATTCGGGCTGAGGGTGGTTCTTTTTATTTTGAAGATACTGGTAGCTCAAATGGTACTTATATCAACAACTTGCCTCTTCCTGCGGGCAATCGTCATAAGCTGCGAGCAGGCGATCGCATTTCGTTAGGAAAAGGCGACAAAGTTAGTTTTGTTTTTCAAGTTATCGAATAAAAAAGGCGGCGCTTCGCGCCGCCTTTTTTATTTATACTTTGGTTAGCCAAGACTGATAAGCGGGTAATAGTCCGTGAATAGCTTTGCTATACAAATCGCGAAGTTTGCTCGTAATCTCGCCGACAACGCCATCGCCAACAGGACGATGATCAACACTGATGATTGGTGTAACTTCGGCCGCCGTGCCAACAAAAAAGGCTTCATCGGCAATATATAGCTCAGTGCGATCGATTGTGCGGGATACGGTTTCGATACCTAGTTCTTTAGCCGCTAGTTCCATTATCGAGTTGCGAGTGATCCCTTCCAGAATATTATCCGTAACGGAACTAGTGACGAGCTTTCCATCTCTTACTAAAAACAGGTTCATCGCACTTCCTTCAGCAACATGACCTTCATTAGTCAAAACAATCACATCATCAAAACCAGAAGCATAGCCATCGGTTTTGGCAAGGGCTGTATTCACATAAGCACCATTGACTTTTGCCCTAGCAGGAATCGCATTGTCATCTAAACGCCGCCACGAGGATACCCCAACCTTGATGCCATTGCTAGTGTCAAGATAGCCATCCATCGGCAAGCTGAACAAGCAGAAATCATCGTGGGTATGGGGAACTTTGAGAATTGGTCCAATTCGTAGATCTGATTTGTAAATAATCGGACGCAGATAAGTAGCTGTGTTACATTGATTGCGCTTTAGTAATTCAACGGTAATATCTACCATCGTGTCAATACTAAGTTGAGATTGCAATCCGATAATGCGACAGCTTTGGAGCAGGCGTTGGTAATGTTCGTGAAGACGAAATGCTGCCATACGGTTTTCTTCAGGTAGCCAATACGCTTTCACCCCTTCAAATACAGCCGTACCGTATAAAAATGCGTGGGTGCGGATATTGATTGTGGCATCTTCGAGGGGGACAAATGTTCCGCGTATATAGGCATACTGTGAGGTCATGGTTTAACACATTTTGATCAACTATTTTTCTATCATAATTTAATGTTGATCCCTATTAAATTATTTAAACTCAAGATATGCCTTAATAATCTCCATCTGCTTTTCTTCGATCGCCTTTTGATCTGGATATTTGGGCAGTTTCGTGTTTTGCATGGCGATCGCCAGTTTGGTAGTTAGCCCATCAACTTCTGCAATCAAAGTATCGTATGGTATTTCGCCATTGCGAATTTGGCGAATAAATTGAGCATCACCTGTAATTTCGCGATTAGGAATAACTCCTTCACCATTCAAGATTTCAATTCCAGACTTGAGCAAACGATAGCAATGACCAGAGTGCTTACTGTCGTAGCCCACCTTTTCTTCGATCGCCGCCCGTTTGGAATTACGATTTTTACGCCATGACTGAAAAGCTTCATACTCTTGCAATGCTTGGCGATAGGTTTGTGTATTGTGCAGCAAGGTCACAAAATCGTTGGTTGATCTGGTGTAGTACTGCACTGCTGGCAACAACTCTTCGGCTAATGGATATTGCTTGAGTAGCCCCTTGTAGTCCACATGAGTTAACAACTCGGTCGCAACTTCACTATATTGACTAGCATCTTTAATCAGGATGTAGAGAAACTCCAGAAACGCATTTAACTGCTCTTTGCGAAGTGGATTTTCTGATAGACCATAGTCTTGAGGATTGGGAGGCGACGAGAAAAAATTAGGATCTTCTTTATAGCGCAATAACCATTTTCTATGGGTTTGCACCTTTTTAATTTGCGCTTGAGCGTAGCCAGAATAACTGTAAAAGACTTTCTGACTCAAAAAAGCGTCCCGTATTTCAATCAAAGATTCACCAAAATTGGTAAGAACCAGATATTCGCTGCGGTCTATCCATAGCAATTCAAGGATGTTGGGGTTGTTTAGTGTTGCCAAATGACAGAACTTTTTGATGTTATAGATATTGCTGTCAGTATCGGTTAAGGCGGGATATAAGCAGGTTGGTTCAACAAACTTATCTAATTGCTCAAAGTTTTGTATGCCAATGAAATAAAGAAGTGTGGGAATACAAATTCCCTTGTAATCATAATCACTATCTTCGTTATGAACTCGATAAAGCCTAGAGCCTGTCAAAGTCAATAGAATTGTTCTTGTTTCAACTTCAATTCTCTTCATGATTACCTCTTTCTATCAAATAGTTCTGGACATAGAAAATCAAGTTTAACTCCATGTTCGGCAAGGGCTTGTTTGTGATTGTACCAGTCAGAGTCAACAGCATTAGCGATCGCGGGTTTAGCATGATGAGTTAGAGCAACTGCTACAAATTTGCGATCGGATGGATCAAATTTTTCAAGAGATGGAGATTTTGGAAACTCAGCAAAATCGTTTTCGGCAATTTTCGTAATAGCAACTTTTTCGCAGCGTTCGGTATTTGTGTGATTCAGTAGAACCCATTTTAGAAATTTATCACCAGCACTGGGTTGTCCGCTTTGAGAATTTTTGTTCATATATTCTTTGATGATTAGCCATTGACTATCAATTACCAATACTCCTGCGTGCATAAGATTTTGAAGATATTTTTCACAGGCAAGTTCACAGGTTTCGGAGGCTTGAGGTGCTTTTTTACTAGCGACAAGCAGGACATTTGTATCGACAATTTGATACATTTTCACGCTCCGACATTCATCTGGCGATTGATAGCTGCTTCGGTCATCGCAACAAGATCGCCCATTTCGTCACCAAAGAATCCTTCGGGATAGTTACAAATATTGCCATAGTCATCAATATCAAGAGTTACTAATTCTGAATCTCCTTGATCATTCATTTTGCAAAAATAAAGTGCTGCATCATCATTAGTAAATCCATCTTTTTCTTCAGCCATGCGTCTTTGTAATCTTCTTAGTAAATGTTCGCTATGGCTTTCAATAATAATTTGAATATTGCGGGTTTTGATGACTTCGATAAATATATCGGCGAGTCCTGCTTGGACTGAGGGATGTAGATGGATTTCGGGTTGTTCAAATATGAGGGTTGCGCCTTTGGGGGCGTAGTAACATAATACTAAGATTGGCAATACTTGCGAGACTCCAAATCCAACATCAGTAATTAATACTTCTGCGGAATTAGGCGACTTCTGCACTAATATCTCATAATCGCCACGATTAGGCGTAATTCTGTTCAATCTAAATCCATGAATTAAGCCCAAATCCTTTAGAGCTTTTGCTACAGAAATCTCAACTTCTAAGTCTGTTTTACGAGAAGCAAGAAGAGCAGCAACAGTTAAATCTCCATACCTTCCGACATCTTTGGGGCGCTCACCAGACCAGAGATATGTCCTCTTTGGATATTCCCTTAATGGTGCAAGATAATACGTGTTTTGAAATAAGTCTTCATAAGTAGGTGTAAGAGTCGTTAACCAAGTATTTTCGCGAGGATAGGACATAGGATTTGAATGATATCTGCTACCATAATTTTTCAATATTTGAAAATCTTCTGCTTTTTGAATTGTAGACAATGCACGACCTTGAGCAATTTCTACTTCTTCCCATTTTTGAAAGAACTTACCATCCTTATAGAGTTTATAAATTGGTTCTTCAATACTAGGTTTTATAGAATTCATGACAGTAATATAGTTCCATTCATAATCGTCAACTATAAATGAATATTTAAAAAAATCAACACTAACTTGATCTTGTTCAATATCAATAACTGACTCAAATTTGAGTGGTTTATTTTTGTATTGATTGAATGAATGAATGAGAGGAGTGGTTATATGTAGAACAGGCATTAATAGACTGCCAGTATTAATATATTTTGGTATCCATTCAAAAGAAAACTTTATCTTTTCAGGTAATTTATGTCTATGACTAATATCGTAAGTAGTACCTAAATCAACATAGCTATATTGATCGCCGCCTAAATGTAAAATCCGATTGCGATCGCTTGACTCGACAGTTTGCTTTAGCATTAACAAAAACTGCAAAATTGCCGTTTTTCCAGAACTATTTGTCCCAAAAAATCCCGTCAAAGGAGCCATCCGAAACTCCCCTGTATCTGCCCATGATTTAAAATTTTGAATCCGTAATTTTGTAAACATAGCAATTTAACCTTATTTCAAGTTTACGATTTTTTGAGAAAGGCGATCGCCTCAACGTGAGAGGTTTGGGGAAAAAAGTCAATTGGTTGAATGCGGGTGATTTGGTAGCGATCGCCTTCGCACAATAATTTTAAATCTCGCGCTTGGGTAGCGGGATTGCAACTGACATAGACAAGGCGATCGGGGGCAGATTCACGGAGATATTTAATCACTTCAGGTTCGCAACCTTTGCGGGGGGGATCGAGGATCACGATATCGGGTTGCAGATTGAGAGTGCTGATTAATTCTTCGACTTTACCAGTGTGGAATACCACGTTATCAATGCCATTGAGTTCGGCGTTGAGTTTGCCTTGGGCAGTGGCTTGAGGTTGAATTTCGATCGCGATCGCCTGTTTGACCTGTTCTGCTAATGGCAAAGCGATCGTGCCAATTCCTGCGTAGGCATCTAAGAGAACTTCGGTTCCTTTTAAGTCAAGTTCTGCTTCAATGATATGGAGCATTTTCTCGGCTTGTTCTGTGTAGACCTGAAAGAAGGTATCGGCGCGTAAACGGAAGGTTAAACCCGCAAATTTTTCGAGAAGATAATCCTTCCCAGCGACACAACGGCTGTCACTTCCCATAATTGCATTGGTTTTGTCGGGATTGCAATTGAGAATTACGCCCACAACTTTAGGATATCGGTCTAACCAAGTTTGAGCAAATACACTTAAATTCGGAACATCCCAATCTCGCGTTACTAAAGTAATCAACACTTCACCCGTATTCCGCCCAATTCGCAATCCTAGATGGCGCAATAGTCCTGTATGCGTCTTCTCATCATAGATTTCCCAACATTGATTGTGAATATCGCGCTTAATCTCTTCCAACATTGGATCGAGGCGGATATCTTGGGCTGGGCATTGATTGAGATTGACAATTTTATGAGTTCCCTTTTGATAATATCCTGCTCTGATATTGCCATCTCGACCAGTCGCTAGGGGATAGGTGACTTTGTTGCGATAATGTAAGCCTTCTTTCGCACCCACAATTGGCGAAATTAGAGATTCTAGAACTTCACCATCGAAACCACCGATTCTCTGTAATGCTTGCAAAACAATATTTTGCTTGGTGCGTAGCTGCGCGGGATAGCTGACCGTTTGCCATTGACATCCGCCACATTTATCGGCAACGATGCATTTGGGATAAACGCGATCGCTTGAGGGTGAGAAGATTTTTTCGATACTGGCGTGAGCAAAGTTCTTTTTGACAAATTCTAGCTTTGCCAAAATGCGATCGCCTGGGACGCTATTAGGGACAAAGATGGCAATGTTTTCGTAACGCCCCACCCCATCACCGCTATCGGCGAGATCGTCAATGGTGAGCGTAATTTTTTGTCCCTGTAGTAGCATTATTTATCCTAAGAAAGTTAATCTGTACCTGCCCATGTCCAAATGGGATTACCATCTTTGACTTCTTTTTTGATAATGACAGGTGTAAGTCTATTTGCATCATACATCGCGGTCATGTCCAAAATTAGATAGACCTTACCTTTCGTAACCTGCATTCGTAAGTATGAATGCCCTTGAAATGGCTCGTCCTCTGACTTCGCGATACCTGCGGTGGCTTGACAATTTTGATATTTTTGTTGTAGTTTTGCGCCCCAAGTGACGCTAAATTCATCGCTTGCCACAATTTTAAACGCACCCGCTAGCCAATCTAATTTGGCACTACCATCAATCGTATAGCCGCCTTCATAGTAAGGACGACCTTGTTCGTTAATACTAACTTCTGTAGGACAGATGGGACGATTAGCATTGGAATTAGTCGGATGCACTGCTAGCTTCATGGGTCTGGCTGAGGCAGCGCTTGAGAAATTTAGGATCGTAATTTGGGCGATCGCTAAGATCACAAATAACGTTTTTCTGGTGAACATCATTTTAGTGAATGTCATTTTTGAAATATTATACTCTCTTCCCACCCAAAGATTAGCGGCGCGGCGCACCGCTAATCCTTGAGTTTTGTCTGCGTCCTTAAAAAAAACGTAGAGGCAATTCATGAATTGCCTCTACGTTTGAATCGTGGGTTCAAGCCTCTTTTAAGTTCAAATTGACTAGTCGATTAATGCTTTCGCACGCTTAGCGATCGCTTCACCATTCATGCCATTGAACTCAAACAATTGACCTGCCGAAGCTGTGGTTTCGCCACGTTTCCATGAGAAAACATCGCGCTTGCTATTACTACGCAACATCACAGGTTCGAGCATTGCTGAAGCGCCACCGACTACACCAATCAGCGCGTCGCCACCAAAGAACGACTCAAATTCTGCATCACTCAGGAACTTACCATCAGGCTCAGAGCAGGTATCCCAAGCCACATCAGTAGGGCGATAGAGTCGGCGGGGGCTGATGATCGAGACAATCTTAGAGCCGATACCTTGTTCGGCAAGCTTTTGAGCAGCTTCGTAGACAGGAATCAACATCATGTCACCGATGACTGCGAATACTACTTTTTGGCTACCCTCAATTTCTTGCAAGGCGATCGCACCATCTTCAAGAGCTTGTGTGGTTTGCGCGAGGGTTGTCCGAATTGGCAAAGGTGATTTGCTAGCGGTGATTACCACGCCCTTATTCACCGCTTTTAGCGCCCAGTCATAACAAACTTGAATGCTATTCGCATCGAGAGGGAAGAGAGGGAAAATATTTCCATTCCGCATCATCGAGGCGAAATAACCTTCGATTTCAGGGCGTTGGTGTGTCCAACCGTTGCGACCTTGCTCTAAAGCACCTGCGGTAAATAAACAAACCGTGGCAGGAGTGGGACGGCGGAGTTCTGCCATTGCTTGAGTGACAGTCTGCCAGATTGGTAATCCATTAATCGCAAAGGATTCGTAGGAACACCAGAGAGTACGACTTCCCATCAGGGCTAAACCAACCGCTAAACCTGCACAGGCATCTTCGCTGAGGGGTTCGTAAACTTGACCACCAGGGGCTTGATTATATAGATCATCTTTGGTGGGATGGTTGATTTTCAGAGCTTGGTTAATATTCGCAATTCCTGAAGCTTCGTTGCCATCGGCATTGGTGACAATGTAGCGCTTGTCGGTTTGTCCCACATAGCCAACTAAACGCCCCATTGCGGTTGTCGAGATTTTTGCTTCAGCGATCGCATATTCTTCCAAAGGCAAAGTTCCCAAATCGGTTAATGGCAATACGGATTCCGTAACTGCGGTTTTGGAAGAAGAACCGCCGCCTGCCCATTCCAGATTAGTGCGAACGGTTTGCCATGCTTCAGGATTGAGCGCACGGGTTTTTAAGGCTGCAACCACATCAGAATTGTCAAGGGTGTGATGGGCATAGAGGTTATGGGATTTTGCACCACTGGCATGAACACCCGCGCCCTTGAGTTGTTTGATGATAAACACGGTGAGTTTACCGCCAAAAGCTAGTTTTGCGGCTCTATCTGCACCCACAAGAACTGCTTCTGTAAAAGCAAGACGTTGTTTAAAAGAGAAGATTGTACTGTTAACATAGGCTTCGGGTTGATTTTGATCATCAAAATCCTTCGCATCAACAAGAATTACTTCATCAAAACCGTTCCCTTTCCAGAAGGCAATCATTTCGGCATTGGTCTTGGTGGAAACCATGCTGTGATGCTCTTGACTGTAGCCGTTCCAAACTAGAATCGGCACAAAATTGGTGACTTCGGGATAAGCGGTATGAAAGTGAGCGATCGAGCTAATCGGATAGGGTTCGCCCAGTCCACCATCGCCCATCGTCACAGGAAAAAGTTTGTCGCGATGTAACAGTGCCGCCGCCATTGCAAAATGCTGCCCTTGTCCAAGGGGACCCGCAGGAGCCAGAATTCCAGGGATGAAGCCAGACAAGTGACCAAGTAAGCCATGTTTTTCGCGATAGCGATCGCGCATTTGCATGACGGTGCTGATGCCCATATCTTCGAGAGAGCGATCGAGAAACATGGCGCTGTAATAGCCTGGGGCATGGTGTCCGACTTCGGTGGGCATATTCTTGTGACCGAGCATATAAAATGCAGCTACGGCTTCGGCGCTACTAGCAAATCCCCCAGGGTGTCCTGATGCTTTGCTGGCGGTGACTTGTAGAGTTAGATAGCGCAATGCATCGGCGGCGAGTAAGGTTTGAAATACGGCGGCGCGATCACTAGGATCGGTTACGCCAGATTTTTCTGGGCTGAGTACGGGCGATCGGCCTAGTTCGTCGAACCCCTCCAACGGTTCACCAAAGTATTGAATACCTTCACGAAAGTCATCTTTGAAAGCAGGAGTGGCTGCGTTTGTGGTTTCAGGGGTTGCGACCATAGATTTTTTTGACCTTGGGTTTATCTAAAATATGAATTTAACGATGGAATGCATAGAGGTTAAGAAATGTTGAAATTTCTCATCGGTGTCATTTTAGTATGTGCAGGGTTACATCAGGGCTTACTTTAATAAATCTATTGCCAAAAAAGGTAGAGCCAGTTCATAAACTACCTACCTCTACCTTTCATATAACTAGAGTCATTTGTTTTAAATCAAAACCCAAGAATGAGCGGGTAGCGCTCCGCGCCGC
>JANMFC010000452.1:0-2769 GCA_031377675.1 Pseudanabaena sp. OTE_70b_metabat_355 | reverse complement strand
GATACTTTCTTGGGCATGGACTTGTCCCACGGCGGACATTTGACCCACGGCTCGCCTGTAAATGTATCGGGGATGTGGTTTAACAAAGTTCATTACGGCTTAAATAAAGAAACCGAGCAGTTAGACTTTGACCAAATTCGCGATCTCGCCTTGCAACACAAGCCCAAATTGATCATTTGCGGTTATTCAGCTTATCCAAGGATTATTGATTTCGCTAAATTTAGGGCGATCGCTGATGAAGTGGGCGCATACTTGATGGCGGATATTGCTCATATTGCGGGGCTAGTCGCCTCTGGACATCACCCTAACCCCATTCCCTATTGTGATGTCGTCACCACCACCACCCACAAAACCTTGCGCGGACCCCGTGGCGGTTTGATCATGACTCGCGATGCCGCGCTTGGCAAAAAGTTTGACAAATCTGTCTTCCCAGGATCTCAAGGTGGTCCCCTTGAACACGTAATCGCCGCTAAAGCTGTTGCTTTTGGTGAAGCATTACGTCCTGAGTTCAAGACCTATTGTGGACAGGTGATTGCTAACTCTCAAGCCCTTGCCGCGCAATTACAGGAACGTGGTTTTAAACTGGTTTCTAACGGTACTGATAATCATCTTTTACTAGTCGATCTCCGTTCCATCGGGATGACGGGTAAAGTCGCTGATTTATTAGTAAGCGGTGTGAATATCACGGCTAATAAAAACACAGTTCCTTTCGATCCTGAATCACCTTTTGTCACCAGTGGTTTGCGTCTTGGTTCCCCTGCGATGACTTCTCGCGGTCTAAAGGAAGCTGATTTCCGTGAAATTGCCAATATCATCGCCGATCGCCTATTAAGTCCTGATAGTGATGCAGTTCAAGCCGATTGTATTGCTAGAGTTCAAACTTTGTGCGATCGCTTCCCACTTTATCCTGAACTAGATTATCCTGCGATCGGGGCGAAAGTACCTGCTTTGGCTGTCTAAACAAAATGTAAAGCAAATGATAGAGGAAGATATACAATACCTTCTTCTTTTATTTGCCTACTAAAATTTATCTAAATAGGTTTTATGTTTTTGGTTGTGGCGGGTTAGAAATTCAGATTGCTGTAAGTTATATAGCAGCCCTAAATCATTTATGAGAAAGATAGGGCTTCTACTTCGCTCAGCCAGCGTATATCGTTGGCTGAGCGAAGTCAAAGCCTCTCACAACTCATTTAGGATTGCTATAGCCAATTACCAATCAAGATAAAAGAAGACCAAAAGAAGGGATGTTCCAGATTAATGTTATTACTCTCATTGCCCCGAGAACTCGCTGGTGATGTCGGAATGACGGTAATCTGACCATTTTTGATTGTAACTTTACCTTTTATCAAGTCAATTTGCGCCCGTTGCAGAGCGATCGCCTTGGTAATATTTTCAGGGAACCTGCTATAAAACTGAATCATTAAAGGTGCAGTCCCACTATCAGAAACATCCCAAAGAGAGGCAAGTACACTTTTTACTCCAGAATTAATAGTTAAACCACCTAGACCAAGATTTTGACCGACCGCAGTTTGGCAAGCACTGAGGGTGAGCATCTCGATCAGAGGACTATCAAAACGCAAGCTGGGAATGCGATTTACTGAGAGACGTTCGTTCCAGAACTGGATGAATGATCCATTGGAATTGTCACTAACGAATTTGGCATGGGTGGCGAGATGGATAACTGCAAAATTTCCTTGTCGCCGTTTTTCTTGAAGATTGTCAATTGTGAATTCTTTGTCTAAATAAGAGTTCCCTTCTAAGATTTTGGAAATGGTACTAACTTCAAGTTTTACTGACGGCAGAGCCGAGAATCCCTGCATGGCTTCGGTTAAGCCCATTGCTAAAATGTTGTTGAGACGGCGATCGCGTTTTTCTAGGCGTGTTACACGTAAATAGGGGAGATTCGCAAGGGCATATTTTTCGATGAGAAATTGTTTGCCATCGTGTAATGCGGCGACGGGAATTACTCGTAATCCTGCATCCATCACAAATACTAGAGTTTGTGGTAACTTCTCTCTAGATGTTTCTCCATTGTTCGGAGCAAGTTTATCTACTTGATTAGGCTTATCATTCTGCTTAGGATTAATCTGGGTGTCGGGTTTGGAATTGCTATTAATTGTCTCTAAGCGATCGCTATAGGGGCGAACCAACCAGTTATAGAGCTTTTGAGATTGTTCGAGATAATCTTCGGAGCCAGTATCGCGGATATTATTAGCAAAGTTTTGAAGAACTGGGGTGATTTCGCTTTCCTTTGCGGCGGCGACAAATTCGCGGAAGGGTTTGCCTTTGCCCTTGGGTGGAATGATTAATAGCTCTAGGCGATCGCGTAAAATGATCGGATAAACCGCTGTCGTGACACTGCCAGAGCGTGCGGAAACCTCTGCTAGATCTTGTTGAATCTCTTCAAGATTTTTAATTAAGGGAGTGATAGTTTCACCTAAATAATTCTCAAACTCAGATATTTTGCCTTTCTCCATTTCATTAAATGCATCGTTTAATCGTCCCAATGCAAGATATTCGCCTGCTTTTTGGTTGTTAATGTTACTGGCATTTACTGATGGAGTTCTCGCAGTTTGAACTACGGGTGTGGTAGAGACAGTCACAATGGGATTAATGGGTGTTTTGGGAGTTGTCGTTGTATCTGTAGAAGTAGGAGTTGGTATGGGAGTTGGAGTTGGAGTTGGTATGGGAGTTGGAGTAGGAGTTGGTATGGGAGTTGGAGTAGGAGTTGGTATGGGAGTTGGAGTAGGAGTTGGTATGGGAGTTGGA
>JANMFC010000450.1:0-6824 GCA_031377675.1 Pseudanabaena sp. OTE_70b_metabat_355 | reverse complement strand
GACAAAGTTTCGGGAAGCTGGGGCTGAAATTCTTGGGATTAGCACTGATCCCATCGACAAACATATTCAGTTTTCCAAAAAGTTAGGATTGCAGTTTCCTCTATTAAGCGATCGCAATCAAGAAGTTTGCAAAAAATATGGGGTAGCAGGACTATTTGGTAGTAAACGCGCCTATTGCATCATTGATATTCACGGGATCGTTCGTTATAAACATATTGAATTTCTGCCCGTCTTCAAACGTGAAGATAGTGAGCTTTTAGTAATATTACGCGGGCTTAAGGCTTAACTTGAATTACAGAGCCTCGCGCTGTAATTCCACCTATAGTTGACGCTGATTTAAGATGAATTCGGCGATCGCTAAATCTTGTTGAGTTGTAATTTTGAGATTGGTTTCTTCACCCATCACAATCTGCACGGGTAAGCCCACCTTTTCAAATAAAGCCGCGTCGTCGGTCACTTCCCAACCCAACTCAACGGCTTTGAAGTGAGCATTTTTAATTAATTCTGCTTGAAAACCCTGAGGCGTTTGAGCCGCCCATAGATGATCGCGATTAGGCGTATCCACAATCGTCTGACCATCAACTATTTTGATCGTGTCCTTAACTGGAACGGCAGCAATAAACCCCTGCATGGTTTGCAAAGAAACATCGCAGCGATCAAATAATTCTGATGTCGCTAAACATCTTGCGCCATCGTGAATCAAGACGCGATCGCCATCGATTGGTAAAGCTTTCAGTCCATTAAATACCGAAGCTTGACGAGTTGATCCGCCCTGAATCAAACGAATTGGCTTGCGGGTATTTAGCCCATTAAAAATTTTTTGAAATTCAGGATAGTCGTCGGGCTGTCCGATTACGCCAATCCAAGCGATCGCATCAGAGGCGATCGCCGCTTCGATTGTCCATTGCAAAATTGGCTTGCCTAACAAACTAAGTAACAATTTATTGCGATCGGCTCCCATGCGTTTACCGCTACCCGCCGCAGGGATTAATAAATGACAGGGCATAGTTTAATCGGCGAGATGCCACCAACCAAAAGCTGGCCCAATAAACCGAATCGTGATCCAAATTACGACCATCCCGCCAATGCCATACCAAGCTGCTTGAGTAGAAACTTCGACAAATTTAGCAGCCTTACCTTTGCTTAAAAATGGAATCCAAGAAGCCACGGGTTCAGGATTGCCATATTGTTCGCCTAATACGTCTTTACGGCGCTTTGACTCGCCCATGATTTATACTCCTAAGCTAAATAATTCATTTAATAATACAGCGCTTTATGACCTTACCCTCTCACGCTGCCCTAACTAAAGCTGAACTGCTTGATCGCTATGCCAAAGGCGATCGTAACTTCGAGCAGTCCAATTTGCATGACACCGATATGCAAGGCTTGTCACTACATGGCATTGACCTCAGCGAATCAATTCTGACCCACGTTAATTTAAGTGGCGCTGACCTGCGCGGAGCCGATCTTGGATGGGCAGATCTGAGCCAAGCCAATCTTGAAAAAGCCGATTTGCGTGGCGCTATTTTGACAAGAGCCGATTTAAGTTATGCCAACTTAAAGGGGGCTAATTTACTCAAAGCCGATCTCAGTCTCGCCGAACTGACACATACACAACTCAGTGGAACAGTTATGCCTGATGCTTCTCTGCACTCATGACCGTCAAAAAGCGCCGCTTTGCGCCGCCTTTTGATGTTCATAATAAAAACGAAAATGGTTTCAGGGGCTTCGCCCCCGAAACCATTTTCGTTTTTATGGTTATTTAAACTTTTTCTTAATAAAGTCAACAAGCTGCTGAAATTGCTTTTGCTGCGACATAACCTGTTGTTCTAATGTTTTTTGTTTTGCTTCCAACTCTTCAATCCGCTTCGCCAGACCATCATCGATCTTGGCACTTGCTGCGGCATCCGTAGCTGCAACCATCGGCATTACTGATATCGGTGGACGCTTTTGGGTTAAGACGACAGCCCTCTTGATCGCAGTGATTAATTCTTTCTGCTCAAAGGGTTTCTCAATAAAGACTAAATATTTGTCCTCAAAGGGTTCTGAAATTTTGCTGGTAACTTCTTCCTTGCGTCCAGACATCAAGACTAGAGGAATACGACTTAGTTCGGGGCTTTGTTGCAAGGTTTCATAAACTTCATAGCCACTCATGCGCGGCAACAAGAAATCCAGCATGATCATCCAAGGCTTAGCCTGATGAATCATCTCTAGACCTTTGATACCATCCGCCGCCTCTATTACCTCAAAGTTGGCAGGCGGAAGCATATCACGTACCATATTACGGATTACGCGACTATCATCAATCACTAGTATCTTGTGAGCTGCCACTGCTGATAACCCCTCAGTTGGTTTGGTGAATGGACATATTTAGGTTGACTAGCTTTTTCCATTGGTTGTTGCAGCATTGAGTAATGGCATTCTGTAATCTCATTAGTCAATGCTGCAAGCCTGAAACGATCGCAAGCTTTTTGGTAATTTGTTTAAAAGTACCAAGTCAATAAAAGTTTACTAGTTATTGACGAATTGCGCTCATAATACCGCAAAAAAGGTGCTAATCAAGGTCTGCAAATTATAACCACAAGCATTGGTATAAATTTTTGACCCGCCATAATCTAGCATATTCATGCATTATTATGCTTTTTCTGTTTAACTACCTTGCCTTAATAAACCGCAAAAAAAAGATGATTAGCCCGCTTTGCGGGCTAATCATCTTTTTTTTTGCGGTTCGATGATAGCGCGTTGCGCTGTCGTTGAATCCAAGAGATTTTCTAAAAGGCTGGAGTAATAGCTGATGCCGATCGCTTGACTTGGTATGTATAATCTCAAGTGCATAACCGCCCAACAAGAGAATTAGCGATCGCCCATGCTAAAACTGCCAACAAAAACCAGCTCATGGATCAATTCATTGACCAGTTCAATGTCAAAAGCTACTCCAGCGAATATTCCTGATGATCGCGCCACTAATGATTACAGCCCAGATTACCAAAGACAAGATTATCAGAGGCAAGATTATCAAAACGGAGATGCGCCAAAAACAAATAGTGCAAAATCGGTGGTTGTCAAGTTAGAAAATGTCCGTAAGACCTATGCCAATGGTGCGGTTGGCTTGCGCGATGTAAATATTGAGCTTTTTCAAGGGGACTTTAAATTTATTACGGGGCATTCAGGATCGGGAAAGTCTACGTTATTAAAATTACTGTATGGCGAAGAACAGGCTACGGATGGGGAAGTAATTGTAAACGGGGTTAGTCTCAAAGGCTTAAAGGGCAATAAGCTAGCGATGTTGCGCCGTAAGATTGGGATTGTTTTTCAAGATTATAAACTTGTGCCGCGCCGCACGGTTTCCGAGAATGTGGCGTTTGTGCTGATGGCGCAAGGCTTCACTTATCAAGAAATTCAACGCCGAGTCCAGCCTGCTCTGAAGATGGTGGGCTTAATGCATAAAGCGAATTGTTTTCCTGAGCAACTCTCTGGCGGGGAACAACAACGCACCAGTATTGCTAGAGCGATCGTGAATACACCACCCTTGCTGTTAGCGGATGAGCCAACGGGAAACCTCGATCCTGATAATGCATGGCAGGTGATCAAGATCTTGAAAAAGCTAAATTCTTTTGGAGTGACGGTACTGTTGACGACTCACGATGAGCAGTTAGTGAGGGCAGCCAACCATCCTGTTTTGCATTTACACAATGGTTATATCGTCTGACCCTGTTCGACTTATTTTGGAACGTACTGGTAAGAGCGCAGGATGGCAAGGGTTGAGAATGATCGAATTCGCTATAACCTGATTAGCGCTCCAACAGCTATGACCATTAATGCTGATACAGGACATATCCCATACACACCCAGTTTCAGCACTACATGCTGATTCGTCCGCAAAGCGGACGAATCAGCATATTCAGGTTCAGCTAGCGCCAAGCGCTGTAATTACTGGATTAAATTTTCAGCACCACTGATTACACGCGCAGACAAAATTTTGTCGCCCAATCTCAATTTATCCAAAGTTTCCTTACCCTCAGTCACATAGCCAAAAACCGTATAGTTACCGTCTAGCAAATTTAAACCTGCGGGAGTCAACTCTGACTCAAAGAGATAGATAAAAAACTGTGAAGAACCAGCATTGCTATCATCATTGGGATGAGCCATTGCCACTGTTCCAAAAGAAGCAAATGGTAAAACTGGCAAAGTTCCAGATAGTCCCATGTCCTCGAAGGTTTTCCCGTAGTTAGGTATTTTTTGATCGGGCAGACGAACTTCAATGGGAACGTTGCGATATTTGCCTGTTTTAGGATCAATGTAGCCATCGATCGCGCCATCGGGATCACCAGTCTGAAGATAATAATTTTCATCAGCCCTAGTAAAAGTCAGCCCATCGTAAAATCCTTTCTGCACCAAATCCACAAATTGACCAGCATTGACGGGGGCATTGTATCCATCAACAGTAATGATCGCGTTGCCCTTTTCGGTAGAGAATTCAACGAGAGCGCGACCCTTGAGTTGAGGTAGTCCCGCATATTGAGCAGGAACTTCAAAGGGGAATGCTTTAACAAAATCGGCTTCGACCAAACCAACATATCCCAAAGCTTTTTCAACCAACGCTTTGACATTATTCCGATCTTTAATGGCGATCGCTTCTTGCAAAGGAGTGATCGACTTCTCTAGACTCGCTAAATGTTCCGTTACCGATGCTTGGCGATCGCTATTTACGGCGGCAATCAGTTGCGCCTTATTTTGAGTCAGATCACCAGCGATCGTTTCGACATCTTTTTTAAGATTATTCCAACGTTTGAGATTGGCGAAGCGGGGCATTTGCTCTAATGTATGCTGTACATCACGCAGCACTTCATTCTCAATCGGTAAGGCATTGCGTAAAATTACGCGGGGATCTTTGATGGCGCTTTTAGTCGGCAGCGCCGCCATGCTTGGTGCGATCGGTAAAGTGATCATCACCGCGATCACCATCAAGCAAGCGATCGCGGTAACTATACCTTTTAAGAAAGATTTACGAAAAATAGATATGGATTGATTACTTATGGGATTTGCATAAGAATCTGAATTAAGATTTGAATTAAGATTTAACATGACATCTAAAAACTAAACATCTAAAAACTAACTAGCCAATTAAAATGCTATTGCATTTGGTTGCGCTAAGTAGGTGGTCGCAATTAAATATAATGTGGATAATGTGGGATGGGCATCTTGCCCGTCAACAGGCTAGAAGCCTGCTTCACTATTGCAATCGATAATCAAATGGATCAAATTGTATTCTCAGATGCTAATCCGCCTGAATTGTCGGCTCTGCAAAACGATCGCCTATTTAGAGCGATCCTCGAAAACGTGGCTGACCTGATCGCCGTAGTCGATATAAAAGGCTATCGCATCTACAACAGCCCCTCTTATCAGAGGGTTTTGGGCTATAGCTCCGAAGAACTGCAAGGTGCATGGGCTTATGACAAAATCCATCCCGATGATCAACAGCAGGTAGTTGATGCGGCGGCGGAAACCTTAAAAACGGGCAAGGGGAAATTTTTAGAATATCGGATGCAACATCAAGATGGGACTTGGCGCATTTTGGAGTCGTCAGGGAGCGTGATGCGTGATGAGCAGGGGAAGGTGCAGAATATCGTGATTGTGGCTCATGATATTACCGATCGCAAAGCTGAACAGTGGGAACGTCACCTTGCGGAAACCGAACTAGAGCGATCGCGCCAAAGCTATAACGAACTGATTAAGCGGGAGGATTCAGCACATGCCCAAGCCTTACATCTCGAACAAGCATTGGCTGATCTACAAAAAACCCAAAGCCAATTAATTCAAACCGAAAAAATGTCAAGCTTGGGGCAGCTAGTGGCAGGTGTGGCTCATGAAATCAATAATCCTGTGAACTTCATCTATGGCAATCTCAGTCATACCAATCGCTTTGTGCAGAATTTACTAGAGGCGATCGAGCTTTATCGCCAGCGCTATCCTGAACCAATTCCTGAAATTACGAACTTTTTGGATGAGGTGGATTTTGAATTTATTCAACAAGATCTACCGAAAATGCTGTCATCGATGAAAATTGGCGCTGAGCGGATTCGACAGATCGTATTGTCTTTACGAAATTTTTCGCGAATCGATCAAGATGGTCGCAAGCCCTGTGATATTCACGAGGGAATCGATAGCACCTTGTTAATTTTGCAACATCGCTTCAAAGCCTTTGGCGATCTACCTGCGATCCATTTGACTAAGAAGTATAGTCATATCCCGACTGTAAATGCTTACGCGGGACAGTTGAATCAGGTATTTATGAATATTTTAAGTAACGCCCTTGATGCGCTGGGGGATACCCATGAAACGCGAGATATTGCTAGTGAAATCACAATCATCACGGAAATGAAAGAGGCGATCGATGAGTCACAGCAATCAACGGTTGTGGTTCGGATTATCGATAATGGGGCTGGTATTTCAGAGGATATTCGCAAAAAACTGTTTGATCCATTTTTTACAACTAAGCCCGTGGGCAAGGGGACAGGTTTGGGCTTGTCGATCAGTTATCAAATCATTGTTGAGAAACATCAAGGTAGCCTAGAATGCTCCTCGACTCTCGGTAAAGGCACAGAGTTTAGAATCGAAATCCCAATTGGAGCGTCATCTTGAAGGCTAATTACAAGAAATTTTACAAGAGGGTTGTAAAGTAACCCTCTTGTAAAATTTCTTGCGGTTTGATCTTAAAGAACATTTCAGGATGATGATCGCGCATTAAACTAAAAAAAAGCCTGATTTGCTCCTTAAGTATCTTGGCTTAATAAAAAACAAAACCCAAAGAAGCTGATCCCCCC
>JANMFC010000430.1:0-10965 GCA_031377675.1 Pseudanabaena sp. OTE_70b_metabat_355 | reverse complement strand
TTCACACTTCGGACATTTGGCAATCATCTTCCTGTGGACATCTGGCAACCTGTTTCACGTAGCGTGGCAGGGTAACTTCGAGCAATGGATTCAAAATCCTCTCACCACACGTCCGATCGCCCATGCGATTTGGGACCCTCACTTCGGTAAGGCGGCTGTTGAAGCATTCACTCAAACTGATGCTGCTGGCCCCGTAAACATCGCTTATTCGGGTGTTTATCACTGGTGGTACACCATTGGTATGCGTACCAATACCGAGCTTTTTACTGGCGCAATCTGGATGCTAGTATTCGCTGCGGTTCTCCTGTTCGCAGGTTGGTTGCATCTTCAACCCAGCTTCCGTCCTAGCCTTTCTTGGTTCAAGAATGCTGAATCTCGTCTAAACCACCACTTGGCTGGTTTGTTCGGAGCTAGCTCTTTGGCTTGGACTGGTCACATGGTTCACGTTGCGATTCCTGAATCTCGCGGTATTCATGTCGGTTGGGACAACTTCTTGAGCGTTCCTCCTCATCCAGCAGGGCTTGCACCTTTCTTCACAGGCAACTGGGGCGTATATGCTCAGAATCCTGATACTGCTGGTCATGTGTTTGGTACATCTCAAGGCGCTGGTACTGCAATCCTCACCTTCTTGGGTGGCTTCCATCCTCAAACCGAGTCTCTTTGGATGACTGACATCGCGCATCACCACTTGGCGATCGCTGTATTGTTCATCATCGCTGGTCACATGTACCGCACCAACTTTGGTATCGGTCACAGCATCAAAGAAATCTTGAATGCACACAATCCTCCTAAAGGCACTCCATTTGGTGGTGCATTGGGCGCTGGACACAAAGGCTTGTATGACACAATCAACAACTCTTTGCACTTCCAACTCGGACTTGCTCTTGCTTCTTTGGGTGTAATCACCTCCTTGGTTGCACAGCACATGTACTCGATGCCTTCCTATGCGTTCATCGCTAAGGACTTCACTACTCAAGCTGCTCTATATACTCATCACCAATATATTGCTGGGTTCTTGATGGTCGGTGCATTTGCTCACGGTGCGATCTTCTTCGTTCGTGACTACGATCCTGAAGCTAACAAAGACAATGTGCTTGCTCGTATGCTTGAGCATAAAGAAGCAATCATTTCTCACCTTAGCTGGGTATCTCTTTTCTTGGGCTTCCACACCCTCGGCATCTATGTTCATAACGACGTAATGCAAGCGTTTGGTACTCCTGAAAAGCAAATCTTGATCGAGCCTGTGTTTGCTCAATTTATTCAAGCTGCACACGGTAAAGCTCTATACGGCTTTGATGTATTGCTATCCAATGCTGGCAGTATTCCTGCTAACGCTGGTGCTGCTTACTTACCTGGTTGGTTGGCTGGTATCAATGCAGGAGACAACTCGTTGTTCCTTAGCATTGGACCTGGCGACTTCTTGGTTCACCATGCGATCGCTCTAGGACTACACACCACCACCTTGATCTTGGTCAAGGGCGCGTTGGATGCTCGTGGTTCTAAGCTAATGCCTGACAAAAAAGACTTTGGCTATAGCTTCCCTTGCGACGGTCCTGGTCGCGGCGGTACTTGCGATATCTCAGCATGGGATTCCTTCTACCTCGCGATGTTCTGGATGTTGAACACCATCGGTTGGACAACCTTCTACTGGCATTGGAAACACCTCGGTGTATGGCAAGGTAACGTTGCTCAGTTCAACGAATCCTCTGTCACCATCATGGGCTGGCTCCGTGACTACCTATGGCTCAACTCTGCACAGTTGATTAATGGCTACAACCCCTATGGCATGAACAATATCTCTGTTTGGGCTTGGATGTTCCTCTTCGGACACCTAGTTTGGGCAACTGGATTTATGTTCTTGATCTCTTGGCGTGGTTACTGGCAAGAATTGATCGAAACCCTTGTATGGGCGCACCAACGCACACCTCTTGCAAGTTTGGTTCAGTGGAAAGACAAGCCTGTGGCTCTCTCCATCGTTCAAGCTCGTTTGGTTGGCTTGGCTCACTTCACGATTGGCTACATATTGACGTATGCCGCCTTCCTGATCGCCTCAACTGCAACTGCTTTCGGTTAGTCTAGCTTGCTAGTTAAATAACAAAAAATCCCTCACGGCAACGTGGGGGATTTTTTTATTGATGGGGTATAGAGGCGATCGCATCTCAAATAACCACATCACAAGGCGATCGCTAATCTTGCAGCCTATCTAAAAAGTCTTGATATTTTTTCTGTTGATTTTCTTTCGTTGACCATAACTTCACTCTTTTAAAATCTATCGGATGACGTTTTGCAACCATGACTGCTTGATCGAGACTTTGACGATCGCAGCAATCTCAGCTAGGCATGAGGTTTTGTGTATTTCCAAGGGGTTTATCAGCTTTGCGAGGGCGACGACGTTGGCGATAGTAGGTTTTGATTTCTTCGGGTGGGGTGACTTTGAGTCGTTGGGCTAGTAGATTTCTAACTGGAGTTACAAAGGGCGATCGCGGATTCCATGTATAGAGGCGAGTTTTGCCGACTAAGCGACTAACTAATAAGCCTGAGTCTTCAAATTTTTGCAGTTGTTTCTGTACTGAACTCAAGGATATCTCAAAAGTATCAGCGATCGCTTTGCCATAGCCTTCTTCATAATTTTCGAGATATAGCAAAACCTGTTCGGATGTTTTACCGCCAAAAAGTTCTTTTAGCATAGGTTTTAAGCCTAAGACTACCTACCTATTATAGAGGTTATATAGTTACTATTATAGGTAGATTTATTGGACTTGGGTTAGGCGCGATCGCCTAATTTGTTTTTATCTGCCTATTTAGCAGCTATGTGTGTGAGAATTGTGTTACTGCAAAAGCATTAGAGCGAGTTAAGGCAGGACAAAATAATGAAGGCTCAGATTCCTTTACAGGTAAATCGCAAAGTTTTTAGGTCTGCATTGAGTTTTTCGGTGCGGAAACGTCTCATGCGTGGTTTTGGCAATTCTAGGCTTGCTAGAGAGTCGGTACAGTCTCAAAGTCTTGAGAAAGCTTCTTATGACAATCAAGTATTACTGCTGTCTGAAAATGACGCGCAAAAGTTTGTGGAAATGATGCAAAATCCGCCTAAGCTATCTCAGGAATTAGCGGCATTGTTAAGAAACAGTCAAACTCGATAGTTAATGAATTTTGTAATCAAGTCTTTGGCTGAGTGTGATTTCACTAAGAGCGGTTTGAGAAAGCTTGCTTTTGATTGTGGTGATGCAGATGATGAGCAAGAGCTATCGAGATATCTCAAGCAATATGCTCTAAAAAACGATCAGTTGGGTGTTGCAAAAATATTTGTCGCGATCGCGGCGGATGATCTGAAAGTTTTAGGTTATTACACTCTCAGTGCGAGCTTGATTGATTTCCCCGAATCATTTCCCAATAAAGATAAGCTCCCTAGTTACCCGATTCCAGTGGTTTTGATTGGCAAGTTGGCAGTAGATAAAAGCTGTCAGGGTATGGGTATAGGGCAAGCCTTAATGATCGATGCTTTCTTGCGAATACTTGATATTTCTCAAAATGTTGGTGTTTATGCGATTAGGGTTGATCCTAGTAACGAGATTAAGCAAAGCTACTACATTCGGAAATTTCAGTTTGTCCCTTTTAATGAAACTTTGTCGGTTTGTCTTCCTATAGAGGCTATTAGAGAAGTTTTTCGCTAATTAGTTTTTAGTCACTGCGCTCGCCTATTCATCCCCATAAACAGCGATCGCTTCTCAAATAACCACATCACAAGGCGATCGCCTATTACAAAAAATATTAGACAAAAATATATTAAACTAAAAAATAGCTGTAGCAAGAAATTAACATGATTACGATAACGCCAACATTAGAGATCCCGCCTGAAATTGCTGAAGGACTCGCAAATGGTATTTACTATCGCGCTGGGGGCGTGATTCGAGAAGTTGCTGGGACTAAGCCTATCGTTACATGGCTGCGCGAGGTTCCAAATGCTGCTGCAAATAATTTGCCGACAATAGGGGATATTGCATCTAGTGTCAGTATCCTCAACTTAGGCATTTCCGTAATGGGGTTTGCGGCTGTGTTGCATAAACTCAAAGATTTAGAAGAACGCTTACAAAAGATTCAGAAGACTTTAGAAAAAATTGATCGCAAAATCGATCTAGGTTTTTATGCTAACTTCCGTGCTGCTCTTGATTTAGCAACTAATGCTTTTTCGATGAATCAATTAGAAGTCCGTAAAAGTATGGCAATTCAAGCTATCAATCGGTTTCTAGAAGCAGAGCATATTTATCTAGATTACATAGACAAGGAACTTGAGCAACGCAGTAAACTCGTTCAAGAATATCTGTTAACTCTATCCCTAGCCTATATTGCCGAAGCGCGATGTCATTTAGAACTAGAAGAGTCTGATGTCGCTTTGCAACGTTTAGAGGCAGGATCTAGAGTAATTAGCGATCGCATTCGTAAATATCTTGATATCCTCCTTACCTCCAATCCCGCAGCTTATTTACATCCCAAATTTAAAAATGAAATTGGATTAAGTAAACTCACAAAAATCTATCAGTGGATTGATCCAAGTCTAGATGCTGCTGCTGTATTTGAAATGCAACGGGATAATATTTTTAGTCTAAAAAAGGATCAAGGTAGTGAATCAGGCTATCAATGGGTGAATAAACTACCGCAGGCAATCGTATCTGAATCTGAGGTTCAGGGCAGTGCGTGGGGCAATAGAGAAGAGATGAAAACAGAAGCAATGAATCGTCTTCCACAGGTTTTTACAACTATGGAGTCGATGATTGAAACCATTCAACGTTTTGAGGCTTATCAGTCTGAGGTAAAAGCAATTTCAAAGCTGGGGATAAGTTTTCGGGAATGGACTCTATTAGCTCCAGTGGGCAAACAACAATTAGATAATAAAACCTTGATGTACTTAATCCCGTCTGCACCTGTTGAAGCTTGATTTAGTCGTAATTCCCAGAGATTTATTTAATGACTCACGAATATTCCAAAGCATTAGAAATGTCCTACCTAGCTTGGTTGGCATACAGCACCGAACTAGCAGAAATCAATGAGAAGCTAAATGTAAGCGAATCGCCAAATTTGCAAGCTTACCAAATTCTTGAACTACTTAGAGAAGGGACAGAACACTATGGCTTTGTGGCAATAAACGGTGAACAAGAAATAGTGATTGCGATTCGGGGGACAGTCAGCGTCAAGGACTGGATGTATAACTTACTGACACCGCGTATTGTCGATGAATTTCATTTTGGGTTTCAACTTTACACCGAGCCAATTTGGAAACAACTGCAAAATATTCTGCCCGATTTGCTCAAAGACAAACCAAAAATCATTACTACAGGGCATAGTCTAGGCGGAGCTTCGGCAACTTTACTCGCCCATAAACTCAATAAATCTGACTTAAAGCCCAGTTATTCTAGCCTCGAAACCTATACATTTGGTGCGCCGCCTTTGGGAACTGAGAGTGTGAAATTAGAAACACCACTTTATAGATTTCGTACCCCTGGAGATCTGGTTCCCCATTTGCCTCTATTGGGTGGCTGTATTGTGGAAATGACTAGCAATAACTTGTCTTGGCTTCCCCAAGTTCAACAGCCATTGGCGGAGATGAGTAAAACACTCACTGAGTACAGTCATCCTGAGCCAGAGTATTTATTGCATTCCACAGACAAAGTTTATAAACTTGATGCCTCTCAAATGAATATTCAGAAACAGCAATCTGAATTTTTGAAAATCTTGTTAGAGAAGCCAGATCACGGTGCTGCTTTTGCCGAAATCGGCAGTAGCCTTATCAAAATTTTTCAATTTCAGGGAAATATTCAGGCTTTAGTGACTGAAAGTATTGGAGGTTATCTCGGAAAGATTACTGAGACATTACTGATTGAACATGATATTTTAAGATACATTCAAGCACTGGATATCGAAAAAGTTTTACCTCAATCGATTTTCACTAAGCCTGAGCCTGATATTAAACCTGAAACACAAGCAATTAGCTTAGTAGAAAATAAAGATATGTTCAATAAAAAATCTTTAAAAAAGATTGCTAAAGGCGCTGCTCAAGCGGGTGAAGAGATTGTAAAGGGAACTGCTCATATTAGTGGTGAAATTGTTGATATGACTAATCTCTCTGAATCCGTTGAACCTGTTGATAATTCTCAAGCAAGAGACGAAACTTCTACAAAAGATTCCGCAATTGCTGTAACTACTGACAAACCCCAAACAGGTAATTGGTGGGATGGGGCATTTGGTGCAGTCGCAGGAGCCGCAGGAGCAGTTGGTAACGCAGCTAGTGCGGTTGGAGGCACAGTTGCAGGGGCGGCTGGATCGGTTGGTAATGTTGTAGGTGGAGCAGCTAGTGCAGTTGGCGGTACGGTTGCAGGGGCGGCTGGCTCTGTTGGTAGTGCTGTAGGTGGAGCAGCTAGTGCAGTTGGAGGCACGGTTGCGGGTGCGGCGGGAAATGTTGGCGGTGCGATCGTTAGTGCGGGAAGTGCAGTTGGTGGTGTAGCAGGATCAGTTGGGAATGCTGTAGGTGGTGCGGCAGTGGCAACCGCAGGAGCAGTCGGTGGTGCTGTTGGTGCATTTACTCAAACAGTTGGGGGTGCTGTCGTTGGTGGAATTTCATCAGCAACTAGTAGCGCAGGATATGCGATCGAGGCTATCAGTAATAGTCCTTTAATTCGGCAAGCTGCCGAGATGTTTAATGCTGATTGGTTTTTGAAAATATTAGATCAGGTTGATGTAAATGCAGCAGAAGCAGAAGTACAGCGCTTAAAACAACAATATCCTCATGAGTCACTCTATCAAATCGCACAAAGAATCATTGGACAAAAAGCCCTGTTTGCGGGTGCATCTGGATTTGCTACCACGATTGTCCCTGGTTCTGCCACAGTATTATTTGCAGTTGATCTGATTGCGACAACTTCGCTCCAAGCTGAGATGGTTTATCAAATTGCTTGTGCCTATGGAATGGATCTTAAAGATCCAGCTAGAAAAGGAGAAGTTGTCGCAGTATTCGGGTTAGCCTTTGGTGGCAAAATGGCAATCAAAGCAGGATTAGGACTGTTACGAAATATTCCCGTTGCAGGAGCCGTGATTGCTGCTAGTTCTGATGCAGTGATGCTTTACACACTTGGGCAGGCGAGTTGTTCTTTTTATGAGGCAAAACTAAACCCTGTCAACTTTGAAGAAAAATTAGTAGATATTCAAGTAGATAGTGAAGAGCGCTTAAAAAGTGCGATTCCACAAGAACAGATTATCGATCAAATTCTCGTTCATGTCATCTTGGCAGGTAATCAAGGCAAAAGTAAAGAAAGTGTTGTGGCTGACTTGAAAGCGGCAAATCTCAGACCAGAATCGATTAATGCGATCGCTGAGTATATGGATTCACCACTTCCCCTTGATGTTTTACTCAAAGATATCAAGCCAGAGTATGCGTTATCTTTGTTTGCCCAATGTCAAAAATTTGCAATGTTAGACGGCATCATGACTCCTGAAGAAGCACAAGTAATTGAGATGATTCATCAGAAATTTGCTTAATATATTTAATCATTGATTTCGCGATCGCCATTTACTTTCACAGAGATTAAAGAGGCGATCGCCTCAACTAATTGATCTTGACTTCCTCGGCGCAGGCGCACCACGCAACATACCCTCAGTACTCAGATCCTCATCAAGATCTTCCCAATGAATACCATAGCCACCACCGCAGACTTCCCACTTAGCAAGCTGCTCACTACTTCCATTCAATAACCTCGGATACCACACCAACGGAACTACAATTGCCCGACCGTCCATCAGATCGACAGCGATCGTATCTTCAGTAAAGCTAACACTCTTAACTCTCTCATCCGTCTTAATCGCCAAAGTACTCATACCAAGCCTCCAATAATTGTGTTTGATGTTCGATTACCATAGATTGCAATTTTCTCAACTCTTTAGCAGGAAACCCAATATTTTGAGCCAAGCTAACTGACTGCAACCAAAACTTAGCTGTCAAGTTATCGCGATCAATATGAATATGAGGTGGTTCATTTGGTTCGTGACTATAAAAATAAAAACGATATGCACCAATTCTTAAAATCGCTGGCATAACTTAAAAATAACACAGGGTAATTCTTGGCTAATTAAAATATAACAATATGCGATCGCCATTTGCCTTCACAGAGATTACAGAGGCGATCGCGCTATACAACATCTTGCCAAATACCCATCTGCTGCCAATCAACAGGAAAACCCATAGCTGATAATCTCTCTGGCTGCTCAGAAAGTAACTTGAGAAGACGCGATCTCAAATGATGGTTTGGGGCGATCGTATCCATAAAGTACAACACGATCACCAAAGTGTTGTATAAGTTTTTCGATCTATGTACTAACTGGCTAGCTATTGCATTCGCTTTGCGGGGAGGGCTTTTTATCGTAATCCCAAATTGACGATTCCATAATCGTGAATGATGAGCGCAAAGATTTCGCACTACTGAGAGGTGACGCAGCCAAGACTCCAAAACATCTTCATTTATTCCATAAACACGCGAAATCACCCGACGAGTTTGAACAGGTTTAAGGCTGTCATACCATCGAGAAAGCAAGCCCAAAGACATAACCTCACATATTGCCCAAACTGGTGGAAGTGCCTCATTGTAATTGTTTATTAAATGTTGAATAAAAATCTCTTTTGAACGATTTACTTCCTTCGTTAAATCATTTAGGTTCATTCTCCAATATTTAGGATCGAACAGAGTAAAATCGAGATGAGCATGAGGACTATGGCGATGCGCCAAATAATAAGCCCATTGACTCCTCACAGATACTTCTATTCGTTCAATACCATCCAAAACTAACAACCGAAGCTCTCGGTCAAAAATATAAAGTTTAAGCACATCTTTAAAATTTGTATCAGGCTTAAACTGATGTGTAGCATGGTCTAATTCAAAATCAAGCCAATATGCACCAAGTCTGTAGTAGTTAAGATGCTGAAGATAAAATCTCGCTTCTTGTAAATCGTCAACTATCATTCCCCGTGACTGAAGCAATTGCACCTGCTCTTCAAAAGTTTTAGCAGGTTTGGCGAAATCGCGTGACATTAATATCTCTAAAAACTAAGGAACCCGCACAGTTTCAGGGTACTTTCGCATAGCCTTGGCGGGTTTTGTTACAACCATCATCACACTTTAAATATTAATTGTCAATGTTAATTTGATGCTCATAGCGATCATGGTAAATCAGCCGATCGCCATTTACTTTCACAGAGATTAAAGAGGCGATCGCGCTATACGACATCTTGCCAAATAACCATCTGCCGCCAATCAACAGGAAAACCCATAGCAGCTAATCTCTCTGGATGCTCAGAAAGTAACTTGAGAAGACACGATCGCAAATGATGATTTGGGGCGATCGCCATTCATAAGACATCAACCTTAAGATTGGTAAGTCTATGGACGATAGCACAAGTTTACTACCATCATTGACGATGTTCTCAGTTAATCAGCGATCGCGCTAAGTCCTCAATCATGGAATTTAATTCGCCAATCCGTGTCATCTTGTAGTCGATTTAACCCGCGATTCTGATTTTTTTGCTAAAATTGCTATAATTTGAAAATATCAAGCTAACCCAACAGAAAGCTATGGTTACGATACCTTCTGAATATCGCCGATTGCCAACTGCGGAAGAGCTACCTGATTCCGATGAAACGCCTGTGGATAATGAACTCCAAAATCACATTCCCAATCTTCTCTTAAATATATTGATGTGGATATGGAGCGATCGCCAAGATTGGTTTTTCGGAGTGGATATGTGTTATTACTACGAACCAAATCTGAAGGAACCCAAGAAATCTAAGGCGATCGTCCCCGATGGATTTTTAGCGATCGGTGTACCGCGACTCAAAGATGAAGGTGGACGTTTAAGCTACGTCTTGTGGCAGGAACAGGTAAAACCCATAATGGCTTTAGAGGTCGTTTCTAAGGAATATAATGGCGAATATGATCAGAAGCTAAGGCTATATCAAGACTTAGGAATTTTGTATTATGTAATTTACAACTCCTTAAGCGGTCGTAGGGGACTTTACAAAACCCATGAGTCGTTGGAAGTCTATAAATTAATTAATGGTAAATACGAGTTATTACCATCGGTGGCGCTATTGGAATCTGGCAAAGTTGTATGGATGCCAGAGATCGGTTTGGGTATTGGATGCGAGCGCCGCATTTTCGGTAATTGGGAGCGTGATTGGCTCTATTGGTACGATCGCGATTGTGTTAGATATCCCACGGCTGAAGAACTCGCCATCCGAGAACGTAACGAAAAATTCCAAGAACGTAATGAAAAACTCCGAGAACGTAATGAGAAACTCCGAGAACGTAATGAAAAAGAAAAACTTGCCGCATACCTAAGAGCGATGGGGATTAATCCTGATGAAATTGTATAACCACACACTTTAATCTGTAAACTTTGACAATGCCGATTTAGCGATATTTTTTGCAGCATTTTGAAGCCGACTAACGGTTTTAGTTACTTTTTTTTCAATCTTTTTTTCGACATTTTCTAAAGCATCGTTGACGGACTCCACCGCCCAGCTATCAAGCTCTTCAAAGCGATCGCGCACGACATCAACTTGCTTATCGACGCTTTTATGGACTTTTTTGATATTTTTTTGATACTGCTGTTGCGCTACATCAGCAACCGTGTGCAGCGTATTTTCGATTTGATGTTTAATGTCTTTTGGCTTTTTGGACATCGTGGCAACTCCTACTTGTTTTGCTTCAAAAGCAATATAAATATAATACTAAATAAAAAACCAATTTTAAGTGGCGCGGCGAAGCCGCGCCACTTAAAATTGGTTCTGAGTAAATCGCATAATTGTCATGACACAAGATTTTTATCAGCAAGGTTTGGCGAAGGCGAAGGCTGGCGATCGCTATGGCGCGATCCAATTATTTAGTGTGGTAATCCAGTCGAGTCCTCCGAGTCCTCAATCAATT
>JANMFC010000356.1:0-9668 GCA_031377675.1 Pseudanabaena sp. OTE_70b_metabat_355 | reverse complement strand
GCCCGCGAAGCGGGCGATTTCGCTTATTTGGGTTTTTGGTTTTATTGAGCCGAGGTACTTAGCAGATAAAAATGATGAATTCTTGACAAAAGAGCGCAAAGTTACAACTCAATATGCCTGTCAAAAAGTAAACTAAGTTTTCAAGTACTACAGTTTTTTTTGTATGAGCCAGTCAACAGCCCCCCAACCTTGGAGTCAGCGTTTCGAGACAGCGCTGCATCCCGCGATCGCCCTATTTAATGCCAGCATCAGTTTTGACATTAATTTAATTGAATATGACATCACGGGATCGCAAGCGCATTCACGGATGTTAGCGAAAGTGGGAATCATTAGTGCAGCCGAAGGGGAAATGCTAGTTAATGGCTTAGAGCAGATCCGCCAAGAATTTCGTTCTGGCAATTTTAATCCTGGGGTTGATGCTGAGGATGTCCATTTTGCGGTGGAGCGTCGCCTAACCGAGTTGATTGGTGATGTCGGTAAAAAAGTACATACAGCGCGATCGCGCAATGATCAAGTCGCAACCGATGTGCGTTTGTACTTGCGTGACCAGATTCGCAAAATTCAAAGTGACTTGCGGACTTGGCAACAAACTCTGGTTACTAAGGCGGAGCAGAATATCGAGACTTTTATTCCAGGATATACCCATCTGCAACGAGCCCAGCCGATTAGCCTCGCCCATCATCTGCTTGCATATTTCGAGATGGCACAGCGCGACTGGACAAGACTGAATGAAATCTATGAAAGAGTGAATGTTTCGCCCCTTGGTTCAGGTGCTTTGGCTGGTACGCCTCACCCAATTGATCGCCATTACAGTGCTGAACTTTTGGATTTTGGTTCCGTAGGACGTAATAGCCTTGATGGTGTGTCCGATCGCGATTTTGCGGTGGAGTTTCTCTGTGCGGCGAGTTTGATCATGGTGCATCTGAGCCGCCTGTCAGAAGAAGTGATTTTATGGTCTTCACAGGAATTTAGTTTTGTGAAGCTTAGCGATCGCGTCAGTACAGGTTCGAGCATCATGCCCCAAAAGAAAAATCCTGATGTTCCCGAACTAGTACGCGGTAAAACTGGACGAGTTTTTGGTCATTTGCAGGGCTTGCTGACAATTCTTAAGGGCTTGCCTCTGGCTTATAATAAGGACATGCAAGAGGACAAAGAAGGGATTTTTGATGCAGTCGTCACGGTTCGCGCTTGTTTGGAAGCGATGACGATTTTGATCGATGAAGGTATCGAGTTTCAGCCTAAACGTCTTGCTGAGGCAGTAGCTGAGGACTTCTCAAATGCCACCGATGTCGCCGATTATCTTGCCGCTAAGGGAGTTCCCTTTCGTGAGGCATATCAACTGGTTGGGAAGTTGGTTAAAACTTGCACCAGTGAAGGAATTCTGCTTAAGGATCTATCAGTAGAACGTTGGCAGACTTTCCATCCTCAGTTCGAGGCTGATATTGTCGAGGCGATCGCCCCCGAGCAGGTGGTCAAGGTTCGCAATAGTTATGGTGGCACTGGTATAGAACAGGTTAAAATCCAAGTGGAAGCAGCCAAGAAACTAATTGCTTAAAAATCGTGTAAAGTATGTCCTTAACTGGTTTACCAAACATTTTGCATGACATCCAGTCACGCAGTAGCTGGCAACAGCGCCGCCAATATCTGTTCATTCTCGAAAAGTGGTCAGATATTGTCGGTGAGTCAGTTGCTAAACAGACCTGTCCAATGGGAGTTTATCAAAAAACCTTGCAAGTAGCGGTATCTAGCTCGGTTTGGTCGCAAGCGCTTGCCTTTGAACGTGTGCGAATCTTGGCTAAAATCAATGGATTATTGGGAGGCGATAGTAGTTTGGTGATCGCTGACATCCATTTCTCAACCGCAAAATGGGCTACGCAGCAGCAAACCATAGCTGAAGCCAAAGTTGTAATGGAAGATCATCCTAGTTATTTACCCGCGATCGCTTCATCCAGTCATAAACCTAATCATAAACCTTATCTAAAATCGAATAAATTAAAACTTCCTGATATTCCTAAACCACCCGAAAATGCTAGTGAAGCTTTTCAGCGCTGGCAAACGGTAATGAAGTTAAGAACTAATCAATTGCCAACTTGTCCGCGCTGCGATCGCCCTGCACTGACTGGTGAAATAACGCGCTGGCAGATGTGTCGTGTTTGTGCGATCGAATCTTTATTCAACTAAAGCGCTTTGCGCTAACATGAAACCCAGAGAAAAGTTTAAAAGTGCCGCAAAGCGGCACTTTTAAACTTTTCTCTGGACTAATTGAAGCCTGAATAGGCTCTAATCGAGATTATGCTAAATCGAGAATCTTTCTATCCCTGCAATCCTAACTTTGTCATTCCCTTTGACAAAATGCAAGATTATTATGTCGATTTGGCTGATGGAAGAGGCGAAGATGTGGTGAAGCGAATGCGAAGGGCGATCGCTGTATCGCCGAATAAACCGACCTGTCAACTATTGGCTGGACATATCGGTAGTGGCAAAACTACAGAGTTATTACGACTAAAAACGGAATTGGAACAACGCGGGTTTCAAGTACTCTATTGTGTGATCGATGATTATTTGCAAACTACGACGATTGGTTTAACAGAACTATGGCTTGTGATACTTAGTTTACTTGTCCAACAGCTAGAGAAACAAGGTGAGTCTTTATCCTTAGCTTATTTACCCAACGCAATCCGTGAAGTTGAACTATGGCTGCGCGTAGCTGCTCCCATAGGAATAGCCACTTATAGTCCACGCATCCAAAAAATTATCGAAGCATTACAAGTACGTCCAGCTAACCATAATCAGTTGCAAAAGAGTCTGGAGTCAAGGCTGAGAAATTCACTGTTAGCGGCTGGAGAAGAAGTAACGGCGATCGCTGTTGATCGATTTAAGCAAATGGGAAAGAAAGGATTAGTAATTATTGTCGATAATCTCGATCGCCTAGATCTACCTCAAACTGAGATTCTATTTGGTGAAAGCGGCAAATATCTACGTCAATTTCAATGTCATTTAATTTATACTGTGCCTCTCTTGGCGATCGCCCATACGGATCAGCAATGGCAGGAACGCTTTCAGCATAATTTTAAAGGTAATCTACCAATTTTCTTACCAAATCTATATCTTCGCGATCGCGAAAATACAGTTAATTTCAAAAATTTACATCTGCTGCGCCAAGTTGTTTTAAAGAGAATGCTACCGAATTTCTCGCCAGATATTTGCGATCGCCCAGAAACCTTAGATCATTTATGTCTAGCCAGTCATGGTCATCTGCCCTATTTACTATCGCTGCTATACAGTTGCCTACGGTTACAAGAGCTACCAATTGAGATGGAAACCGTTCAACAAGTCTTGCAAATAGACCACGCCACACGACTAAGCACGATCAGCGATCGCGATCAGTTAGCTCTCAAACAAGCCGTTAACAATCCATATTTACTTACGCCCGATGCGATCGCTTTATGTCGGCGGCTGTTACTTTTTGTTAATCACGATCCCGAAGGATATTGGTTTAGCAGTCCTTTTCTAAATGATTAAGTCGAGGTACTTATAGTAATTTGAGATGCGCGATCCCCCAGTTTACGGTAAAGCCAAAAGTACTAAGTTTATTTTAGATAACCTTCTGTTAATGCACATAGAATATACTCTGATAGCTTGTGTTTGTTTAAGCCATCATGAAAACAAGATGACTTGCTTTGAAATTTAGTTGTTGTGCTTAGTATCATAGATTTAAATTAGTTTGGAGCGAATTGCCAATGAAGCGGTCTTTAGGAACAACACTATTTCTCTATGTTTTGTCAGGATCGTTAGTGGGTTTAGGAGGCATGAGCTTCTTTTTCTACCAAATTCTCGAAAAACAAGCCAAAAATGATATTCAAGCCCAACTTAATACTGAAGTACGTTTGATTGAAAGACAATTAGCTGAATCAGAGCGCACGGGTATTAATTTGGCGATCGCTGTCAAAAATCTGAAAGAACAGGGGATCAACAATCCTAAAGCCTACGAAGATCTGGTGCTTGATACTTATTTGCAACGACCAGAACTAACGATGGGTATAGGTTTTGGTCAAACATCTTATGGGATTTTGGGCGATCGGCAATGGTACTGGCCATATTTTTATCGAGATGCCAAGGTTTCAGGACAAATCGGTAAAAACTTACCTGCGCCCTATCAAGACAGCCGTTTCGCTGACTTATTTGCAGACGACAACTATCCCGAACAGTCTTATTACAAGCTAGTTGCTCAAAATGGCAAAAATCTTTGGATGGAACCTTATGCTTGGTATGTGTTCACCATGACCACATATTTAGTGCCAATTCTCGTCGATCGCCAAAATAAATTAATTGGCATGACAGGAATTGATGTCAATGTCTCCAGCATCAGCAAAGCGATTGATAAACCCGTATTTTCAGGTGGCGGCTATTATGCGATCGTCAGTCAAGAAGGGCGCATACTTGCCTATCCTCCCGATCCTCAAAAAGCCCAATCCCTTACCAATTTTAACGATATTCCCGAAGCACAAGAATTTTGGCGCATAGTTAATACTCAAGTTAATACTCAAGTTAATGCTCAGGTTAATTCTCAGAGCCTCAACCAGAATCAAAGACTTTTACAAATCAATCAAAACTATTGGGGCTATCAAAAAATTCAAGGAACTAATTGGATGATGTTAGCGGTCGTGCCGCAAAATTTAGTTTTCCAACCAGTCTTGATTGTCACCGTGGGCGGGGCTGTAGGTGCTGGACTTGTCTTGGCGATCGTGGTGATGCTCTTTATTTGGCATCTCAATCGTCGTCTTCAGCCAATTGTCGAGAAATGTCAATCGATTATCACCCAACAATCACCACCCTCCAGCCAAATCACCGAAAAAGTCTGTTTTGAAGGAGACGAACTCGAATCTCTCGCCCTATCTTTTCATCAAATGGTTGAACAGTTACAACACAATCTCGATAGTACGGCAAAGCTAAATAAAGCCCTCGACAAGTTTGTTCCTCGACAGTTTTTAGAATTTTTGAATAAAAAGAGCTTGGTCGATATTAATCTTGGCGATCAAGTCCAACAAGAGCTTTCGATTCTCTTCAGTGATATTCGTAATTTCACAGCAATGAGTGAAGTCATGACTCCCGAAGAGAACTTCCAATTTGTGAACGATTATTTCAGTCAGGTGAGTCCCGCTATTTGCGAAAACGATGGATTTGTTGACAAATATATCGGAGACGCACTCATGGCTCTTTTTAGTGCCAAAGCCGATGATGCCATTGAATCTGCATTAGGCGTTTTACGCCGTTTAGAAATCTATAATCAAGAACGGAAAGAACAAGGGCTTACCGAGATCGAAATTGGAATTGGCATTAATACAGGTACTTTGATGGTGGGGACAGTCGGCGAAACCAACCGTATGGAAAATACCGTAATCAGTGATGCGGTTAATATCGCGGCAAGGGTGGAAGGGCTAACTAAAACCTATCGCGTTCCACTTTTAATCACCCAACAGACCCTAGATAAACTTTCTAATCCCTCTGCTTATGCGATTCGGATGTTGGAAAAGGTTAAGGTCAAAGGAAAGTCCCAGCCAATCACCATTTATGAAGTGTTTGAGAATGATCCATCTGAGCTAAAACAGCGCAAAATTGATACTCAACCACTGTTTGAACAGGCGATCGCCCAATTTGAACTCTTTTGCTTTGAGAAAGCCGAAGTTTTATTCCAGCAATGCTTACTCAAAACCCCTCAAGACTACGTTTTGCAAAATTATATTGATCGCTGTCAAGAAAAAATATTTCGCTTTAAGGTGAGTATACTTGAACAGAGTTTTGAGTCGCTCAAATACAATATGTTGGATATTTCTGGCACATTTTACAAGATTTTATTTGAGAAGTATCCTCAAGTAAAGCCGATGTTTGCCAGAACAGATCTTTATGCTCAGCAGAGAAAATTTGCGCGATCAATAGAATTAATGGTGGAAAATCTTCGCCGTCCTGAAGCGGTTTCCCATACTCTCCGAGATTTAGGTTCCAAACACGCCAGTTTTGGGGTGATTGCCGAATATTATCCAATTGTTCGAGTCGTCTTATTAGAATCGTTTGCGATCCACATGGAGGGCGGTTGGACAGCAGAAGTTGCCGATGCTTGGGATGAAGCCTTTAGTCTGATCCAAGAAATGATGCTTTCTGGTGTTTAACCCAGATGATTGCTATGTTAAAGATTGTATTCTTTAACTAGGCTGAACCAGTACCGCGTTTTTATACTTTGCTGCTCAAAATATCGCGGTTTAGAGCCTGTTGAAAACTTTCTAAATGCCCACGATGTTTTGGGAGCCAGATATTGCCTGACTCAATGTGCATTGGCGGTAAAACATCGTAAATAGGTTCCTGTAGAAAGTAGGTTTCTTTTAACTGCAATAACCACGCTGATTGACATTGCTCTTCTACCCTTGACTGCATGTCAATGAGGCTAGTTGGAGCAATATCAAACTGCCGCTCTAATTCAAAATCCACTTCAAAATTTTGGCGATCGCAAGGAAATGTGGCGGCGATCGTTGCAAGTCCTTGAAGTGCAAAGGCAGGAAAAGTATTCGCATCAAACCCAAACTCATCCATGAGTTGCTTACAGGTATGGGCTGAGTCGGCATGGTCGGGATAGCCAAGGGAATGAATCAATACTCTACATCCGACAGCAGTTTTGATAAATTCAGGCGGATTAAAAACGACTACGGTGGTGTAGACCCTCGCCAAGTAGCAAACAGCCTCTTCAGGGCATAGGGAAATAGCTACAGTTAGTGATGCTCGATCAAGCATAAGGCCAGAATGCAAGTAGGTTTGATGTTTAAGTGAATAAGCATACGATGATTTGTTGGTTGTTATCTTGCTCCAAATTACTTAAAAAAACCGACGTGAGCTCATGCGATCCCATCAGCACACTTCGGTTTTAGCTGTTTTTAAAGGTATCTTTTAAAACTGTTCGTGCTGCTAATTGACTTCTGGTCGAAGATAATATTTCTGCCTCACGGCGCAACCGCGCTGAAGTGTCACAGGTTTCCAGTAATGATTGCTGTTCAAGGCTTGCTCCTTGAAAATTACTGGCAATCCAGTAGGATAGCTCAATGGGGCTACGAGGGATTTTTGGTAACTCGATCGCTTGATCAGTCAGCTTTTGGGACAGACGAATTACGTCATTGAGCAGTTCACGGACTTCGGTAGCGAGCAAATATGGCGCATCATCGCTTGACTCATCTTCAATCCATTCCACCAAACCCACACGATAAGGAGTTTCACGCACATAGTCTAAAACGCGAAAACGCTGCTGCCCAAGGGTTAAAAGTTTAAGGCGATCGTCTGGCAATCGATGATATTGCAATATTTGGGCAACACAGCCGATATTAGCTGGTTTACCAGTCTCCGAATCCCACATGAGTACGCCAAACATGCGATCGCTTTCTAAGACCGTATTAATCATCATGCGATAGCGATACTCAAAGATATGAAGCGGCAAAGATTGCCCAGGAAAGAGTACCAACTCAGGTAGAGGGAAAAGGGGCAATTCTCGAACTGAAACCGATGATGAAGTCATAATTGCTAAAACTTTGCCCTAGTTAAAATTCTTTTTCTAGTCTAGCTTGTGTTTTCATTGGATGCGATCGCGATAGAAAAAAAATTCGTACCGATGGCATGGAATTTTCAAAAATTTTCTCTAGGATTTTCTTCGTCATGGACGTGAAAACGAAATCTGGCTTGTTGAATACAGGGTCGCATCTGCTCATATAGCTCCCTCACATCAATCGGTAAGCGCTCTAATAGCAACTTTGGTGACGAAAGATCACGAGTTAGCAAAATCATATTTCCAGTCCCCATAATCCTCTGATTTAAAGGTTTCTCTAGATGAGTATCATCGATTTGATGAATTTCTAAAGTCTCGATCTCCCTTGAGAAAATGCCAGTTTCAATCACAATGCGTTGCGAAGTAATTAAATATTGCGTATTAATTGACTTCAACCAAAACCAGATCGCGCCGATCCCTAACGTAAAAATTGATATCAGCAACCGAGTCACACTACCAATAACCGCAGGATGACCTTTAAAAAGAATGCGCTCATCGGGTAAAGGTACTTTTGTCATAATCACTATTAAAGCGCCTTGCGTCAAGATTAAATCCAAATAAAAGGTTAAAAGTGACGCTTCGCGTCACTTTTAACCTTTTATTGATTCAAAAGATTTATCGGTTTTTCTGCGCCCAAACACGGATAGGCATACCCCAGACATAAATAAAGCCTTCAGCAGCTTTATGATCGAACTGGTCAGCACTGGTGTAGGTGGCAAGGTCTTCATCGTACAGAGAGTTAACCGATTGACGACCAACGATAATCGCATTACCCTTGTGGAACTTGATGCGGACTGTTCCTGATACGCGCTCTTGGCTACTGTCGATGAAAGCATCGAGAGCCGTCTTGAGAGGACTATACCAAAGTCCGTTGTAAATCATTTTGCCGTAGGTATCTTCGATGCCACGCTTGTATTGAGCTAGATCCGATGGTAGCGCTAGGCTTTCGAGATCGCGGTGAGCATGAATTAACACCAACATGGCGGGAGCTTCGTAAATTTCACGAGACTTAATCCCGACCAAGCGGTTTTCCACCATGTCGATGCGTCCTACGCCGTTATCACCAGCGATCGCATTGAGTACGGTGATTAACTCGACAGGCTCGAGCGCTTTGCCATCGATCGCGACAGGAATACCTTTCTCAAACCCAATTTCAGTGTAGGTAGGTTCGTCAGGTGTCTCGCCGATCGCTTTGGTCATCGCATAGATTTCTTCAGGCGGCTCATTCCATGCATTTTCGAGAGGACCTGCTTCGATACTACGTCCGAGCAAGTTGCGATCAATACTAAATGGAGAAGATTTCTTCACTGGCGAAGCAATGCCGAATTTTTCACCGTAGGCGATCGTTTCTTCACGACTCATGCCCCACTCACGGGCTGGAGCTAATACTTTAATGTCTGGATTAAGAGCAGCGATCGAGACATCAAACCTCACTTGGTCGTTGCCTTTGCCCGTACATCCGTGAGCAACAGCATCAGCGCCATATTCTTCGGCTGCTTCTACCAAAATCTTGGCAATAAGCGGACGTGCTAGAGCCGTAGTCAAAGGATAGCGGTTTTCGTAAAGCGCATTAGCCTTGATTGCGGGAAAAGCATAGTCTGTAACAAATTCTTTAGTGACATCTCTGACTAAGGAGACAGATGCTCCCGAATCGAGAGCTTTTTGCTTGATGGGTGCTAACTCATCGCCTTGCCCTAGATCTGCTGCAAGGGTAATGACTTCTTCAACACCCCATTCTTGCATCAAATAGGGAATGCAAACGGATGTATCAACGCCGCCAGAATACGCAAGCACGACTTTTTTCGCCCGACCCATGAATCTCTCCTAAACCGATTTAACCTAAAAAAGTAGCCCGGGTACTACGCCTATCTCAAGCATCCCTTAGTGCTGCTGTCTTCCGACCCTGACACGATTCGGGCGTTGCGATCGCATAGATCCGAGCCATTTATAACATTAGCACTAAGGAGGGTGAAAGGTAAACTAAAAGTTAAATTAATTGTCGGCAAATCCACACATAGCTTTTTTTTAGAAATCACACCTTAAACAAACGGCGCTTAGCGCCGCTTGTTAGTGTTTACGGGATCAG
>JANMFC010000346.1:0-4785 GCA_031377675.1 Pseudanabaena sp. OTE_70b_metabat_355 | reverse complement strand
AGGCAAAACGCAGCTAAAACTATTTCAGGCGATTCCCGCCGAAGATATGAAGCTAATTCAAGGAATGTTTGGGATTGAAACCTATTATGTTACCGAAACTATTCCCTATCAAGATGGGGTAATTTTAAAAGGAAATCTGCGCGGTGAGCCTGATGTCGTTCACGATCGTCTCTCCACATCCCTACGCGATCGCCTTGGTGTTAAATACAATCTTTTTCTAGTCGAAGGTCAAGACCGCAAGCCTGTAATTATTGTTCTCCCCACCCGCATTAATGTTTTTGCGGAAAACAATACGATTCCCCAAAAAATCTTGATAGCGATCTTGATTGTCGCTAATAGCTATACAGCCTTGAGCCTAGGGGCGCTGGTTGCGGGGATTCCTGTGCTCCAAGCTGCTCAAGAATATTTAATCGGATTACCCTTTGCGCTTGGCATTGGCGCAGTTTTAGGATTGCGTGAGTTGGCAATGCGACTGATGGCGAAAAAATATCAGGTCACGCTGAGTTTGCCATTTTTTCTACCATCATCTCAACTTGGCTCTTTCGGCGCATTTAGTCGGATTCTGTCACCATTGCCCAATCGAGTGGCCCTATTTGATTTGGCGATCGCCCCTGCCGTGACTAGTGGGGTGCTATCGCTGCTCTTGTTGATCGTGGGTTTACGGTTATCGGCGATAGGGATGGGCAGTATCGACATTCCCAGTCAGATTTTCCAAGCATCGGTTCTAGCAGGAACCTTAGCCAAATTATTTCTCGGCGATACCTTACAAAATAGCTTTATCTCGATTCATCCTTTAGTGGTTTTGGGTTGGTTGGGTTCAGCGATTACGGCGCTCAATTTGATGCCTGCGGGTCAGTTAGATGGTGGACGGATTGTCCAGTCGATCTATGGCCGACGTACCGCTAGTTGGACTACGGTATTAACCTTAATTTTCTTGGTGATCGCCACAGTGATTAATCCTCTAGCGCTCTATTGGGGCAGTCTGATTTTGATCCTATTGCGCGATCTAGAGCGTCCGATGCTGAATGAACTGTCTGAACTTGATGGCGATCGCGAGGCTTTGGGGGTTGTATCCCTATTTTGGATGGTAGTTACTTTGTTGCCACTGACTGCTAGTGTTGCCGAACGTTTTGGAATTGGCAGTATTGGTGGGTTGTTACCATTACCCCTGTAAAGGTGACGTTTTTACTATTGAGGCGAAAGGGTGCGACTTTGGCACGGCGCAAAATTGCTTTTTATGGTGAAGTTGTTGGAGAAGGTGAGGCGATCGCAATTCGGAATGTTCGAGATTTGCGCGTAGTTAGCTACTGAAGCCTAGAAGTTTTAATTTTTCTAAAACATAACAAAACAGCGATCGCTTGTAAATTCTGTTACAAATTATTACATCTTTTTGACAGGCTTGCCTAGTTGCGAAAATCACACAGATTGCCATAGCGATCTCCCAAAGCTAGCCTAAAGCTATTTGGGGATGTGGCATAATCGCTCTGGCGGGATTTACAGGTTTCATGGATTTAAGCGCACAAAAAGAGAAATTTAGCGAGGCTTATGTCCTAGCTATAGCCGCAACCGCAGGTTATGGCACTTATAAACCCAGTCCCGATGACGATAGCGTTGATTTTGGGATCGCGGCGCGGACTAATTCTCTGGCTAATGGTCTTGTAACCATGCGATCGCCAAGATTAGAACTACAACTCAAATGCACCGCCGCCCCAACGCCGCTTGGGGATAGTCTCTCATTTCCGCTTACCTTTCAAGCTCTACAAGCGATAATGCAGAGACTAGCGCAGGGAGAATTGCCGTGATCCTACAAACTCCAAAAGCCAATACATTAGAATCCATCCAGCCTGAAACCCTCAGCCAATATCTCAGGGCTAGAGGTTGGCAAGAGTCTGGGGACTTTTTGGGCAATGCTTCTGTGTGGCATCGTGGCGAAGAATTAGAAGTACTGTTACCAAAGAGCGATCGCCTTCGCGATTACAAAACTAGGGTTCGCGAAATAATCGATGTTTTAGAAATTTCCGAACATCGCGATCGCCAACAAATTTTAAACGATTTACTCTTACAACCAACTGACCTGATTAAAATCCGCATCGACAGTCCAGATATTATTGGAGGCACGATTCCGATTGATGAAGCCGTGCGACTTTATGAGGCAACTTCTAAAATCATGAAGTTTGTTGCTTCTGCAACTATCGAGCCGCGTTCCGTTTATCGCGGTGGTATGTTTGCCGAAGTAAGAGAATATCTGCACGAACTCCGCGTGGGCGAAACGGAACAGGGCAGTTACATCATCAACGTTCTATCGCCGATTATGCAGGAGCATGAGAACTTCGGGCGCAAGGTCAATCTCTTTCTAAATAGAGCCTTAACTGCAATTAATTCGACTACCAAAGATGTCTTGGCGGGAAGCAATATCGATATTTTCGAGCAGTCCGTCGAATCTGGCGTTAGTTCCAATTTGTGCGATGCTCTTTTGGAGGTTGGCAATTATACGGATCTACAAGATCTCAGCTTTCGCTGGCAATGGTCGCCGATGTGGGATGCGCCTGCGATCGCTAAGGAAAAATTAGCTCTCTCTAAGCAAACCTTTCCCGTTCTCAAGGAGGCTAGCAAGCTTCTTAAAAGCAAAGATATCATTCGCAAACGTTCTGAAACTAAAATTCAATCACAAAGTAGCGATCGCCTTACGCCGATCTCAGGTAAAGTGATTGGTTTGACGCGCCGTGATGATGCGGCGGTGGCTAGCGTGACGATCTTGGCAAAGTTAGAAGGTAGCGATCGCGAGTTGCAATTAGAGCTAAGCGAAAGTTTTTATGCAAAAGCCGTTCACGCCCATTTAGCACGCCGCAAAATCTCTTGCTATGGTGAAGTTGTTAAAAATGGCGAGGCGATCGCAGTTCGTAACGTTCGAGATTTGCGTGTAGTTTAGCTGCTTACATCTGTGTAAATATGGTCTAATCTTTATAGAGTCTAAATCTAGCGCTTTAGTAATCGAGAGCAGTAAATTATGTCAAATGATTTAGAGATGTGGAACGCAATATATTCACTATATGAGCTTCTAATAGAACAAGAAAATTCTGAGGCTAAGTATCAAGATTTTTTTGAATCTAATCCTATGGTCTTTAAAATTCTAGGATTCACTTATTTCCAATCATATGAAAAATCATCAGGCAAACAACTACCCTTTGATAAAGATCGTAATTTTAGACCAGAACCTGATTTCCTATGTGCAAATCCTGAGTCTTCTGTAGTGACAATTTTTGAGTTAAAAACTCCCTTTGTATCCCCACTCGTAATTGAGAGATCAGATGGCAATCGACGAAAGTTAAACGCCAATGCTGAATCTTATGTGTCTCAAGCGACTGAATATGCTGAATCTATACGAGAAAATAGTAATACTCGAGAAGTAGTTAAAACAGATCTGTTCCTCAAAAATATATCTTCATATAGAGTCATATTGGTTTATGGGCTATCTCAGAATAATGATATGTCTAGCATTACTAAAATTCTTGAAAACCGAAAAGTTCCGACCACTATTTTGTGTTACGACATGCTTCTGAAAAAATTGGTTGACGTATACTCAAATACCAGAAAAAGAACAGAGGAACTTCTTGGTATTTCAATTGTATATCATTTAATAATTGACAAAGAGCAGAGCTTTGATCGTGCATTTATCGCTGACCATGGTACTTCTCGAAATAACCGTCTATCTGTATTTATCGAAAATAACTATATTGTCTATCAGTGTATTGATAGCAAAGGTGATATTCATGTTTGCAAAGCATCAGCAATTTATGACGAGCCAATTTACTTAAGATTTGAGTTCGCATCTAATAGTGATGGGATATATATGTCACTGAATGTCAATAACGAAGAGCATGATTTACGCGTTGGCAGAGTTGGAGTGAGTTTTGATTTGCAGCTTAGAGGGTTTGTTCTGGGTTCGGATATACTGTGTAAAAATTTCGGGAAATTTTATATGCTTGAAACTTACTACGCTATGAAAACAATGTCTATTAATGATAGGCTCGGCTCATATCATTACTTCAAACGAAAAATATCAAATTCTTTAGGAGCAGTGCACTTTAATGGCTCACATTACTTGGTTCGTATTGAAAATGGCAATATGAGCCAGAGTAACCCTAAGTATCAGCCACAATATGTTAGTGACTTTTCACGCTCAAATAGCAACATTGGCGAGTAGTGCGATCGCTTATTTACAAACAAAGATCGCCATCAGGAGGATGTCAACCGCCTCTGAGCCGTAACGCTCTCGCTCTGATGATAAATCTGTCATTGTAGCGATATCGTAACCAAATGAGATTTTGCCAACAAGGGGTTACAGCGATCAGCCTGAAATACAAGCTGGCATGACAGAATGTGACGTAACAATAGCAGTAAGACTTATGACTCAACCACCACTCCCCCAACCCCAACTCGATCGCACCCCAATTACCTCCGATCAATACTGTGAATACACCCCCGAAAAACTAGAATTATGGAGTGGATTCTATGGATATGGAGGTCAAGACCTCACAGGCTTCTATCTTGGCATCTTGTCAAACATGGGACTCCGCGAAGCCGTGCGTCATGTGCCGATGTCTAAATGGCTAGAAGCAATTCAAGAAGTTGCATTGCAAAATCCTAAAGGGCATCTCTAAAAATAGGTATAGGCAGGACAAGGTTTTTGAGGAATTGGGATAGACATATATTATAATAATTAAGAGATAGAAGAGGTTGAAAAGCAATGCAGGACAGGCAAACAAATATTTTCGATTTTGAAAA
>JANMFC010000323.1:0-10292 GCA_031377675.1 Pseudanabaena sp. OTE_70b_metabat_355 | reverse complement strand
TTTCAAAGTTTTCTTTGGTTTTAAGTTTATTTATAATGCGGATGGAGAGACTCGAACTCTCACATCAAAGATACTAGAACCTAAATCTAGCGCGTCTACCAATTCCGCCACATCCGCTTGGGGTGTTTAATTAACATGGTTAGTTAACGTGTTTTTCGCACCGAATAGAATAATACAGCAATTTAAGTTAATTACTGCACAAATATTTTTAAATTCTTCCAGCGATTTTGTTGTTTAGCTTTTTAGGTTTGCTAATATGGCGCTTGGTTATGCTGCGTCATCGCAACTTTTAATACTCTAGTTACCTATATGTCACCAGAAGACCTCACAGGCTTCATTTATAAATCTCATGTTGCGGCTCACCAACTGGCGCAGATCTCGACTAGAGAACGCGATGCTTTGTTGCTAGATCTTGCCGAAGCGGTTAAAAAAAATAAAAATGCAATCCTAGAGGCGAATACCCTCGATTTAGAAGCTAGCCGTGATATGGCTGTGCCAGACTTGGTATTGGAATGGCTGAAACTAACTCCTGAACGACTTAATCATGCGATCGAATGCATCAAACAGCTTTCGAGTCTGCCTGATCCACTCACGCTCCATGTGGGATTAAATGGTTATCAGCGAGTGCCTCTAGGTGTGGTCGCTTTTGTCTCTGAAGGTTTTCCCCAACTAGGTTTAATCGCTGCGAGTATGTGCCTAAAGGTCGGCAATACGATCATCCTCAAGGGTGGGAATGAGGGCGTAAATACTCAAGATGCGATCGCCGCGATCGCCAAGGATGTGCTGATCGAGAGAGGTTTTCCAGAAGCCTGTATTACTTCAGTACCGAAAGGCTTGGTACTAAAAGAATTAATCGTCCAAGAGAAATATTTGCGACTGGTTATTCCCTATGGTCGCCCCAGTTTTGTGCAGCAGGTCAGCAAACAGGCGACCGTTTCAGTTTTGCCGATCGCGATGGGCAATTGCTATTTGTATTTGTCAGAATCAGGAAATTTGGACTTTGCCAAAGAGATTATTCTCAATAGTCGTAAGGGTGATCCCGATGCTGTCAATGCGATCGAGAAGGTAATTATTCATCAATCATGGCTGGATCGCGGTTTAGGGGAATGGATCGGGCGTTTAAAAAAGCAAGGCTTAGCGGTACGCGGCTGTCCAGCAGCTACGGCTTATTTTCGTCATTTTCTCGAAGAAACCTATAGCGATGAAAACGATAAACCTAGTCAGGCGCTAATTGATAAGGCGATCGAGGCTGAAGATACTTGGGGTCATGCTTATTTAGACGAGACGATCGCCATCAAGCTGGTAAACAATACAGAAGAGGCGATCGCTTGGATCAATCAATACAGTAGCGGTCATGCCGATGTATTGCTGACTGATTCGTTGTCTGAGCGCGATCATTTTGTCAGTCGGGTTAATAGCAGTACGATTTTTGTAAATGCCCATAGTCGTTTTTATCGCTATAGCAAATCGAGCGACAATGGCAATATCAAAATCGCATTGGGTATGTCCAGCCTGAAAACTCGCGGCGCATCTAGATATCCAGGGTTTATTGACATCTATGCTTTGACGACAACTAAGCAAGTGCTGACAAATTCTTGGCTGCAATAAAAACCCCAATAAAATTTCTAGAGATATCGCTGAAGCAATGCTTCCAGTTTTTCGACAGGCGATCGCGGTGGAAATCTTGGTAATTCTTGCTCCTGTTGTTCAGCATTGAGTTTGCAAAGTACAGGTATTTCGTACTGATAGCGATCGAACCAGTCGGAATTAGTGGTAATGTCCCTGATTTCTAGCTCAAACTCCACATTTTTAACCTGCTGCAATTTTGTTAGCAAACCTTCACACAGACAGCAATCTTGCTTGCTATACAAAACTAATTTCATGGGTTTGGATATTTTTTGTTTGACTTTTTGCTTATTTTACTGCCACTATGTTATATTACTAATCCGTTAGAACGCATAGCTCAGTTGGTTAGAGCACCACGTTGACATCGTGGGGGTCGATGGTTCGAGTCCATTTGCGTTCATATTGCACTGAAAAAATCTCTATAAAATCCCGTATAGGGTGATTAGGCAGAAACTTTCTGCTTAATACATAGTTACGCACAAGCAATTGAACCAGAATTTTCACAATGACGAGTACCCAACAACGCGCCGCCCTGCAACGCCAAATCTGGCAAATCGCCAATGATGTGCGCGGCTCAGTCGATGGCTGGGATTTCAAGCAATATGTGCTTGGCACGCTGTTTTACCGTTTTATTAGTGAAAACTTTGCCAGCTACATCGAAGCCGACGATGACAGCATCCACTACGCCAAGCTGTCCGATCGCGTCATTACCGACGACATCAAAGACGATGCCATTAAAACCAAAGGCTACTTCATCTACCCCAGCCAGTCGTTTGCCACGATCGCTGCGAGTGCCAACACTAACGAAAGCCTAAATACTGACTTAGCTGCGATTTTTGGGGCGATCGAAAGCTCGGCAAATGGCTACCCCTCCGAGCGAGACATCAAGGGGCTGTTTGCCGACTTTGACACCACTAGCAACCGCCTCGGCAACACGGTTAAAGATAAGAACCTGCGCTTGGCTGCGGTACTAAAAGGGGTGGCAGGGCTGGATTTTGGTGATTTTGAAGGCAGCCATATCGATCTGTTTGGCGATGCCTATGAGTTTCTGATCTCCAACTATGCCGCCAATGCAGGTAAATCGGGCGGCGAGTTTTTTACGCCGCAGCACGTCTCTCGGTTGATTGCCCAGCTTGCTATGCACCAGCAAACCAGTGTCAATAAAATTTATGACCCCGCCTGTGGGTCTGGTTCGCTGCTATTGCAAGCCAAAAAGCACTTTGACGCGCATCTCATTGAGGACGGGTTTTATGGGCAGGAGATTAACCACACCACCTATAACTTGGCGCGGATGAATATGTTTTTGCATAACATCAATTACGACAAGTTCAATATGCAGTTGGGCAATACTCTGACCGACCCGCATTTTGCTGATGAAAAGCCCTTTGATGCGATCGTTTCCAACCCGCCCTATTCGGTGAACTGGATTGGTAGTGATGACCCTACGCTGATCAATGACGATCGCTTTGCGCCTGCTGGTGTACTCGCGCCTAAGTCTAAGGCTGACTTTGCCTTTGTGTTGCATTGCTTGAGCTATTTATCGAGTAAGGGTCGTGCGGCGATCGTGTGCTTCCCTGGTATTTTTTACCGTGGTGGTGCGGAAGCCAAAATCAGAAAGTATCTGGTGGATAACAACTATGTGGAAACGGTGATTGCCCTTGCGCCCAATCTGTTTTTTGGCACTACGATCGCGGTGACGATTTTGGTGCTATCGAAACACAAGCCCGACAATGCCATCCAGTTTATTGATGCCAGTGGACTGTTTAAAAAAGAAACCAACACCAACACCCTGACCGATGACCACATTGCCGAAATCATGGGGGTGTTCGATCGCAAAGAAAACGTTGCTCACTTTGCGCGATCGGTGCCTTTTGAAGAGATTGCTGCTAATGATTACAATCTGTCGGTCAGCAGCTATGTGGAAGCTGAGGATACCCGCGAAATCACGAATATCACCGCGCTTAATGCTGAATTAAAAACCACTGTTGCGAAGATCGATCGCTTGCGTGCTGAGATTGATGCGATCGTGACGGAGATTGAAAATGACTAATCTGAGCTTTAACCTGCTTATTGAAAGCATTAACCAAGTGCATAGCTCCTTTCAAAGCCAGTCGGTAAAAGCCGTCAATATGGGGCTGACCATGCGGAACTGGTGCATTGGGTTTTATATCGTGGAGTTTGAGCAAAACGGTGAGGATAGAGCTAAATACGGCGCTACATTAATTGTCAATATTGCCCAAAGCATAAAAATTAAAGGGCTTACTGCCCCTGAGTTGTCGCGCTGCCGCCAGTTTTATCAGGTGTACCCAGAGATTCTTGGGTTTTTGTCCCAAGAATCTCTCCGCAATATGACAAACGGCAAGACAACCAAGCAAATTCTTGGGTCAACGACCCAAGAATTGCAAAGCAATGAAAATCAGCTTATTTCTTTTATTTCATACACTCACTTTGTGGAGCTGATTAAAATTGATAATCCAGTTAAGCGGAAGTATTTTGAACTTTTAGTCTTGAAAGCGCATCTCAGTGTGAGAGATTTGAAAAGAGAAATTGCATCATTGAGCTATGAGCGATTGGGAATGGCAGCCGATAAAGAAGCAGCTTTTGCACAGCTAGCTCAAAAAATAACGCCTGCCTTACCGAAAGATATTGTTAAATCGCACTATTTCTTTGAGTTTTTGGGAATTAATTCTCCAGAAATGATCGAAGAATCAGCGCTTGAATTGGCGTTAATCAATCATTTGCAGCAATTTATTATTGAGTTGGGGAATGGTTTTTGTTTTGAGGGGAGACAAAAGCGTATTTTAATTGGTGAAGAATATTTTTTTGTTGATCTGGTTTTTTATCATCGGATTTTAAAGTGTCATGTATTGATTGAGCTAAAGGTTGATAGTTTTTCTCACGCCCATGTTTCGCAGTTGGTCACTTATCTCAATTTTTATAAACAAAATATGATGGAAAATGGCGACAATCCGCCCATAGGTATTTTGCTGGTAACGGATAAAAATACGGCGTTGGTTGAGTATGCGACAGCCAATGAAAAAGATCGGCTTTTTGTTAGTAAGTACAAGCTGAATCTGCCATCTGAGCAAGATTTAAAAATGTTTATTGAGAAAGAGTTGAAAGGGTGTAGTTATGAGTAAACCAAAACAGCCTATTGCTTTGATCGATACGCCTGATGGCTATAACATCTGGTTGATGGAACTCAAGGAACGCATCCATACAGCCCAACAACGAGCGACATTGGCGGTCAATCGTGAATTGGTTATGCTCTATTGGCAGATTGGGCGTGATATTTTGGATCGGCAAGCTGAACAGGGCTGGGGAGCCAAGGTTATCGATCGCCTCGCCCATGATTTGCGTAGTGCATTCCCGCAGATGAAAGGTTTTTCTCGCACCAATTTAATGTATATGCGTGCTTTTGCTGAAGCGTGGCAAGATGAAGCAATTGTCCAGCAGGCTGCTGGACAATTACCGTGGGGACATAATATGGTCTTGCTAGACAAGCTGAGTACGCAGGAAGCGCGTATTTGGTATGCTCAAAAAGCCATAGAAAACCACTGGTCGCGTAATGTGCTGGTGATGCAGATTGAAACGCGCTTAATTGAGCGACAAGGCAATGCGGTTTCTAATTTTGAGCAGCGCTTGCCTAAACCAGATTCCGATCTTGCCCGTGAATCCATTAAAGATCCTTATCGCTTTGATTTTTTAGGTCTGACTGAGGAGGCTCAAGAGCGTGAAATAGAAGGGGCATTAGTTAAGCACGTCACACAATTTTTATTGGAGTTGGGCGCAGGATTTGCTTTTGTGGGTCGTCAGGTGTTGATTCAAGTGGGTGAGGAGGAGTTTTTTATCGATCTGCTGTTTTATCATTTGAAATTGCGCTGTTATGTTGTGATTGAACTCAAAGCCGACAAGTTTAAGCCTGAGCATTTGGGGCAGTTAGGGTTTTATATGACGGCTGTGGATAGGCAAATGAAAGTTAAAGAGGATGCTGTCACCATTGGCTTACTGTTGTGCAAAAGCAAGGACAAGGTGGTTGCTGAGTATGCTTTGGGAGATAAAAGCCAGCCTATGGGCATTGCTGAATATAAGTTATTGGAATCTTTACCTGTTCCTTTACAAACTCAATTGCCGAGTATTGAAGATATTGAGCGGGAATTGCAGGGATTTGATGGAGGTGATATATGAGTGGTATGAATTTTCTGGAAAGGCTGTTGGATGGTGCGGCGGTGGAGTGGAAGCCGTTGGGGGAGATTGGCGAGTTAGTTCGTGGGAATGGCTTGCCGAAAACAGATTTTACCGAATCTGGAGTACCAGCTATTCACTATGGTCAGATTTATACTTACTACGGGTTATCAACTACATCAACTAAATCATTTGTTTCACCTGAGACAGCTACAAAGCTAAGGAAAGTTGATAAGGGTGATGTTGTGATTACAAATACAAGTGAAAACCTTGAGGATGTCGGAAAAGCTTTGTTTTATTTCGGTGATCAACAAGCTGTTACTGGTGGACACGCGACGATATTTAAACCATGTAAAAATATTCTAGGAAAATATTTTGCCTATTTCACTCAAACAGTTGTGTTTACAAGTGAAAAAAGAAAATATGCCAAAGGGACAAAGGTAATTGATGTATCGGCTACGGATATGGCGAAAATCCCGATCCCGATCCCATGCCCAGATAACCCCGATCGCTCTCTTGCCATTCAAGCCGAAATCGTGCGGATTTTGGACACTTTTACTGAACTGACTGCTGAGTTGACCGCCGAACTTAGCGATCGCAAAAAACAATACAACTACTACCGCGATCGCCTGTTGACTTTTGAAGAAGGTGAAGTGGAATGGAAGACATTGGGGGAGGTAACACGCATTTTTTCAGCGTCTCGAGTTCATAAGAATGAATGGACTACATCAGGTGTTCCATTTTACAGAACAAGTGATGTGATTTCTATATTCAATGGTGTAAAAAATTCACGCGATGCAGCTTTCATTTCCAATGAGTTATATGAAACATTGTCATCGAAATCTGGAAAAATTCAAAAGGGTGATGTCTTAGTAACTGGCGGAGGGACTATTGGTATTCCTTATATAGTGCAAACTGATGAACCTTTATATTTTAAAGATGCTGATTTGTTATGCATTCAGAAATCTGAAGTAATCAATAGCAAGTTCTTATATCATTATTTTTTGACTACAAAGTTTAGGATCTACTTGAATAATATTACGCATAATGCAACCATTTCACACTATACAATTTCACAAATTGTAAACACTCCTGTTCCATTGCCTCCCATCGAAGAACAAGCCCGCATCGTTGCCATCCTCGATAAATTCGACACCCTCACCCATTCCATCAGCGAAGGCTTGCCCCGTGAAATCGCCTTGCGCCAAAAGCAATACGAATATTACCGCGACCTGTTGTTAAGCTTTCCACCCCCTCTAACTCCCCCTTAGCAGGGGGAGAACCAGAAATCTTGTTCCCTCCCCTGTGAAGGGGAGGGCTAGGGTGGGGTAGGATTCTTTTTAAAGACACAGCACAATGAACCATATTTTTAATAAAGTCGAGTACAAACCACGCCGCCAAGCACTCCGCAGCAACATGACCGAACCCGAAGAAAAGCTATGGCAAATCTTGCGTGGCAAACAAATGGGGGTAAAATTCCGCAGACAGCACGGCATCGGGCATTACATCGCTGATTTTTATTGCCCTGAATTAAAGCTAGTCATCGAGGTCGATGGCGACAGTCATAGGTCAGCCGATGCCCAAGCCTATGACGCAATACGGCATGATTTTATGGCTTCATTAGGCATCATCACCTTACGGTTCACCAATGATGAAGTGATGCAAAATATCGAGGGCATTCATCAGCATCTGACGGAATACCTTAACACCTTCGCAACCAAGTAGTGCTACTTAAATCTTCACGATCGCGCCACATTCCAACAAAAGGATCACTCACTAAATCAACACTTGATGATGCAGGTAAAGGTTCAGAGTATATATACTTCTGTTTCAAAAAAGTGATTAGGCTAACTACTTGGTTCTGTGCTTCAGCAGGCAAAGATAAAAATTCACCTAGAATTTCTTGATTTGTCATGGTTATACCCTCTAAACAGAACAACACATTTTTGATTGGGTTAGTATACTATACCAATTTATTTTAAATGCCGAGTTTGAATTTGTCCCGCAGCCTGTGGGGCAAATGGTAAGGATTGTGACACCAGTGGTGACACAATTTGAAGTAAGCGAAAGACTAGCGGAGCAAAAGTTTTTAGAGGACAATAACCAATGACTAACTACAACGCGATCGCCGAATCCAATAACTTCATCATTCTGGAACAATACAGCAAGCAATCAAGAGTTAAGGAAAGCTACCAAAGCGAATACGACTTAGAGGGTGAGTTTATTCAGGATTTAGTTAATCAAGGCTATCAATACCTGCCCAGCATAACCAACCCCCAAGCCATGCTAGCCAACGTGCGGGAGCAATTGCAGACGCTGAATAATGTGCAGTTTAGCGATCGCGAATGGCAGCGTTTTGTAGAAAACTTTTTAGATAAACCTAGCGACAGCATTACCGATAAAACCCGCAAAATCCATGACAACCATATCCATGATTTTGTCTTTGATGATGGTCACATTCAAAACATCTACCTACTCGACAAAAAGAACCTTGCCCGCAATAAATTACAAGTCATCAAGCAATTTGAACAAAAAGGAACCCAAGCCAACCGCTACGATGTCACCATTTTAGTCAACGGCTTGCCACTAGTGCAAATCGAACTAAAAAAGCGCGGCGTGGCGATTCGTGAAGCCTTTAACCAAGTGCATCGCTACAGCAAAGAGAGCTTTAATGCTGAAAATTCGCTGTATAAGTATTTGCAACTATTTGTCATTTCCAATGGAACCAATACCCGCTACTTTGCCAACACCACCCAGCGCAATAAAAATAGCTTTGACTTCACCATGAACTGGGCGAAAGCCGATAACAACCTGATCAAAGACCTGAAAGACTTTACCGCCACCTTTTTTCAGAAAAACACCCTGCTCAGTGTCCTGCTGCAATATTCAGTATTTGATGTGAATGACACCTTACTGGTGATGCGCCCCTACCAGATTGCCGCCACCGAGCGCATTTTATGGAAAATCAACAGCGCCTACCAAGCCAAACAATGGAGCAAAATTGAGAGCGGCGGCTACATCTGGCACACCACAGGCTCAGGCAAAACCCTAACCAGCTTTAAAGCGGCGCGGCTGGCGACGGAGCTAGAGTTTATCGACAAAGTGTTTTTTGTGGTCGATCGCAAAGACCTCGATTACCAAACCATGAAAGAATACCAACGCTTTTCGCCCGATAGCGTCAATGGCTCCGACAGCACGGCGGGGCTGAAGCGTAATCTGGATAAAGACGACAACAAAATCATCGTCACCACCATCCAGAAACTGAATAACCTGATGAAAACCGAAAGCGACCTAGCCATCTACAACAAGCAGGTCGTATTTATTTTTGATGAATGCCATCGCAGCCAGTTTGGTGAGGCGCAGAAGAACTTAAAGAAAAAATTTAAGAAATTTTATCAGTTTGGCTTCACTGGAACACCCATTTTTCCGCAAAACGCTCTGGGTGCAGACACCACCGCCAGCGTCTTTGGTCGTGAGCTACATTCCTATGTGATCACCGACGCGATCCGTGATGAAAAAGTGCTGAAGTTCAAGGTCGATTACAACGATGTGCGCCCAAAATTCAAAGCCATTGAAACCGAGCAGGATGAGCAGAAGCTAAACGCCGCCGAAAACAAACAAGCCCTGTTACACCCAAATCGCATTCGCGAGATTTCCCAATACATCTTGAATAACTTCCGCCAAAAAACCCACACTTCGGCAAAGCTCAGTGACCACCGCTTGCAAGGGAGCGGCAAAGGCTTTAATGCCCTATTTGCCGTGAGCAGTGTGGACGCTGCCAAGCTGTATTACGAAACATTCAAGCAGTTGCAATCTCAAGAACCCCCTCTAACTCCCCCTTTGAAAGGGGGAGAACCAGCCTCAGTAAGCCTCCCCCCTGCTAAGGGGGGAATGAGGGGGGTACAAAAACCTCTAAAAATCGCTACCATTTTCTCCTTTGCCGCCAATGAAGCACAGGATGCAGTGGGAGAGATATCGGATGAAGGCTTTGATGTATCAGCCATGAACAGCAGCGCCAAAGAATTTTTAAGCGTAGCGATCGCTGACTATAACGCCCTGTTTACAACCAACTACAGCGTCGATAGCAATGGTTTTCAAAACTACTACCGCGATCTAGCCAAGCAAGTAAAAGCCAAAGAAATTGACCTGCTGATCGTGGTGGGTATGTTCCTGACTGGTTTTGATGCGCCTACACTCAACACGCTGTTTGTGGACAAAAACCTGCGCTATCACGGTTTACTGCAAGCCTATTCACGCACCAACCGCATTTATGATGCCACCAAAACCTTTGGAAATATCGTCACTTTCCGCGATTTAGAACAAGCCACCATCGATGCCATTACCCTGTTTGGCGATAAAAATACCAAAAACGTGGTGCTAGAAAAAAGCTATAAGGAATACATGAGCGGTTTTACCGATGTGGTGACGGGCGAAGCACGGCGCGGCTTTGTGGAGGTAGTCACGGAATTAGAGCAGCGTTT
>JANMFC010000315.1:0-14282 GCA_031377675.1 Pseudanabaena sp. OTE_70b_metabat_355 | reverse complement strand
GCCAATCGATCGCAAGGCGATTGATTGGCTAGAGGATGCGCCCTGTCCTGTTTGCCCTGAACTAGTAATTGAAATTGTATCGCCAGATCAAACATTTAATCAGTTGGCACAGAAAGCGACAGACTATTTGAATGCAGGTGTGGAAAGGGTATGGATAGTTTATCCACCAATGCGAAGTATTACTATATTTTTTAATGATCGCCCTCCTGAAACCTATCGAGGCGATCGCGTATTAACGGATGACTTGTTTACAGGTTTAGCTGTTACCGCCGAACAATTTTTTGTAAAAGCAAGAATTTAAGTGATTTCCAATTAAAATGCGATCTAAATGCGATCTAAAATGCGATCGTGAATATAGAGCTAAACAGTATGAAATCCCTTGCCCTTTTGAGTGTTTCTGACAAAACAGGGCTACTCGACCTTGCGCGTGAACTATCAACCACCTATCAATTTCAGTTAATTAGTAGCGGCGGCACTGCCAAGGCGCTGAAGGCGGCGGAACTGGAAGTCACCAAAGTTTCTGACTATACAGGTGCGCCTGAAATTTTAGGCGGTCGGGTCAAGACCTTACATCCGCGCATTCATGGCGGCATTCTCGCAAGATTAGAACTTCCTGAACACCAGCAAGATCTAGCCGATAATCAGATTCAACCCATCCGCATTGTCGTGGTGAATCTTTATCCATTTGCCGAGACGATCGCTAAGCCCAATGTCACGCTTGAAGATGCGATCGAAAACATCGATATTGGTGGACCAACCTTGATTCGCGCTTCGGCAAAAAATTATCGTCATGTGGCGGTATTGTCTAGTCCTAGCCAATATGTCGATTTTCTGGCGGAGCTAAAAGCCAACAATGGCGAAACCACCTTAGAATTTCGCAAAGAATTAGCGATCGCCGCTTTTAAACATACTCAGGAATATGACAAGGCGATCTCTGAATATTTAAGTGGCGACTTGAGTGAAGATAAACCAGAAAGTTTGGAAGAGAAATCTTCTACGCTTTCTTCTTCCTATACTCTGTTATGCCATAATCCCAAATCGTTACGTTACGGCGAAAATCCCCATCAACCCGCCACATGGTATCAAGTCGGCGCAACTCCCAAAGGTTGGTCAGCCGCGCAACAACTCCAAGGGAAGGAACTCAGTTTTAATAATCTGCTTGATCTCGAAGCAGCACGGAGCATCATCGCTGAATTTAGTGATGAACAGCCCTGTGCAGTGATCATCAAGCACAATAACCCCTGTGGTGTAGCGATCGCCCCTACCATTGCTGAAGCCTATCAACGCGCCTTTGATGCAGATTCCACTTCTGCTTTTGGTGGTATCGTCGCCTTAAATCGTCCCATTGATGAAGACACCGCCAAACTCTTAAATAAAACATTTTTAGAATGTGTGGTAGCTCCCGCCTGTGTCCCAAGTGTGACCGCAATTCTGAGCAAAAAACAAAACTTGCGCGTTTTAGTTCTATCCGATCTCAAGTATGGTTCTGCTGAAACGGTGAAGACGATCGCGGGTGGAATGTTAATCCAACGGTCGGACAATGAAATTGTGCAACCAGAATCATGGAAAGTTGTCACCCAAAAACAGCCAACGCCAGAGCAGTTGCAAGAATTAGTTTTTGCATGGAAAATCAGTCGTCATGTCAAATCTAATGCGATCGCCGTCACTAGAGATCTGACCACAATTGGCATTGGTGCAGGGCAAATGAATCGAGTTGGTTCGATCAAAATTGCCTTAGAACAAGCAGGTGAAAAATCTCAGGGCGCATTTTTGGCCAGTGATGGATTTTTCCCCTTCGATGATTCGGTAAGAGCCGCCGCCGCCGCAGGAATTATCGCGATCGCTCAACCTGGAGGCAGTATGCGTGATGAAGATTCGATCAAAGCGGCTGATGAGCTTGGCTTGATCATGGTGCTTACGGGCGTTCGCCATTTCTTGCATTAACCTTTAGAAGTGCCGCGAAGCGGCACTTCTAAACAAGCGCGTAAAAAAGCTAAAATCGCTATATGAAGGTAAAGTTTCCCGAAGTTTCTCAAATTTCATGGTTCGGATTGGCAACATGTTTGGTTGCTTGTCTAGGCGCTTGTCAAAACTCAAATCTAGGTCGTTCTCTAGAAAATGCGATCGCTCCTGCTAGCCCACTCAGCATCTCAGCTACATCAGAGGCGATCAGTCAAAAATCTAATCAACCCAATCAACCCACCGCCACCTCAACATCAAAGCCAGCCACTTTCAACCCAACAATCCTAAATTCAACAAATTCACCTGCCCTTTCTCCATCTAAAAATGAAAAGCGTCTAGCCAGTCAAACTCTAGTCAACGAGTCCAAAGCGATCGCCTTACAATCTCTAACAATATCAAAGCGCCCCAAAAATACGCTGCAATCATTGTTTTACATAAATTTCGTTGATTCCCAAGCTCAAATCAGCGAATTTAGTGATCTGGAAACAGTCCCAACGCCCCTCCGTCCTTGGATTAAAGACCTCAATAAATTGGGTACGATTACGCCTAAAACAGGCTTACAATTCCGACCAAATATTTTAGTTGCTCGCCGCGAATATGCCCGATGGTTATTGCAAACCAATAATCGCCTGTATAAAAATCAACCAAGTCGTCAGATTCGATTAGCTCAGCCTACCGATACGGCAAGTTTTCCTGATATTCTCAACAACGATCCTGACTTTACTATTATTCAAGGCTTAGCAAATGCGGGATTGATCGGTGGTACAGGCGATCGCTTTCGTCCCAATGATCCACTGCTACGGGAGGAGCTAGTTCAATGGAAAATCCCTATTGATCTTAGGCAACCTTTACCCAATGCCACCTTGGAAACGGTTACTCAAGTTTATGGATTTAAGGACAGCGATCGCATTAGTGAGAATGCGCTAAGCGCGGTTTTTGCCGATGCTCAACTGCGTGATATTTCCAATATTCGGCGCAGTTTTGGATTTACGACATTACTGCAACCACAAAAACCAGTTACTCGTGCCGAAGCCGCCGCTTCACTTTGGTATTTTGGTACAGCGATAGATGGCATTTCATCTGCCAAAGCCTTGGAACTAGATAGGTAGGCAATACATCCACTTCTTCCCAGTCAAAAAATAGCGGTAAGTACCTCAGCTCAATAAAACCAAAACCCAAATAAGCTGATTCGCTCCCTTTGCGAGCGAATCAGCTTATTTGGGTTCTAATCAATTTAAAGGAACTAATTATTGAAAATGATGGACAAATAAACTCGACTGCCTTATAAATTAGTCATCACAGTATTCAAAAAATAGATCATGAAAAAACTACTAATTTTCGCTATTGCCAGTTCGTGCTTCCTCGGTAATTTTTACAATGCGCCCCAGTCACTTGAGGCACAAAATGCTCAATCTCAAAAGACTAAAGGCGCAAAAACCAAATTCGATATTGCCATGAAAGCTGGCTATGAAGCTTATAACAAGAAGGATTACAAAACAGCGTTGACAAACTTCAATCAGGCTTTAGCCCTGCGCCCGAAAAATATATACGCCACAAAAGCCGTCCAAAATACCGAGAAACGTCTCGCTGGGAAATAGTGCAAAAACAGCGATCGCTTTTTCTGAATAGTGAAAGCAATCGCCACGGCAGTCCACCAAACAGAAAATAAGCTGAAGAAAAATCTATGCTCCAAACGCTTCAAGCTTCAAGACTCAACTTGTATGATGTCGAAAATAAATTTTACTTGCATCAAGAATATCCAACTGACAACTTTTTTGCACATTTACTGCAAACTTCTCCCGCTTTAAGTGAATTTGAAAAAGACCAACTAGACCGTACCAAACAACAGTACCTTTACTTAGCAAAACGCCCACTTTTAGAAGTAACCGTGAAGATGGTGGCTTTGTCGCCGTTGCTATCTCTAGCGGGTTTCTATGATCCCCCGTTCTACAGCACCCTAGAAGAATCCGTGGAAGTTGTCTCCGAGGATGGCTCGGAAGTAGTGCGAGGACAAATAGACGTACTAGTTTTACGAAATAATATTAGTAAAAGTGCGATCTGGGTAGTAGTCATTGAAGCCAAGAGTATTCAATATGATGTAATGATGGCTCTACCCCAAGCCCTCACCTACATGCTGGCAAGTCCCAATCAAACCCAACAGCCCTTTGGCATGATTACCAATGGGCGCGAGTTTCGGTTTATCAAGCTAAATCAGGAATCTTCTAATGCTTCCTATACGCTATCTAAAGTTTTTTCTCTTTCGGAATCTGAAAATCATTTATATGAAGTGCTGCAAATTTTAAAATCTCTTGGTCAGATGGTTGTAAGTACCTCGGCTTAACATAACCGAAATAAGCTAATTCGCACGCTTCGCGTGCGAATTAGCTTATTTCGGTTCTTAGTTTCATTCAATTCTGGATAGAGAGACGCTAGAATATAACTGATTGTTATTGTTGAGAAAAATCTATAAAGTATGTCGCAATATCAGCGCATTGAGTACTTAATCGGGAAAGATGGCAAAATCGTTGAGCGTGCGATTGATGTAGCGGGTATTGAGTGTACTGCTCTTACCTCAGTCATTGAGTCAAATTTAGGCAAAGTAGAAGCTCGTGACTTGCTGCCGAGTTACTACATGGTTAGTGAGCAGAGCTATGAGCAGGAAAACATTGACGTTTTTGAGCAAAATCCTGATCAGCGTTAAGTTATAGTTAAGAAATTAAGAATTGTTAATTATTGACTCATATAGAGATGTGTCATGGTATCCCAAACTCCACTTTTAGTGTCAAATGAGACTGTAACTTGTAAGTTGCGAGATATTTTTGCGTCTGTTGATACCATGAGTTGTCCGCACCGACTAAATTTTCATTTGCATACCATTTTTTCCGATGGCAAAATGCAAGCTGTCGATTTAATCCAGCAAGCGATCGCCATGAAGATATCTGATTTAGCAATTACCGATCACCATGCGATCGCAGGATATTACGTTGCTAAGCAATATCTTGATCGCTTCATTAGTGAATCTAGCGATCCCCAATCTTTACCCACGCTCTGGTCAGGCATCGAAATTAATGCCAGTTTGATTTTTACGGAAGTACATATTCTTGGCTATGGCTTTGATCCCGAACATGAATCGATGCATCCTTACCTCCAAGGCAAAAGTACGGCTGGGTTGGACTATCAAGCAATTAGCGTCATTAAAGCGATTCATGTCGCAGGGGGATTAGCGGTACTAGCCCATCCCGCCCGTTATCGGCGATCGCCTGAAGACTTGATCCCCGCCGCCGCCGCATTAGGAATTGATGGTGTCGAAACCTATTATGGTTATGACAGTAGTGATCCTTGGAAGCCGAGTCCCCGTCAAACCGAAGAGATTTATCAGCTTGCTGAGATTCATGGACTAATGCATACTTGTGGGACAGATTCTCATGGGTTCAAAATTAGCAAAAGACTGTAAAATCAGATACGGTTAGAAAATCCTGCATCAAGCATTCCCTAGATCAAACTAGCTCAAACTAGATCAAAAACTTTATGCTCTTAACAGAAAATTCACCCTCGGCTTCTAAAACTACGCTTGGCTATGTATTAGTTGTTGAGGATGAAGCGATTATTCAAGAAGCGATCGCCTTGGCTTTGCGTGAAGAAGGATATAGCGTTTTACTAGCTGAAGATGGCTACAGCGCTCTCCAAATTGCCAAAACTACGGCAAGACTAGATTTGGTGATTTTGGATATCATGTTGCCTTCGATTAATGGATTGGATTTTTGTCGCATTTTGCGCCACGAGGGTAATAACGTCCCTGTTTTGATGATTAGTGCTAGGGGGAACGAAAGCGATCGCATTGTTGGCTTAGAAGTCGGAGCCGATGATTATCTCAGCAAACCCTTTGGCATGAAGGAATTGATCGCCCGTTGTCGAGCGCTGCTACGCCGCAGCCGTCGTGATTTTTTGGCAACTAATGCCACAGTTTACAAGTTCGGCGATATCACCATGTATCCCGATGAATGTCGAGTGACAATCAATGACACCGAAGTCAATCTTTCGCCTAAAGAATTTCGCTTACTAGATTTATTTATGAGTCATCCCCGCCGAGTATGGTCGCGAGAGCAGCTATTGGAAAAAGTTTGGGGCGTAGACTTTGTGGGTGACAGCAAAACTGTAGATGTGCATATTCGCTGGTTGCGCGAAAAAATTGAAGTCGATCCCAGCAATCCCAAGCATATTGTCACTGTCAGAGGTTTTGGCTATCGCCTTGGCTAAAGCTATTCAAGAAAGCTATAAGGGCTACCGCGCAAAGTGCGGTAGCCCTTATAGCTTTCTTGAATAGCTTTAGCCATTTATACGGTCAGCCAATCTAAATTTACTTGCTAAATTATGAGCAGGTATTATAGAGGCAAAGTTATGAGCGTCTTTATCAATGTTTTAGAAGAATTGGCAACCCCTTATTTTACCAGTGCTTATTGAGATGTTACCTTTTTGTGTACGAGTTTTCAAGGGTTTCCAATCTCAGGTTTTATCGTTTCTTTTTGCCTTTAGTCGCCATTAAGATTTCTGATTGGGCGATTTCGGCATCAAGAATGGTTTGTCCTGTTGCCGCTAGAAATACATCATCAAGACTGGGACGCGACTGAGATAAACTAAATACATTAATATCCACCGCCGCTAATATATTTTGGATATCGCTAATAGCATTAACATTGGACGTGACAAATAGATTGACGGCATTACCTTGAGCGGCGTTAATCGTAATACTTTGGACGATCGGTAACTGCTGCAAAATTCGGCTCGCCCGTTCAGCCTCATCACGATCTGTAAATTCCCGAATCCTGATCGTAACCCGATCGCCACCAACCTTAGTTTTGAGTTCATCGGTAGTGCCTTCAGCAATAATTTTGCCTTTATCGATGATGGCGACGCGATCGGCTAGGGCATCAATTTCTTCGAGATAGTGACTGCTGATTAACACGGTTACACCTGATGCTCGTAGCTTGCGTAAAAATTCCCAAATCGCAATCCGACTTTGAATATCTAAGCCCACGGTTGGCTCATCTAGAATTAATACCGACGGTTGATGCAATAAACCTGCGGCTAAATCCAAGCGTTTTTTCAGCCCGCCCGAATAAGTCCCTGCGAGTTTATCGGCATAAGGCTCTAGTTGCAATAAATCTAAAACGCTATCAATGCGATCGCTGATTTGTTTTGGCGGTATATGATAAAGCGCCGCTTGAAATTTTAATAATTCTCGCCCTGTTAAGACCTTATCGATCGCCACTTCTTGAGCGATATAACCAAGGCGATCGCGGATGGTGCGAGGATCAGTAGCGCCAGCGACTTCGATTGCACCTGAGTCTGGACTGGTCAGAGTGCAAAGACAGCGCATGGTTGTAGTCTTACCCGCACCGTTAGGACCAAGCAATCCATAGATTTGTCCCTGCGTAACGTTTAGAGAAATTCCATCTACGGCAATAGTGTCGCCATAAGTTTTTCTGAGGTTTTCGATTCGTACTGCCGATTGCATGGTATCTAAAATTACGTTTTGTTAACTAGCTATTTTAGCCGATAGTTGACGGGCAAGATGCCCATACCCTGCAATAAATTGCGGGCTAAAAGCTAAAACCCGTTGAAACGGGTTGAGTTTTAGAAATTAGTCAGTTTTAAATGTTTTAATGTAGCATAGGTTATATAACCGTGGACAATGCCAAGCGTGAGGGCAAGTTAAGCGATCGCAACAATAGCAAAGGAGCTAAATAAATGACTCAAGATGACTATTTAGCCAGAATCGATCAACGTCTGGAGAGCTTGGTTAACCAGATCGAGCGATTGCTTCAGTACATTTACGCTGATAGCACATCAACCAAGGCGGCTGTATTTGGCTTAGGTGACTACTTACAGGAATCTAATGATCGTATGGCGCGGATCGAGTTAACGATCGAACGTCAAACAGCGATCGCTGAACAGCAAGCCCAAGCCGCTAAAAATCAAGCGGACGCGGCGAAAACTCAAGCCGAAAACATTCGATTAATGATTGAAATGGTTAATCGAAGACAGGCTTAACTATGCGATCGGAGTATCAATTTAAGGCGGGACAGTTACAACTACTCCCTTCCCACCCAAGAATTAGCGGTGCGGCGCGAAGCTCCGCACCGCTAATTCTTGGGTTTTAATGTCTATTTTTATACTGGGAAGGGAGTAACTACTTGCTTATTTGAAAAACTTGGCAGCTATATCAATGGCGGGTAGGGGCTTAGAGAATAAATAGCCCTGTCCAAATTCACAACCGACATTTTGCAGCCATTTTAGTTGCTCAGTTGTTTCGATGCCTTCGGCGATAATCGATAGCTGTAAATGTTTACTCAGGGAAACGATCATATCCACAACTTGATATTTGCGCTCGGATGCCTGAATTTGACTTACAAAAGATTGATCAATCTTGAGGTTATCAACAGGGAAACGATGTAAATAACCAAGAGAAGAATATCCTGTACCAAAATCATCAATACTGATTTGAATATGGCGCGATCGCAGTTCTTCTAATATGGCGATCGCGATCTGGGCGTTATCCATAATTGCGCTTTCAGTAATCTCCATTTTTAAATAACTAGGATTGATCGCAGTTTCTAATAGGACTCGATCAATATCTTCTAGCAAAGTGGGGCAGGCAAATTGACGTACTGACAGATTGACGCTCATGGTTAGTTCATTCCAACCTTGATCATGCCAAGCTTTTAACTGTTGACAAGCTTGTTTTAAGATCATGATTCCCACAGGCACGATCAGCCCCGTTTCTTCCATGCAGGGAATAAATTCTAGGGGGGAAATCAGCCCGCGATCGGGATGTTGCCAACGCACCAATGCTTCAAAACCGCTTATTTTTTCGGTAGTAAGATTAATAATTGGTTGGTAGTAGGTAATAAATTCCTGTTGTTTCAGCGCTCTTTGCAGATCATTCTCTAGGGTTAGTCGGTTTAGAGTCGCTAAATACATTTGGCGATCGAAGATTTGATAGGAGCCTTTACCCTTAACTTTAGCTTTATACATGGCTGTATCGGCATCTTGTAATAGCTCTTCAGGCTGTTGATCGAGGCTATGTCCCACGGCGATACCAATGCAAGCGGTCATGAATATTTCACAGCCCGATACTACGAAAGGATTGATAAAGGATTGAAGAATTTTTTGGATGAATGGTTTGATCGCTTGCTCAAGATGTTGTACATCAATTTGATGTAATAAAAAACAAAACTCATCCTCTCCAATCCTTGCTAACAAATCTCCTGTGCGTAAATGTTGATTGAGGCGATCGGCGATCGCCTTGAGTAGCTGATTTCCCACCGCATAACCAAAAGCACCATTCACCAGTTTGAATTGATCGCAATCAATGTAAACCACCGCAAAAGCAAGATCACCTGCTTCTAAAATCGCGGTAATTTGTTGCAATAGAAACATCCGACTCGGCAAATGCGTAACTGAATCCCGAAAAATCATATTTTGCAGATCAACGGTGCGCTGTTCTACAGTCTTTTCCAGTAGAGCATTGAATGAGGCTAATTGTTGGTGTTGTTGATAAATGCGAATCATCGAACGCACTCGCGCCTTTAGCTCAACACTATTCACGGGCTTGGTAATAAAATCATTCGCACCTGCGGTAAGACACTTCGCTAAGTCTTCCTTAGAACTTAGTGCCGTCACCATGATGATCGGGACAGCTTCCCATTTGGGTATTTCACGAATGCGATAACAGAACTCAATGCCATCGATCCCTGCCATCATTACATCAAGCAAAATGATGTCAGGTTTTATATTATCAAGAGAGAGCAGTGCATCTAATCCATTGGAGCAGTAATGCATTTGATAGCCTTGATCATGCAATAAAGTTTCCAGTACATCAAAATTGTCTGGTTCGTCATCAACGACTAAAACACAAGGCTCGGACATTGCGGCTAATTTCTTAATGGTGTTGTAATTTTAATAACGAATGCGCGGATCAATCCAAGCATTGACAATATCTATCAAAATACTGGCGATCGTCACAATCAGAGCAAAGAACACCACAATCCCCTGTACAACTGGATAATCACGCCCCACGATCGCTTCAAATAATCGATTAGCTAGCCCTGGCCAAGAGAAGGTTACTTCGACAAGGACTGCGCCGCCTAGCATCGATGCGAGAGTTAAGCCGAGAATCGTGATTACAGGAATCATCGCATTTTTGAGAGCATGATTAAACAAAATCGCGCTGGGTTTAATCCCTCTCGCCTTGGCTGCTTCCACATAGTCGGATAACAAAGTTTGGCGGAGATTTACGCGCACAATCCGCTCAAAAATGCCGCTAATAACTATACCTAAGCTCATCGCTGGCAAAAACAAATATTGAATGCTTGTCCAGAGACTACTCCAATCGCCCTTGATTAAGGCATCAATTGTATATAGCCCAAGAACTTTAGTCGGCGGATCGATACTGGCGGGAAATCTTGTCCCAATGGGAAACCAACCTAACTGCACCGAGAAAACTAGCTGCAAAATCATGCCTACCCAAAATAATGGTAATGAGTAGGTAATAATTCCAAATAATCGACCGCCCACATCCCATTTCGAGTTGGGCCGTAGCGCCGCAATAATTCCTACGGTTAAGCCCACTACAAGAGCAATGATCAACGCATAAAAAGCTAATTCGGCGGTGGCTGGGAAAAAGTTTTTGATGATTTTCCAAACTGTCTGCTCACGATTGCTGATGGATTTGCCAAGATTGAACCGCAGCAAGTTTTGCATATATTCCCAATATTGCGAAAACAATGAACCTGTAAGTCCAACTTGTTGGCGCAGGGCGATTTTGACTTCTTCAGGAGCGCGAGGACCCAAAATTGCATCAATGGGATCGCCAGGGGTGGCTCGCATCAGCAAGAACACAACCGAAGCGATCGCCCACAACATGATCGGGGCTAGGAGTAACCGCGTTGTAACGTAATAAAAAAGTGATTGGAGGCGACTGGACATAATTTCAAGCTCTGTGCTAATTACTGTGCTAATTACTAGTATTAGGGCGAATTAAAACAATGGGTGTTTGTTCTGATGCATTCCCCGCAGGATTCATTAGGAGCGCCTGATTGAGCAGTTTTTCTGATGCTCCCGAAGTTGCGGCTAAGACTTTAACACGCCGTAAATCATTGACATCCACGATCGCTGCTTCTAGCCCTGTACCTGCCTTGATTTCATCGACTACAGCTTGGGGATTTTTGGGACCAAGCACAATAAACTGATCGTAGGGCGGCAAAGTGCCTGTGACATCATCAATCAATCGCGCTTGTTCACCTGCCAGCATATAAAATACTCCAGGAACTCGGAATAGAGCCTTAGCAATGGAACCGACGATAAATGCAAACGCAACTCGCCATGCTCCTGACTCATTAATCAAGGACTGCAACCCACAAGCGGTAGCCAGACTGGAGGCACTTTTAAAGTAATAGCACAACCGCCGCGCTAACCATTTCGGGTGAATATCGCTGGGATGATAGAAGTTCCCTTGCATAATTGCGATCGGCGTTTCCGCGATCGTCACGATATCCCCTGGTTGAGAGTGGCTGACCACATAGCGCTGCATCACTTCCACAGGATTATCTCCTGCTGAGAGAATGTGAGTGCGAATTGGCAGCACGTCAGCATCCTTAGTTGGTCGCCAGCGTTCCCTTTGATGAGGATCGGGGAATTGCAAGGGAATAATGCAATGCTTGATTTTTTCTTCTCTTCCCGCAGGTCCATAGATCGTGTAATGCACCCGAATCCAAGCCGTTCGTAAGTCTTCCAGATTTCGACCACTCAAATCAATTTGGATTTCGACAGCCGTGCTGCGAGCAGGAGTGACAATGTAAGACTCCCAATAACTATCATTGCGACTAGCCGAATTTGCATGGCGCGATCGCAATTGGATTTGGCTATTAATTTCTTCAAGGCTATCACTGGATAGAAGTGAAACCACTGGATTAACTTCCACTAAAAAAACATCTAAATTTCGAGTTCGATTAGTTGCGGTTAATACCAATTCCAAGCGATAGTGATCTGGCTCGTAGGTCAAAAATTGCCATACACCATTATCAAATTCGAGTAAGTTACCCTGTCGATTTTTGTACTGCCATTCAAATAGCAACCACAGCAACAAAATTAGACCACCAAAAACAGCGATCGCTATACCGATACCTAACAAAATATTCATGATTGCTTAATCCCTGCGAATAGAATGCTTAAGAGTTTTGCAAAGCTCACCGATCGCATGTAAGCCACCATCAGGTTCAGCTAATTTTCTGACCATCGCACTGCCAACGATCGCCCCATCTGCATTCCAATCGATCACCTGCTTTGCGTGTTCAGGCTGCGAGATCCCAAAACCAACGGCGATCGGCTTATCGGTAATCACCCGAAGCTGCTCGATCATAATCTTCACCTCTTTCGCGACTTCGGTACGGACTCCCGTCACACCTGTGGCACTGACCACATAAATAAATCCCTGCGACTTGTCGGCGATCGCCGCAACGCGATCGGGAGGGCTAGTCGGTGCAATTAATAAAATCACCTCGATCCCCGCTTTTTGAGCAGGCTCTAATAAAACGTGAGCCTCTTCAAGGGGTAAATCAGGGACAACTAAACCGCGTACCCCTGCTTCATAAATCTTTTTTAAGAAATTTTCTACGCCCAGATTCAGGATTGGGTTGTAATAGGTAAATAAAATAATCGGCGATCGCAAATCTGGGGCAACATCCCGAACCACATCTAAAACCTTGTCTAGCGTTGTCCCTTTTTGCAAAGCCCTTGTCGCCGCCGCCTGAATCACGGGACCATCGGCTAAGGGGTCAGAATAAGGTACTCCTAGCTCGATCAAGTCTGCACCGTTTTGATCCAAGATCCTCAAAGCCTTTGCTGTCGTCTCTAAATTAGGATCGCCAGCCGTAATAAAAGGGATCAGAGCGGCTTGCCCTCTAGCTCGCAGTTCTTCAAATCGAGCGGAAACAGATATCATGTCGTAAAAATTCCCACAAAAGGTAGTCCGCTATTATAGTAGCGCTTCATGGATACCATACAACTTATCAAATAGACCATTATCTAGTTGACATTAGCGATCGCTACTCCCAAAAGTCAACATTAAGCATTGAGTCAATATCGCGGTTAAATTGCCATATATCAGGAAAACTGACAAGCTTATATCCTTTCTCCTTACGAATTTCTTCAAGAGCATCAACAAAAGCTTCATCAAATATTTCAGTGAAATAATTTTTGAGGCTAGGAGAGAACTTTAGCGCTCGTTTCAGTTGTTTTCTTTGTTCGCGAATTGTATTCTCCCATCCATTAAACTCTTGAGGCATATCTACAAAGATGCGCTTGACTAAATGCTCTAAGAGAGTAGCCAAACGGTTATATATCTCGCTCTTTTCAGACGTTCCCAAACTCTCAATCTCCTCTATTAGATTCTCTAAATCCACATGATCAAAATCTTTCGTTTTTAACTTTTCGGTGGTTTCTTGTACCCACTGGTAAAAGTCACGATTGTATAAGGTTGTTTTTGAAGCGATCGCGATCATAATTATCCCATTTTTATTGTTTTGATTTAATTACCCAGTTTAGTATTTAAATCAAACTTTCTTCAAAAACCACGCGCTTGTATAAATCTCGCAAACTAATTTCAAAATCTATCGTTTCTAATTTCAGGACTGTATCCTGACCTAAATATTCAGTTAATATCCATCTACCATCATTTTGTTTGCAATATTGTTCTACACCATAGCTATTCTGATAAATCAAAATGTATTCTTTAAAAGTAGGAATGGAGCGATAAAGCTTAAACTTATCTGAGCGATCGTACCCCCTCGTTGAGTTAGAAAGAATCTCCACGATTAGACAAGGATTCGTAATCGCGGTCTGCTTTTCATCGGTAAAACTTGATGCATCCTCGACCACCATCACATCAGGATAAGTATAACGATTATGCTCGGTCAGCCATAGCCGCATATCGCTCATGAAAGTATCGTAATCTTGACCATTTATCGTTAAGGGGAATAAGCGGCAAAAATTTAGAGCAATTTTATTGTGATTTGCCGTTGCCCCTGCCATAGGAATAATTTCTCCATCCACAAATTCGCTCTTAAACTCAGCTTCTGCTTCTAGCTCAAGATATTCCGCTACGGTGAAGCGCTTTGAAGTTGCTACTACCATGAGTTCTTTCATCTTCAAACTTTATTTGATTATAGCAACCCCTAACTTTTTGGCATTGTTTAGGGACTTGCTGTTAATTAAAGTACCAGAGGCTTCGACTTCGCTCAGCCAACGTTGGCTGAGCGAAG
>JANMFC010000271.1:0-4223 GCA_031377675.1 Pseudanabaena sp. OTE_70b_metabat_355 | reverse complement strand
GCGGCGCTTCGCGCCGCACCGCTATTTCTTGGCTGGAAAGAGAATAACAGTTTCTAGGTTTTATGGGCTAGATATGCGATTATTTGTAAGTCATCGAACTTAATTCCGAGGTTCTCCTATGCCGAAAGCGATCGCTGAAGTAGAAACTTATCTTAAGAAAAAGATACTTGGCTCAACGGATTTATCTGATTCCGAAAAAATTCTCGTCAAAAAAGGGCAGACTTTTTATGTCACCGAATATAGCCCAGACCGTAATCAACATCTCGCTTTGACCCTTGCTTCGCCCTTTACGGCTTTGGATGGCAAAAGCCAATTGCAAAAGGTCTATGCCTATGATCCCCACATCACCATTGAGGGGGAAAATCTCAATAAAGTCATCAAGCTCCCCGTCAAATATGCTTGTCAATTAGATAATGACGAGGCAATTTTTGGTCCTGGTTGGCGGCAGTGTAATACGACTAGCAACACGATGCTAGCGGACTTTTTGTTAAATGGCGAATTGAGTCGTAAAGCTCAAGAACAAGGTTTTCCTGAACCCGAATCTGTGTATATGCGCCTCGTGGGTAAGTATGGCGATACTACCGATCATGATGCTCAAACTTGGGCTTTAAAAGAATTGGGGATCGAATCTTACTTTAGTTACAGCATCTCCGCTAACGATTTACTATTGTCACTCAAAGCCAATGTGCCTGTGGTCGTGGGATTTGCCTATAAGGGAAGTGGTCACATTTGCATTATTGTCGGACATGATCCTGACAAGAAGCAATGGTTGGTTCACGATCCTTACGGAACTCGTCATGGTGCTGATGATAGCTATGATGTGGGCGTTGGCGGTGTTTATGATCCCTATGATTATAGTGTGATGCAACAAATTTTCTGGGATAGCGGCGGTGAGGCTGGCTGGGGCAGAATTGTGACTAGCGTTAAGGGCAAACCGACTGGTTTACCTTCAGGGCTGTAGTTCTGTCTAAAAATTGCTATTGCGCGGCGCAAGATGTCACGCAATAGCAAAATCGAGATTTTAAAATTAGGTATCAGATTAGCGTGAGTATTTTAGAATCTTTAAAACCGCAGCAATTAGTTGAGTCGCTAGGATTTTTGGGTGGTCATCTTGCGATTTGGGCGATCGCTATAAGATCTGTGACAGAAATTTCTTAGTGCGCTCTTCTTTAGGATTTTGGAAAAATTCTTCGGGCGTTGCCTCCTCCACAATCACACCACCATCCATAAATACAATGCGATCGGCGACCTCACGGGCAAAACCGACTTCATGGGTGACAACTAACATCGTCATTCCTGAATCAGCAAGCGATCGCATCACATCTAAAACTTCGCGCACCATCTCAGGATCGAGGGAAGAAGTCGGTTCATCAAAGAGCATGATTTTCGGCTGCATTGCTAAAGCTCTAGCGATCGCTACCCGTTGTTGCTGACCACCTGATAGCTGTAGCGGATACTTGTGCGCCTGTTGTGAAATTCCCACGCGCTCTAATAATTGCGTGGCAACCTCTGAAGCTTTAGTTTTTGACCACTTATGCACCCATGATGGCGCAAGGGTGATATTTTGGAAAACCGTGAGATGCGGGAATAGATTGAATTGTTGAAATACCATCCCCACTTCACGGCGGATTGCGTCAATATTGCGATGATTTTCTGGCGATAGCTCAAAGCCATCAACAACAATTTCACCCTGTTGATATTCTTCGAGAGCATTAAAAGTTCTCGCAAACGTTGATTTACCTGAACCAGAAGGACCCATAATCACCACTACTTCACCGCGATTTACGGTCAAGCTCACACCTTTGAGAACATGAAAATTGCCATACCATTTATGCACGTCTTTAGCGACAATCATTGGCTCAGTCATTGATGGATTTTGGGCTAATGTTTCTTGCATGATAGTTGATGACTTTTTTATTAAAAACCAGATAGAGAAGCTGTAGCGCACGCGCAGCGTGCGCTACAGCTTCTGGGATTTTTGTAGATACTTTATTGACGAAACAAATAAATATTTACAGGTTGTTTTGATGAACTAAACGGGCATCTAAACCCATTTCCGATCGCACGATTGTTTTTAATACTTCCGCTCGATTGCGATCGGGATAACCCTGTATCATGATGATATAGCCAAACCGAGAGGGAATAAATTTAGCCGTAGAGATAACACTTCGTACTTGATTAAGGAGGTTGCTATCTGAAGATGGAATTACGACTAAATAAGGAGCCGTATCGATCGCTGGTGGTGGAACTAGCGCCGCAATTCTTGCTTTGTAAGGTAAGTTAGTGGGCTTAAATGAAGTTATCGGTTGCGCGTTGCTTGGACTAGGACTTACTTGTGTGGGCGAATTATTAGGGATAAGTTGTGATTTGGGTGGATTTACCTGTGGTGGTGGCGTGATCGGAATTGGAGCGCGGTCAATAAGAATGTCATTAATATATTCTTTTGATGGATTTTGAGCAATTTTGTTGTCAGGGTTTGGGGCATCGGATGAGATTGGTTTAGTTCCAAAGACTGGCGACGGAACATCAGGTAAAGGTTCGAGGATTACAGTTTTACTGGATGGAGACAAAGCAATGGGAGGAGTTATTGGTTTGTTAAAAGATGTCTCAGGCGATCGGTTAATTTCAATTGAAGTAATTGATTCTAGTAAGTTTTGACTAGTGTTCGGTTGTGTGCTAGCAATATTAGTGACTAGCCCTTTATCAGAAACAGGCGATCGCATTGCGATGGGTGTGCTAGGTTCTATTGGCTTACTTGGTGTAACAACCTGCGGTACATCAGGTAATGCTTCAAATTGAATGGGATTACTGGGAACAGGCGATCGCAATGCGATAGTTGTAGTAGATTCTATCGCCTTACTAGGTGCAACAACCTGCGGTACATCAGGTAATGCTTGAATGTTATTAATCTTAGCTGAAGATATAGTCGTAGAAGGATTAGAAGGAGTATTTAAATTTGGCTGAGGTAAGCGATTGATTTCTACAGCGTCAATGTTGTTGGATTTGGGATTTATAGGATTGGGAATAGCAGGATTGGGAATAGCCGTACTACTAGGAGCTAGCGATCGCGGGATTTCAGACGCAACTTCTCCAGCAAAGGCAATCTTGCCACCAACCTTTTTAAGATCAAGCTCATTTCCGATCGCGGTTTGGGTGACACCAGAATTATTATTGAGATCTTTGCCAAGATTATTACGGAAAATATTTTTGCCAAGATCACTCAAAGTCCCCAAATCAGGAGTTGGATGATCATTACCATCTTTGACAATCACGACCCCATTGCGCTGGTTATTGGCAATAATGTTGTTGCGTAAAGTGGGAGTCGCCGAATTAGAAATAACAATGCCATCGGTATTGTTAAGAATATTGTTGTTATTGATCGTGACCCGCGATTTCTGCCCGATCGCTAGCCCAAATCCCGTATCTTCAAAAACATTATTCCGAATTTCACCCGTACTACTACCAACTGCCGAAAGCCCGTTCGCACCATTTTTCTTAAAAATATTTTCGCTGATAATCGCGTCCGCACTACCCGCCAGAAACACCCCCTCGCGATCGCTATTTACAAAAGTATTATTGCTAATGGCAACCCGTTTCCCCTTCTCTAACCAAATCGCCGTGCCGCGATCGGTAGGATTTGTTAAGGTAAGTCCCTCGACTCTAACATCATCATTTGCCAAAATCATAATATTTTGGCTAGTAAATGAAGGACTAACAAATTTACCACTCCCCTTAATGAAGGTATTTATGCCCCTGACCGTTGGCTCACCGCGTAGCGTCACACCTGCGGGCAGTCTAATCGGAAATGATTCCCCTGTTTCAGCGCTGTAAACCCCTTGATTTAGTTGAATAATTGTCCCCGCCACAGGTTTAGTAGCTAAAGCGGCCGTGATTGATGAATAGGGATTATTGAGAGAACCATCTCCCTTGAGATTTGAACCAGATGACACATATATCATCGTCGATGACTGAGCAGGGCTTGCAAACAAGGCTAAAGCGATCGCCCCTAAAGTCATATTTGTGGCTATATTTACGCCAATTATGTTCAATGAATTAAGCTTGTATTGCATACAGAAAACTCTCCTATCCAACTGACACTAAACAAATACTAAGTAGCTGGTCATAATTAAAAACCAGAGCCAAAAGCTGTAGCGCACGCGCAGCGTGCGCTACAGCTTTTGGGGTTTTATATTTAATTGCGCCTAGTTACTTAAATACAATGA
>JANMFC010000270.1:0-3017 GCA_031377675.1 Pseudanabaena sp. OTE_70b_metabat_355 | reverse complement strand
CAAGTATGTTCGCCGCGTTTTCAGCAAAACCGATCGCTACACAACCAGAAACCGTGAGCTTAGAATTAGAAATTGCTAAATTTCAGGAGCAGATCGACAAGCCGCCTACCAAAATTTCACCGAAGCTGCAACGATGGTTATTATTGGGATCTTTAGCCATGTTTGTCGCCGTCTATGCGACGCGATTCTCATTGCAGAGCCTGGTTATTTTTGTGGGAGTATTGCTATTTCATGAGGGCGGTCACGTTTTGGCAATGAAGATGTTTGGCTATCGCGATGTCACGATGCTATTTATTCCATTTTTAGGAGCCTTAGCAACTGCCAAAAAGGAAGATGCTTCCCTAACTGAAAAAGTATTGATTTCTCTAGCGGGCCCAGTTCCAGGGCTAGTTATCGGAATTGGTCTAGCGATCGCTTTTAGCAACGAAAATCCCGTTAGTTTAAACTCTGGACACCCATCATGGATATTGCCATTGTCTTGGACATTAATCGGTTTAAATTTATTCAATCTTCTGCCCGTTTATCCCCTTGATGGTGGACAAATTGCCGATTTATTATTATTTTCCAGTAATCCCTATCTGGGCGTATTGTTTAAAATTTTTGGAGTTGGCATCCTTCTGTTAATTGGTTGGCAGCAACCATTGTTTTTGGTGTTTGCACTGTTAATTGCTTTATCGATTCCCTACAGTTTTCAGATTGCCAAGTTACAAAATAAATTACAAAATAATTTTCGGAATAATCCTCCAAGCGATCGCACAAATTTGATTCAACGTATTTTTGAAGGGCTACAACAGCCGCCATATCACAAATTTGCCTTTGCTCAAAAGAGCAATATTGCTAAAAGTATTCTCGATATTCAAAAAGAAAAATCGGCTTCTTGGCAAACTCGATTGTTGTTGAGTGCAGTCTATATCGTCAGTCTCTTCGGTGGTCTGGTGGGCGGATTATATGCGATCGTGCCGAGTCCCAAGGCTTGGGTTAGCATGGCGCAATCGTTGCGATATATCGGCAAAGATCCCAAAATCGTAATGCAAGAACAAATGCGAGAAAAAGTCGCAGCCGCGACTCGTCAGCTACAAACAAACCCTCAAGATGTTAAAGCCTATTTAGATCGCGGTAGAGCTTACAATTATTTAAAAAATATCCCCCAAGCTCTAGCTGATGCCAATCAAGTAATTAAACTTGATCCCCAGTCTGCGGATGGTTATTCATTGAGAGGACAAATCAAGCGTAGCCAAAACGATCAGAAAGGTTCACAAGCCGACTATAAAACTGCCCAAAATCTTACTAATCAAAAAATAATTACGGAAACTTCTTCCACGCTAAAATCCAATCCTAAAGATATCAATGCTTATTTAATGCGAGCTACGGCTAAGGGACAGTTAGGCGATTCTGCCAATGCTCTTAGCGACTTTGATCAAGCATTAAAATTAGATCCCAAAAATCCTCAGATATTTGTAGCGCGTGGTCAGTTTTATCTGGAGGTCAAAAATTATCAACAGGCGATCGCTGATGCAAATCAAGCCATTAAACTCGACTCCAAGTCTCATTCAGCTTATTTTTTAAGAAGTATGGTGTATCGCAAGTTGGGAGATATTAAGAAGGCTGAAGGTGACAACAAAAAAGCGGAAGAATTGGAATTGTCTGGCGGTAATAGCGATCGCGAAGCCAATTAAACCTAAAAAATGTAGCGGCAATTCATGAATTGCCGCTACATTTTTTTCTAAAAGCCACGCAAATCTTGTGATAAGAAATTGCGATCGCTTGGCAACATCGCCACAGGTTCCGTAAGCAGAAAATCTCCCTTCACAATCCAAGCTTTTAGAGTCTTAGCAGCCTCTTCTGATAAGTGCAGACTAGCCAGAGGTGCAGTTCGCACCGTTGATCCTGCGATCGTAATTTTGCCAGACTTGAGTTGAGCGTATGACACAGAACCAAAAATTGGGCGGACTCGACGGGGAATTGAGAAGTCAATTACAGGCGCAACCAACTGCTCATCCATTACTGCGGCTCTAGCCACGACCTCTTCATCAATTACAGGCAGAGGCACTGCCACACCCATCATTAACGAAGCGCCATAATTACGGAAATAGCAACCGCGCACCCATTCTGGGGTCATCTGCTTCGCATCACCAATCAATGCTAATGTCGCCGCAGGACCAATGGGAGTGCGATTTTCCAAACGTTTTTGTAATGGAAAATGTTGGGTTCCTTCCCATGCCACATAACCAACTCCACCGCCCATAAAGATGCGCGTACCAATGCCAATTAATTGCAGATCAGGATCATTCCATAATGGAGAAATCGCTCCTGGATTGGAATAAACCGCATTTCCTAAACGTGGTTGCAATGGTCCCAAATAGGTGTAAAGAGTTTCTTCGCCACCGTTTATGCCGACAATAAAGTTTTGATAGAGATTGCGGGGGTTGAATAGATAGAATTGATTAATGGAATCCTTGGTAATCGCGGTCTCAAAATTGGCGCGGGGATAACAATCATTAGGATGCCCGATCGCTTTAAAGTTGACGCTTTTACCCGCGATCAAGTCGGCAATCACATGACCACCGCCGCGATATTGGGGTGCTTCGTCCGTAGGATCAGCTTCTTGGGTTGCCCCTAAATAAATATCAACGGCTCCAAATCCCGCGTAAGCAGGTACACCATCCACCCAACAAGTGCGAATTTTAATCGGTGGATCAGTATGCCCCAAATTAAGAATTGCGCCCGATGATTCCATCGGTTCAAATGTGCCTGTGACGATCACATCAACCTGTTTGGCGGCTTGGGTGACACCGATATCAGCCACTAGATTTTTAAGTTCAGTAGCTGTGAGGACTTTAGCCTGACCCGCTTTAATTTTGGCATTAATATCGGCGATCGTTTGGGGCATGACACTTGAATAAGTAGAAACTATCTGGCAGTGATCTAAGAATATACTGCTTTATGCTTCACTACCAAACCAGATAAAGCTGTAGCCAGCCAATAACCGAAGAGAGAGTGGCGGCGCGAAGCGCCGC
>JANMFC010000269.1:0-8629 GCA_031377675.1 Pseudanabaena sp. OTE_70b_metabat_355 | reverse complement strand
CAATATGGCATATTATTCCCTACAGCCAAGCGCATCAAACGCCAATATGGATATTTTGGCAATGCCTCGGCACAGTCTTTTTACGGACAATTATGATTTGGATATTCAACAATACCAATAAAAGTGTTTTTGCGATGGTTCTCTTCCATACCATGATTAATATCAGTCCATATCTATTCCCAAGTAATGGTTCGCACTATGACCCATTTATCTTTGCTATTTTGTTAGCGATTACCGCGATCGCAATAACTTGGTTATGGGGAACAGAAACTCTGGGTAAATATCGTTTTTTAGTCCAATCAGCATTGAGAGATGTGGTATGACGAACTCGAAGCGTATAGGAGGACTGCTGGGTCCAACCCTGATGGTAATGGTTGCTTCGGAATTTCCACTTATTCAGCCGCATCTCTATGACGAACAGATTCCGCCAGTCGTCTACCTCTCTGGAGTTCTTATGTTCGTTGCGGGTCTAGCGATTGTGCGATCGCATAACCTATGGCAACGTGACTGGAATCTCTTGATTACCCTCTGCGGCTGGTTCATGCTGGCTCTGGGACTGTTCCGAATGTTTGCGGCTGGTATCTACCGACAGACCTCTGGCAACACGAGTTCACTCTTCTTCATGATTGTCGAAGGTATCCTATTTGCAATTGGTTGTTTGATAACGTGGAAGTCATATGCCCGTGACGCAAAATTATAAGGAGGGATTTCAATCCTTTTCGATCGCCTAAAAATCACGACTCACAGTACTAGCGATCGCATTTAGAAGATAGATTGTTGGTGCGATCAGTGTGGATTGCGATATATTAAATATTAAAATTTTCAGTAAAATCACCTAATGTCAGACTCTTTACAACCTCAATTTGCTGAAGTTCTTACCCTCATCAAAACTTCTCAGCAAAAGGTCATCGCCACTGCTAACCAAGAACTCATCAAACTGTACTGGAGCGTCGGTAAGTACATCAGCGATCGTTTATCGACTAGTGAATGGGGACAAAAAGCGATCGAACAACTTGCCACCTTTATCCAAAGCCAAGAACCCAGTCTCAGAGGATTTGAAAAGCGCAACCTTTACAGAATGCGCCAATTTTACGAAACCTATCCAAATCCCGAAATTGTGTCGTCACTGCTGACACAATTAAGCTGGACTCATCATTCAATCCTTATCTCGCGGTGTAAGACTGAAGCCGAGCGACTTTTCTATCTTCAACTCGCTACCACCGAACGCTACAGCACCCGCGAACTTGATCGCCAAATCAATAGCGGTATCTTTGAGCGCACAAGTCTCGCTGATACTAAACTTTCGCAAACAGTTCACCCTAAATCACTCTCTGGAGTCTTTCGCGATACCTACGTCCTTGACTTTCTCAATCTACCATCCAACCACTCCGAAAACGAACTAAAAACAGCACTTGTCGCCTATCTCAAAGAATTTATTCTAGAACTTGGTCGAGACTTCACTTTTCTTGGGGAAGAATATCGCCTTCAAGTTGGCAACAGTGACTTCTTCATCGATCTCCTCTTCTATCACCGCGAACTCCAAAGCCTCGTTGCCTTTGAACTCAAAATCGATAGATTTCGACCTGAATATCTTGGACAGCTTGAGTTTTATCTCGAAGCACTCGATCGCGACATCAAAAAATCTCACGAAAATCCTAGTATTGGTGTTCTGCTTTGCCGAGACAAAGATGATGAAGTTGTCGAATATGCTCTCAGCCGATCGCTCAGTCCTACAGTTGTTGCAGAATACGAAATCAAACTCATTCCAAAAGCCCTTTTGAGAAGAAAACTGAATGAGTTCTATGAATTACTCGCAACCAAAGAAGAATAGTACGATCGCCGATCTTGTAGAGCGATCGCCTATAACTCACGACTCACGGTAATAGCGATCGCCTTTAGAAGATAGATCGTTGAAGCGATCGAATTTGACCTAATATGAAACCTGCGATAGTTTTTTTATAAAGTAATTAAATAACAATTACTTTATAATCCTCCGCTAACCTTGCTACTGAGCAAATTCATATCTTTGGAGATTTAGGAATGAAAATCAGCATTGAAACTGTCGTCAAATCGGATTTAGATACCGTCTGGCTTGTATGGAACAATCCTGAAGAGATCAAACAGTGGAATACGGCATCCGAAGATTGGCATACTACTGAGAGTAAAGTTGACTTGCGAGAGGGTGGAACCTTTTTTTCAAGAATGGAAGCAAAAGATGGGAGCATGGGCTTTGACTTTAGCGGAATGTTCTCAAAAGTGATTGAGAATCAACTAATTGAGTATTCTATGGCGGATGGACGATCAGTAGTAATTGAGTTTTCACTCGTCGAAAATGGTGTAAAAGTAGAAGAAACATTTGAAGCTGAGTCTCAAAACGAAGCAGAACAGCAGCGCCAAGGCTGGCAAAGTATCCTAAATAATTTTGCGAAGCATGTTGAGTCCAAGAATTAGTCAATAGTTTATGCATTTAGAGTCAACTTGACGCTAGATGCATAACAACCGTGTTGCATTGGACAGTTTGGAAATCTTGGTTATGATGCAAAGGCTACTTTCACGATTCACCGTAATTTACGACCGCCTTTAGGAAATAGATTGTTGGTGCGATCGCCTAAAAATCACGACTCACAGTACTAGCGATCGCCCGATTTGGAGATTTTATACTGGGAAGAGAATAGGTAATCGTAAATCTCCTTCTACAGTTTACATACTTGACGCGATCGCGAAAAATCAATTTCTGTCGTTTGCCAGCCAAAAGCAAAATGACTAATGGAATCAATTGTAGGAACTGCTGCTCGAATCGCTTGCATTTGTACTTCCAATGGGGGGCGATTGGTGAAGAACTCATTCCATTGCCCGACTAAAATCGGTGCGATCTTCGTTCCGTTGGGAGCGGATTGAAATACCTTGCGAACTTGAGCGACAATACAGTCAGGCTTGCCACAAACCGCATACGCCATCGGTTGCCAATCATAGGAGCGCGTGAATAAGTGCCAAGGCTGCATTCGCGAGTCAAATCCATTCCCTACGGGTTGATTGCCATCGGAGAAAAAAGCAATGCTGACAGGAATCCCTTCACGGAAGACGGGTTTGGCTACATAATCAAGAAAATAGGTGACACCGATAAAAGCATGACCAACTGCCAATTGCCAGAGTTCATTTTGCCAATAGGCGATCGATGGATTTTTTTGATTAGAAGGTTGACGACCTTGCCAGAGTGGTTCAGATTCTTGGGGATAGAGTTTTTGAGCGGTTTGGAGATCGGCTGGGGTGATAAAACCTTGTTTGAGAAAGCGATTGATTATTTCTCGACCTTGAAAATTTTTAGCGCGATCGCGTAGGGCTTGTAATGAAGCTTCTCCATAAATCCAGAGATAGCGAATATTATTAACCACTGATGCAGCGCCAGCGCCACGTTTATAGCGCACATAGTCAAAAACTACACCGTCAGGGTTCCGCTTTAAGACTTCAGTTACTACCAAATACAAATCCTTTTGTGCTTGGTAATTATACGGATCGACAAATAATTGATCGTTAGTTGAGACTTCGCCTTCAGGATTTTTGCCCAAGTTCTCAATGATCGAAACTGTGTTGTCTCCATTGCCATTGCGAGCGATCGCCTGTTTTCGTGCCACCGTTTGTTTCGATAATCCTTGTGGATCAACTCCTTGACTATAGCCAGTTCCCACATTCATGGTGAATAGCCAAGCATGAACCTTGAGTCCCCGCGCTTTTCCCTTCGCGATCGCTAATTTCAATAAATCGGCATTCTTATAGGACTCTGAGTCAACCAGTGATTGCCAAGCGCTAATATTGTCAGCATAGGGAAGCAAGATTTTACCATGAGAATGGACTTCCACAAATACTTGGTTATAACCCTTATTCACAATGCGATCCATTACTTCGTCAAGCTTCCCTGATTGCAAATCACAAGGATATAATCGCAACCAAATCCCTTGAGTTTTCAGCCAAGATTTTTGCCGACAGTTATTAAGGGATTCCCGATGTTGTCGTAAAATTTCTTGATAAGCTTGTTGTGCAGTAAGGTTGTTAATATTCTCAAAAGCCAATCTTAGTAGCTTTTCTTTAGTAGCGATCGCTTCACTTTCAAATTGACAATATTCACCAACTTGGGCAGAAGCTGTCTGAGTAAATCTGATTGACAGCAGGTTAAAAGATAAGCTGATCAATAAAGGGACTGTAAAAAATCTGGTAATTATATTTGCAGACATATGGCACTGAAATTACAGCAAGGGCTTTGGGAAATATTGTGTTAAGTTTTAAATTAAATTTTTGATATAGCGCAAAGCACTTTACCAGATAAACTACCATGAACGATGCAATTGAGCCATCTACTGTTGAAGCGCCGATTCAGATTAAAAAGGAACGGGTATTTCTAGATGAATTACCTCTTGCGATCGCGGATGGATAAATGTCAACTCCCGTGCATGGAGATGTAAACGACTAGTTTCAGCATGACAACCATACAAGCGATCGCCTAAAATCGTCATTCCTAAACCTCTCGAATCCGCTGCATGAACCCGCAATTGATGGGTACGTCCTGTTAAGGGAATAAATTCAATGCGCGTATGATTATCTTCCTGTCGCAATATTCGGAACTGCGTCACACTTGGTTTTCCTTGTTGGAAGTCAACCTGTTGATATGGACGATTTTCGGGATTACCCCAGAGTGGCAAATCAATAATTCCCTTTTCTCTGGTAATTTTGCTTGATAGCAAAGCTTCATAGATTTTATGAACTTGTCGATCTTGAAATTGTTTTTGGAGATGGCGCAGGGAATCTAAATCACGGGCAAATAATAGAATTCCTGAAGTTTGGCGATCGAGGCGATGGACGGGATATAGCTCAATTTGATCGCTCATTTGTTCGCCTAGATATTGACGCAACCGACTCAGCACACTATCTTGAGTGTCTAAATATCGCCCAGGAACGGAGAGAAGTTGGGGAGGTTTAGCGATCGCGATTAAGTTCTCATCTTCATAAATAACTTGAAGAGATCCCCCTAAATCCCCCTTGTAAAGGGGGACTTGAATCTCTTCTCCCCCCTTTACAAGGGGGACTTGAATCTCTTCTCCCCCCTTTGCAAGGGGGGCTGGGGGGGATCTCCTTCCTGACAACAAAAATCCCATCAACGGCTGACAACGCTCCACGCAAGCACCATAAAACTCACCTTGGATTTTGTATCCATCCGCCGAAGGTAATCCCCACCAAAATTCTGCCATTGCTAAAGGTGTGAGATCGTGAACTGCGGCGTAATGTAGTAACTTAGGAGCGCAACAATCTCCCATACCCGTAGGCATTGCGCCTTCCGTAATTAACTCCCGCAGCGATCGCGTTTCTCCTGCAAAATTAGTTAGTACATAGGCATTATGCATCTGCGTTTGGAGGGTGCGCGACAACTCACGGCGCTGTTTCTTGAGCATGAGCATTTTATTATCGGCGATCGTGATCGCGTCTTGTAGTGGTTGTAAAACTTGATCCCGATCGCGTTTAAAATCACGCCTCACCATCTTTTCCTGCTGACTTTCACGGTCTAATTCTTGTAAATTTAATTCTGATGATTGCGATCGCTTTAGCTGTCGATTTTGTTTAGAAATTCGATGTTGATCTTGGAGAATTTGCAATTCTGCTGCATATTCTTGAGACTTTTGAGCATATTCTAAACGTTGGGGAATTTGACTTAATTCAATTAGTTCTTGTTTAATAGTTGCCAATTTACTTAAGGTAATTGATTCTTCAATGGCAACTTTTTCGCGCCCTGCGATCGGTGGAACCCATCCTGCAATCTGGCTTGCTCCATTCAGTAAGCCAGAAAAAGCCTTGAGAAGAATTTTCTCTCCTTGTGAATTTTCTGCTAATAGAACTCCATACATTTTTCCTTCCATATCAGTAAATTGTGTTGGGCTATGCCCAACACAATTTACTAGAGAAATTTTTTGCGCCAAATCTCTGGCGATCGCTTCCACTTGCAAAGTCCTCGGCAACCGCAAAATTTCACCACTATAGGGACAAATTCCCTCATACCAATAGGTGACATCTTGATCGCTCTCGGCACTGCTGCCTGAAACAGGTATCATGACAGAAGCATCTAATATTTCGTCGCTTATTTTTTCGATATGAGTCACCCTAGCAACCCTTTTTTGAATCTCAATTATGAACCTGCGATCGAGTCCCTAGCAGACTATCACGATGTTGTAACGGCTGCCGAATATCCGATGCACAAATTACGGTGGCGTAATGATGATATTTTACCGATTTTAGGGCTTGATTCCACACAAGTTAGCGATGATGACTTTATCGAAGCCTTTGGACATTTTCGGGCGGTGCGTCCTTTTTTGGCTCTGCGCTATCACGGCTATCAATTTGGTGAATATAATCCCCAACTCGGTGATGGACGCGGCTTTGTCTATGGACAAGTGCGCGGCGTGGATCAACAACTCTATGACTTCGGCACAAAAGGCTCAGGGCGCACTCCCTATTCTCGTACTGCCGATGGTCGGCTCACGCTCAAGGGTGGTGTACGCGAAATTATTGCTTCCGAAACATTGCATCGCATGGGCGTGAAAACTTCGCGCATACTCAGTTTAATTGAGACAGGCGAAGATCTTTATCGTGGTGATGAGCCATCACCAACCCGATCATCGGTGATGGTCAGATTTTCGCGATCGCATATTCGGTTTGGGACTTTTGAGCGTTTGCGTTGGATTGGACGGGCTGACTTGACCCGTAAATTATTAGATCATGTGTTGCAGGTTTACTATCCGCATATTTGGGGTCAAGAAAATCAGGATGGTATATTCTATCTAGAATTAGTAGAACGAGTCGCTACTCTTTGCGCTCAATGGATGGTGGCAGGTTTTTGTCATGCGGTGCTGAATACGGATAATATGTCGATTACGGGCGAAAGTTTTGATTATGGACCTTTTGCTTTTATTCCTAGTTATGATCCCCGATTTACGGCGGCATATTTCGATCATGCAGGGCGCTATAGCTACGCCAATCAACCTGCGGCTTGCTATTGGAATCTGGATAAGCTCCAAGATCCGCTCAGTATGGTAATGGATAAAGATGAGATGCAATCATCATTACTGAAGTTCAAAGATTTCTATCGCGACGCTTATTGTAAAATGATGTTGAAGCGTTTAGGATTTACAACTCTTTCGGAACCTGAAACTGAAGAATTGATTGGTGCAACCGTAGAATTATTAGCAAATGTGCAAGCGATCGGTTATAACCAATTTTTCGTTAAATTACGTCAATCCTTTCAATCTAATTGGCGAGAAGATGCGAACAATATTTTTGCAGATCACGATTGGGAACTTAGTGATGAGCAGATAACTTTATTAGATAAATGGCGGTTGATTTATCATCAATTACTAATTCGTGTAGTGATCGCTGAGCTTGACAATATCGCAAAACAGCTTCAACAAGCCAATCCCCTTGTAATATTCTTGCGTCCAAAAATCGAACAAATTTGGGAACGCATTGCCGTTGATGATGATTGGGAACCATTGTATGAGGCGATCGCTGAGATGAAGAAGTAAGAATTAACTCATGTTACAAATGCGCGGTTACATCGGGAATAAAATTCTGTAAATGCATCGGCGGACGTACATATACCATCTTGTTTTGTAGATTCGGTAAATCAAAAGGTTCGGGTATAACATCCTCGTAAGGAATCTTGGCTAATAGATGATTAATGCAGTTGAGCCGCGCCCGCCGCTTATCATCACCATCGATCACATACCAAGGCGACAACTGCGTATCCGTGGCATTGAACATATCATCCTTCGCTTTGGAATATTCCACCCAACGTGACCTCGCCTCCAAATCCATCGGACTGAACTTCCATCGTTTGCGTGGATCTTGAATGCGATCGCGAAATCTTTTTTCCTGCTCCCCATCATTCACCGAAAACCAATATTTAATGAGGATAATTCCCGATCGCTGAATCATGTTTTCAAACTCAGGACAGGAGCGCAAGAACTCGACATATTCCTCATGGGTGCAGTAACCCATAACGTGTTCAACCCCAGCGCGGTTGTACCAACTGCGATCGAATAGCACCATTTCACCCGCCGCAGGCAGTTCCGCCGTATAGCGCTGAAAATACCATTGAGTGCGCTCTTGATCCGATGGTTTACCAAGAGCCACCACTCGACAAACACGCGGATTGAGGGATTGAGTAATACTTTTAATCGCTCCACCTTTGCCAGCCGCATCACGACCTTCAAACAGGATCACCACTTTCAGTCCTTGCTGCTTAATCCATTCTTGCAGTTTAACCAGTTCTATCTGGATATTTTCAAGTTCCTTTTCATAAATCTTTTTTGACAGTTTGGGTAAATTGTCTGGCAAACCAATTGGGCGATCGCCTTGATGATGTTGATCATGGATCTGCTTAGCAGATGAATCAACAGAATGATTGACAGCGCCATGTTCATGCTTCAAGCTAATATCTAGATCAGCCTTCGGTTTTGCTTCAGCGTCACTGTGGGACTTCTTGCGCTTAGCACCGTTATCTTTTTTCGACATAGCTTTACACTCCCAATAGTTTGTTGTTCAATTTTATATCTGTAACCTAAGAGAGAGAGGCGGCGCGAAGCGCCGC
>JANMFC010000213.1:0-19067 GCA_031377675.1 Pseudanabaena sp. OTE_70b_metabat_355 | reverse complement strand
GCCCGCGTAGCGGGCGAATCAGCTTATTTGGGTTTTATTCAGGTAAAAAGTCTTCATCAAGCACTTGTTCGAGAGTAAATGGAGGGTTTATAGGAAAATTCTCGAAAGGTAATCTGGTTTCAATTTTGGCTTGTTTTCTTGCATCTAGATAACATTCATCAAAAGTTTTCTGAAAATAATTTCTTAAACTAGGACTACTTTGAAAAATCTTCCGAATCCGACGACGATGTTCGGCGATACTTTTTTCCCAGCTTCTCGTGCGTTTGTTCGGCTGATATTGCCATTTAAGCAAATGTAATAGAACAACAACTAAATTACTACTTAATGCAAGCTTATCGCTATTTCCCATTGATTCCACTTCTTCGAGTAAATTCACCACATCTATCTCGGTTAATTTGCCACTACGCAATAGATTAGCTGTTGCCTCAACCCATAAGTTAAAGTCGCAATCATAGAGATTGGTAAGTGAATCACGGGAATTATTAGCGATCGCAGTTTGGTGAATATCTTGTGTTTCCAAGTAAGCTTGTGTCATCAGCTTGCCCTCAAAGCTTTATTCGCAATTCTAATGAGACTAGCATAAAAAAGAGTTGCGCCGCTTTGCGCCGCAACTCTTTTTTTGGTGCAATTCTAAACAGCGAGAAACTTTTGAATGACTTCGTTACTGAGTTCCGATGTTTGACCAGAGGCGACAATACCGCCCTTTTGCATCGCGTAGTACCAATCAGCTTGGCGGACAAAATGCAAATGCTGCTCCACTAACAAGATCGAAATCCCCGTGGTTGCCACAATCTGCTTGACTGCCGATTCAATCTCTAAAATAATCGATGGCTGGATTCCTTCTGTTGGTTCATCGAGAATTAGTAATCTTGGCTGTCCCATTAAAGCACGGGCGATCGCTAATTGTTGTTGTTGACCACCGCTAAGATCGCCGCCCATCCGACCAAGCATCGATTTTAATACGGGGAATAGTTCATACACCATATCCAATAGAGTTTGTCTCACCGCAGGAGTAACGGGGCGAGATTCTAAACCGAGTAATAGATTCTCTTTCACAGTCATACGGGGCATCACTTCTCGACCTTGAGGCACATAGCCCACACCCATACGGGCGCGTTGATCGGGGGTGAGTTGAGTGATATCTTTACCAAAAAAAGTAACTTCTCCCTGTCTCGGCTTGAGCAATCCCATGATCGTTTTTAAGAGCGTGGTTTTCCCAACACCGTTACGACCAATGAGACAGACCATCTTGCCAGAGGCGACACCCATATCGACATTGCGAAGAATATGGCTCTCACCGTAATAAACATTGAGATTGTTCAATTGTAAAATCGGATCGTAATTATCTTCCATTATTCCTCCTCCTGATGACCAAGATAAACTTCAATTACTCTGGGATCGTTCTGTACTTCTTCAAAGTTGCCTTCGCAAAGGACAGAGCCTTGATGTAAAACTGTTACCTTGCGAGCAATCTGGCGCACAAATTCCATGTCATGCTCAATGACGATGATCGAATGGGATTCGGCAAGGGACATCAAGAGTTCACCCGTTTTTTCTGTTTCTTCATCAGTTAAACCTGCGACAGGTTCATCTACTAACAACAGATCGGGAGACTGGGCGATTAACATCCCAATTTCCAACCATTGTTTTTCACCGTGGGACAGAAACTCGGCTTTCATCTCGGATTTATGCATTAGCCCAATTGTGTGCAGGAGGTCTTTTACGCGCTGTTTTTCTACTACTGATGGTGGCTTAAACAGGGTGGAGAAGACATTCTTATTCGGATTACTGGCTAACTCTAAGTTCTCTCTAGGCGTGAGATTTAGGTAGATGCGCGGAGTTTGGAACTTGCGTCCCACACCCATTCTGGCGATTTGATGTTCGGCAAGCGATCGCGTATTTTTGCCCTTAAATCTCACCTGACCTTCGGTGGGCTTGACCTTACCTGTAATCACATCCAGAAAGGTGGTTTTGCCTGCCCCATTCGGTCCGATAATCACGCGCAACTCACCCTGCTCCATCTCGAAGTTAAGGTGATTGATCGCTTTAAAACCATCAAAGCTAACCGTAACATCTTCAATCTCCAAGATTCTTTCGTTCATTCTGCACCTCTGGATCTAATTCAAGACTAGGATATGTAACCGTTGGTCTGCCACCAAAAATTTTCTTGAATAGCAATACGCCACTGGTGCGGAACCAACCAACTAAACCATCGGGTAAAACCATCACCACGATCAAGAACATTGCGCCCTGAAAGAATAGCCAAATTTCAGGGAATTGCTCACTAAGGATACTTTTGGCAAAGTTAACTAAAATCGTGCCAATAAATGCACCGATTAAACTTCCACGACCGCCCACGGCGACCCAAATCACCATTTCGATAGACAGTCCAATATCCATAGATTTTGGCGAAATGATGCCAGTTTGAGGCGTGAATAGAGCGCCTCCAATACCTGCTAAGACGGCAGAGATGGCGAATACCAGTACTTTGAAGCCTGTGGGATCGTAGCCCGAAAACCTTGCGCGATTTTCATCATCGCGTAAAGCAATCAATAGTCTGCCGAACCTTCCAGTTGTCAGCCATCGACAGAGCGCATAGGATAAGCCCAAAAATACTACCGTGAGAATATAAAAAATTCGCTGAGTCTCAGGCGCATTGACATCATAGCCAAAAATGGTTTTGAAGTCAGTGAGTCCATTGGTTCCATTAATATACTGCAACTGACCGTTGAAGAAATTGAAGAAAATAATTGTAGTTGCTTGGGTCAGAATTGAGAAGTATACGCCACGAATGCGATTTCTAAATACTAGGTATCCCAAGGTTGCGCCAACGATCGCAGGGATCAGGACAACGGCTAACAGCGTAAATTCAAAGGAATAAAATGGTTCCCACAAAGCAGGAAGCTTGGTAATCCCATAGAGAGGCATAAACGAGGGGAGCTTTTCGATCGCATCGGCAGGAAATTGCAGTTTTAAATGCATGGCGATCGCATAGCCACCCAAGCCAAAAAACACGCCATGCCCCAAGCTCAAAAGTCCCGTATAGCCCCAGATCAGGTCAATCCCTAAAGCCACGATCGCCAGCGCCAGAAAACGTCCTAGCATGGTGATTCTAAAAGCTTGTCCTGTGGCGGTAAAAATTGCGGGGATCACAAAAATCAGCAGCAGGGCGATCGCTAAACCGATACTGATTTCGATCAGGAGCGATCGCCAATTTTTTTGAGGTTTTGATGGAGTGGAAATATCCATAGAAATATCTTCGATCATGTTTATTTATCCCTTGTTACAACTCCGCTGACCGACCTTTTTGAGGGAACATTCCCGCAGGTTTGTATTGCAAGAAAGCGACAATCATCAGGAAAAGTAATACTTTCGCCATACTGGTAGTGCCGAAGAAGGTAAAAAATCCTGCGACAGGGCTTTGTGCGCCAAATAAAGTCACAAAAGTCTGTGAACCAAGTAGATAACTGGTAATGCCGATCGCCATCGCGGCGGCAATACTACCAAATAATTTACCAACACCACCGACTACTACCACCATGAACGTGTCCACAATGTAGTTCTGACCTGTATTTGGTCCGACCGAACCAAGGAAACTAACCGCACAACCTGCGATTCCTGCCAAGCCAGAACCGAGGGAAAAGGTGAGAGCGTCAACGGTTTTAGTGGGAATTCCCAAACAAGAACTCATTTGACGATTTTGCATGACTGCACGGATTCGCAATCCCCAAGGTGATTTTTCTAAGAACAAATAAATGCCAATCACACAGGCGATCGTTAAAACGATGATAAATAAACGCACATAGGGTAATTGCAAAGTACCGATCGCAATGCCACCTCTGAGCCATTTGGGAGCAGTCACATCCACATTCTGAGCGCCAAACCAAGGTTGTGTGACTGCCATTTTATAAGTCTGACCGAGAAATACTGCCACTGCACCTGAAATAGCAAGGGATAGAGGTAACAGAATGGCGATCGCCCAATTCCGAATTCCTTCCCAATTTGCTCTTTTCTGTAAAATCCAGACCGCACCAAAGTACAACAAGCTAAAAATTAGTAGAGCCGCAATAATCGCCCAATTCACACTACGGACAAACTGCTGCAAGATCAAGCTCACGCCCCATGTTGCTAATAGCGTTTCGAGCGGTCGTCCATACAGATAACGAATCACGCCTTTTTCGAGGAGAAATCCCACCGCCGCCGTCACTAAAAAAGCCGCAATGAGAGCCGCAAAAACATAAAAATCAGTCCAAGGCTCACCCAATTTTTTGAAACCATTCTGCACCACAAAGGTTGTATATGCACCTAGCATCATTAATTCGCCGTGAGCCATATTAATCACGCCCATCAAGCCAAACACGATCGCCAGCCCCAGAGCCGCAAGCAACAATACAGAACCTGTACTGATGCCATTAAATACTCCCTCTAAAAGTCGGAGAAGATTGTCTGTCATGACATTATCTAGATCTAGTAAAAATATTGACGAACAAAGCCTAAATACACAATTTGCTGTGTAGACATCGCCCACACAGCAAATTAGGTTGAAATTTGAGTTTATTGATCAAGGGTTAGAACATCAAACAGAGATGAACAAGAGGCTTAAGCCCCTTGTTCATCTGTGGAAGTATGCTTTATGCCTTCTTGAACTTACCGCCCTTAGCCTTATCGGAGTAATCGCAAGCGAAACCTTTGGTTTCAGCCACAAACTGGTTCCAAGGTAAAGGAGCAACCACAGACTTGGTTTCGTAAACTACCTTGAATTGACCATCGGCAGTAACTTCACCAATACGCACAAACTTGGACAAGTGATGACTGTTTTCCATTGTCACCATACCTTCAGGCGCATCGAAGGTTTGACCAAGAGCAGCCATTCTTACCGCTTCGAGATCATCAGCCTTACCAGCTTTCTCAACGGCTTTCTTCCAAATGTTCACGGCGATGTAGCCAGCTTCCATTGGGTCATTGGTGACGCGATCAGCACCAAATTTAGCCTTGAATGCTGCAACAAACTTCTTATTAGCAGGATTGTCAACGGTCATGAAGTAGTTCCATGCTGCATAGTGACCCTTGAGAAATTCAGGTCCGATCGCCTTAACTTCTTCTTCAGCGATACTAACAGACATCGAAGGATACTTCTCAGCCGTCAAACCAGCACCTTGCATCTGTTTGAAGAAGGCCACGTTGCTATCGCCATTGAGGGAGTTATAAATTACGCCGCCATTAGGGAGCGCTTGCTTGATCTTGGCAATAATTGGCGTAACTTCAGAGTTGCCGAGAGGTAGATAGTCTTCACCGACTACCTTGCCACCCGAAGCTTCTAATTGAGCTTTGATGATCGTGTTTGCGGTACGAGGGAATACATAGTCAGAACCAACCAAGAAGAATTCTTTACCCTTATTCTTCAGCAGCCACTCGACAGAAGGTTCAATTTGTTGGTTAGGAGTGGCTCCAGTGTAGAAGACGTTCTTCGAGCATTCCTGACCTTCATACTGGACAGGATAGAAGAGAAGGTGATCTTTCGCTTCAAATACTGGCAATACAGCTTTACGACTGGAGGATGTCCAGCAGCCAAATACCACAACAACCTTGTCCTGCTCGATTAATTTCTTCGATTTTTCAGCAAAGGTTGGCCAGTCGGAGTTGCCATCTTCCACGATCGCTTCGATCTGTTTACCGAGAACACCACCAGCTTTGTTGATTTCTTCGATCGCCAGTTGAGTTGCGTCAACAAGACTCTTTTCACTGATCGCCATTGTGCCGCTCAGAGAGTGCAGAATACCAACCTTGATTGTGCCACCCTTTGCGGCGGCGGTAGTTGCGGCGGCGGTAGGTGAAGCGGCAGTGGTTGCAGCAGTCGTAGCGGTGGTAGTGGTGGTAGCTGGAGCGCAAGCTTTGATTAAACTGCTAACACCGAGAGCCGCAGATCCATAAACAATGAACTTACGACGATTCATTTTCTTACTCATTAAACTTTAACGCCTCCAAACAGTTGGATATTAGCTTATACAAAAAAACTAGGATGGAGGTTAAACCTCACTCCTCTCACATTAAGCAAACCTTCAATTAACTGATTATTTATTGAATCAATCAATCAAAATGATAGCCCTACAATCCTTATATAGATAACCCTTATCAGTTGTATCTCCTGATACATTTCCTTTTCTTTGGTTCTCTATTGGTACGACTATTCTTGGTGATTGCTTTTGCCGCAAAAAACACTGTAAGTCGATAAACATAAATTAGCGTTTCTTAATAACGCCTCTGTTTCTTCTTGGCTAACGGGTTTTGAGAATAGGTAGCCTTGACCAAATCGATAGCCTAGATCTTTTAATTTTTCTAATTGGTACAGGGTTTCAATGCCTTCGGCGATCGCATCAAGTTCTAATTGTTTACTAAGTGTGATGATCGTTTCTACGATTTGATAGTTCTTTTTGCCTTCCTCTATTTGATTTACAAAGGAGCGATCAACTTTCAGGTTGTCCATTGGTAAGCGATGGAGATAGTTTAATGATGAATATCCTGTGCCAAAATCATCAAGGCTAATTTGAATTCCTCTTTCTTTCAACTGACTGAACAGCTTAATCGTAGATTCAATATCTTCAATTAACATACTTTCAGTAATTTCCAAGGTCAGGCAACGCGCATCTAATTGGGCTTGAGCAAGCACCAGATCAATTTCTGCGAGTAGATCTGATCGCCGTAAATCCTGCACCGATAGATTTACACTCATTTTTAGATTGTTAAGATTTGAGAAAGCCATTTGCCAATCTGCTAACTGCCGACAGGCTGTCCGCAGCCCCCAAGAGCTTAGGGACGTAATCAGTCCAATCTCTTCAGCGACGGCGATAAATTCTCCTGGGTATTTCAACCCCTGAGTAGGATGTTGCCAACGCATCAAGGCTTCAAATCCAACAAGGTATCCACTCTCCAGAGATACAATCGGTTGATAGTGCATCACAAATTCTTGGCTATCAATTGCTCGACGCAAATCGTTCTCTAGATGCATCCGCTTCATTGCTTGCCTGTACATTTCCGTGTCAAAAACTTCATACCTTGCTTTGCCATTATTTTTGGCTCGATACATGGCAATATCCGCATCTCGCAATAGATCTGAGGCTTGAGTATAGTCTTTTGTACCTAAAACAATGCCAATACTAGAAGTCGTATACACTTCCCTTCCTTCAATCATTAGAGGTGTTTGCAACTCTGCAAAAATTCTTTGTGTAGCGTGAATGGCTTCCTGAATATCCTGAATTTCATCAAGTAGAATCACAAACTCGTCGCCACCCAAACGAGCAACCAGATCGATTTCGCGAATTGTGCTTTGTAGCTTATGAGCAATGGCAATAAGTAATCGATCGCCTGCTAAATGCCCCAAACTATCGTTGATTACTTTGAAGCGATCAAGGTCGAGAAATAAAACTGCAAAATGATAATTATCAAGGCGTTTGGCTCGGTGAATGCATAATTCCAAACGTTCCATTAAGAGATTGCGATTTGGCAATCCTGTGAGCGCGTCATGGAGGGTATCATGCTCTAACTGTTTTTGAACTTGGATGCGATCGGTCACATCGCGGGAGGTAGTTTGCAGTTGAATAACTTGACCTGTCGCATCCATAATCGGATTGGTTAAGGTTTCAAACCAGATGTAGTTGCCAGACTTCTGACGCATCCGATAGGTGATTGGTACTGATGTTCCTAATAGCACGGCTACATGAGCTTCTTGTTGGATGTGATCGCGATCGTCTGGATGAAAGTAAGTATAGGGATCTTGTCCAAGCATCTCATCGCAACGATAACCCAAAAGAGCCTCACAGGATGGACTTACATAGAGATATCGACCGTCAGGGTGGTGTAAACAGACAAGATCGTTAATGTTCTCAGCCAAAACCCGATAACGTTCTTCGCTATCTCGCAAAGATAATTCGGCTTTTTTGCGATCGCTAATATCGCGAATCAGGATTGTGGCTTCGTTTTCGGCACTAACGATAATTCGAGCCTCTTCGTATTGGGTTTCGCCATCGATCAGAATTTGGTACTCATGCAGTTGCAATTTGCCAGTCTGAAAAGCTTGTTCGATATAGTACATTCGCTGTTGGGCAAATTCTAGCGGAAGAACATCCACAATATATTTGCCGATGATTTTTTCTGGTGGAACTGCAAACTTAATATTGTCTGAGGGAATTGCATCTAGATAAATACCTTCTCGACTAACTCGTATAATCAAATCGGGGATTGCATCGATTAAGGCTTGGTTGGTCGCAACAACCCACCGCAAATCTTGTTCAGCTTTTTGGCGATCGCTTAAATCAATATCCACACAATACATTTCCTGATCACCTTCAGGATTAGTCAGCATGATATGACTGGAAAAGACAGTAACTCTAGAGCCATCTTTACGCATTAAGCCCAACTCACCTGCTGGAATAATTTGCCCTTCGGTAAGCCAATTTTGAACTGCGGCAATTACCCCTTGTCGCATCTCTGGGGGGATAATTAGATCCTCCAAATGCTGACCGATGGCTTCTGTTTTGCTATAACCATAAAGCTCTTCGCTAGCATCATTCCAGTAAATTACTTGACGATGTTGGTTATAACCCTGAACTGAAATCTTAGGGGTTGACTCAAATAAGCTCCGAAATCGCTGTTCGCTTTTTTGTAATGCGGATTCAACTTGTTTGCGATCGCTAATGTCCTGAAAAGTGGCGATCGCATAAATAACTTGTCCCTGTTGATCGAAAATTGGTGTAGCTGATACTTCCAAAGGCACTACTCGATCAGAGCGATGAATCTCTAAATCACTAACTTGAATAGTTTCTCCTGCAAAAGCACGACTACTTGGTAAGTCTTGAATCGGATAAAGGACTTCCGTGCCAGCACGATATATTTGAAAAAATTCCGAAAGGCGATCGTTTTCAGATGCTGAGTGGCGATCAGTACCGAGTAGCGATCGCCCCATATCATTTATATAAATTAGTTGTCCTGTTGCGTCATGGACAGCAATTCCAATCGATGTCGCATCTAAAAATTGGAGCAGGCGGCTTTCGCTGACCAAAGGGGACAGATTGGCGACCAGTGAATCCACAACACATTGAATATCAGTTGGTGTGTTGTGCAAGTTTCCCGAAGAAACCTGTTCAGAGGCTGGAGAGGATTGCTTTTCCATAGCTATAATAATAGTCCGCAGTTTTTATATTTGCAAAAAATTATTTTTAAAATTGCCAAATCTACATTTTTCCAATAATAAATTCGGTGATTTTAGCTAAACCTTCTTGGGTTTTAAGATTACTAAAAACAAACGGTTTTTCGCCACGCATTTTACTAGCATCACGTTCCATCACGCCCAAATCAGCGCCAACATAGGGAGCAAGATCGATTTTATTAATCACTAATAAATCGGATTTAGTAATTCCAGGACCACCCTTGCGCGGAATTTTGTCACCTGCGGCAACATCAATTACATATAGAGTTAAATCTACAAGTTCAGGGCTAAAGGTAGATGCGAGATTATCACCACCACTTTCCACAAAAATTAAATCTAAATCGGTAAAGCGAAGTTCTAACTGCTCGATCGCCGCTAAATTCATAGATGCATCTTCACGAATAGCTGTGTGAGGACATCCGCCTGTTTCTACACCGACAATGCGATCCCGTTCTAATGCTTCACTGCGTACAAGAAACTGAGCATCCTCTTGGGTATAAATGTCATTGGTGACGACCGCAATCTGAAAATGCGATCGCATAGACTTACACAGAGCATCGACAAGGGCAGTTTTTCCCGAACCAACAGGACCCGCAACTCCAATACGAAATGGTGACATAGAAATTTATCTTGAATCTATACTATGATGAATATTGATCATAGTATAGGTTAGGAGTTCCACTTCAGTTAGTAATGCACATTATCACACAACGCTTATCATCGGAAGCGAAGAAGCTTGTTAATCGCGAATCTCTTCTCACCCTTGCTCTAGTTGCAGAAGATAGAACTCGCAGTCGCCATCGGTTTATGACAGTTGAAGGTGAAGAGATTAATTTGCAACTTCAGAGAGGGACGGTACTTAAAGACGGTGATATCCTCGCTGAGGCAAATAATCAGGCGATCGCCGTTGTCATCGCCAAGCCAGAGCCAGTTTTGACCGTCACCGCCCACAACGCCCTAGACTTTTTACGCGCTGCCTATCATTTAGGAAATCGGCATATTGCTTTAGAGGTCACGGAAACTTATCTGCGTCTGTCTCCTGACTCAGTTTTAGAAGATATGGTTCTGCAAATGGGATTAACTGTAACCAAAGAAACCCAACCTTTTCAACCAGAAGCGGGCGCGTACCATCATCACCATGACCATTAATCCAGATTCTTTGCAATTATTGCGATTGTTACAAATTACTAGCCCTGCCCTCCCTGTGGGAGCTTATAGCTATTCTGAAGGGATCGAATATCTATGTAGTAATGGGACAATCCAAACTGAGTCTGAATTGTTCAATTGGTTAAAGAGAGAGTTAAATTTTGGATTTGTGACTAATGAAGCAGCGATCGTTCTTCGCGCTCATCATTCTGTACTTAGTAGCAATTTAGAGGGTTTGAAATATTGGAATAATTGGTTTTCGGCAACTAGAGACACAGAAGAAGTTCGTCTGGCTAGTTGGCAAATGGGACAGTCACTTATGAAGTTATGGTGTCAACTTCCAGAAGATATTATATCAAGCAAAAATAGCCAAAAAATCACTGATTTTCTGCCGCAAGCAAAAGAGAATTCTCCAAATAATTCTATAGCGCAAGGTTGTAACTATGCGATCGCTTTTGGTATTGTCGCCGCTAGCTTAGAAATCGATGCAAATAATACCGTAGTTGGTTATATATATAGTTGGTTATCGAATTTAGTCAGTGCAGCCGTGCGATCGGTTCCCTTTGGTCAGACGACTGGACAGAAAATTATATTTCGTCTTAGTAGTGATATTTTGGTTAGTTCTCAATCCGCATTACAACGAGTAGATAGTGAGCTAGAATGGTGTGGCCGGGGGACGAGTTTAGCTTGTTCTAATCATGAGACTCAATATTCTCGACTGTTTCGTAGTTAAACTAATTGTCCATCTTCAAATAATCGAAAAGTATGGAAACTGGAAATGACAACTTTGCTACTCCTGAACTACTCGTCTCGGCTACAGTTGCGGAAAGAGAGAGAGAAATTAAAGAATTGAGATCTCAGGTGGCTAGTTTAACGGAACAGTTAAAAGCTAAACTCATTCAAGAGCAGCAACTCGCACAAGTTAATCATAGTTTGAGGACGGAAATTCTCGATCGCCAACAAACCGAGGAAACTTTGCGATCGCTATTAGAGCAACTGACGAGCGAAAAAAGTGATCTAGAGATCATTCTCGATACCACTACTGATCATAGCGACACCATCGAAGCGTTGTTATACGACCGAGCCTTATCGCTGACTCGCGAAGCCACCATTGATGGATTGACGCAGATTGCCAACCGCCGCGCCTTTGATCAAAGACTAGAAAAAGAATGGCAACGATTGGCTAGGGGAAATTTGCCGATGTCACTGTTATTATGCGATGTCGATTTTTTTAAACGTTATAACGATCGCTATGGACATCCTGCGGGGGATGATTGTTTACGCGCTGTAGCCAAAGCGATCGATTCATGTATTTGCCGTCCTGCCGATCTCGCTGCTAGGTATGGTGGCGAAGAGTTTGCGGTAATTTTACCGAATACTGAACAAAATGGAGCAATCTTTATTGCTAACAAAATTTTAGAAGCTGTGGCTGCTTTGGATATAGTCCATGATGCATCCTATGTGAAAGATCGGGTTTCACTTAGTATTGGCATATCCACAACTAACCCCAAACGTAAATGCGATCCGAGGGAATTAATCGAGTCTACGGACAAAGCTTTGTATTTAGCCAAAAGTGAGGGACGCGATCGCGTTGTATTTGCTAAGAATTAAGTTAGTATAAAAAAATGAGTACAACCGAACGTATTGAACAGTTAGCCGCCGCGATCGCCGAAGATGTCTATATTGATATTGCCAAATGGCATTTATATTTGAATGATGCCCACCTCCATCGCCCACTTGCAGAAAAATTTTATCCGATGTTAATCAGTGGGATTACATCCGCAGATGTTAGTAAAGTTTTAAAGGAAACGATGATTGCGATCGGTGGTGGTAAGCGCGATATACCTCTCAGTGATTTGATCCCCAACTCTTGTCAAAATAGATTGTTAACTATTTTAGAAGAGTTTGAAATTTAGAAACCCTATGATTTCGCCGCCCAATCCTGTCTTTCAGTCCATGCGTCGCCGCTTGACTCTCTGGTATGCTCTGGTCACGGCGATCTTGTTGATTTTGTTTGCCACAGGCTTCTATCTATATGTGCAGTCAACCCTAATTGATCGCATTGATGACACAATTGACCATGTTGCCGAAGTAATCGAGCGATCGCTGATTCGTTCTCATTTAATTGATTTAGAGTCAGACTTTACGCATGATTTTAATCGTAATTTCTCAACTAGTAATGAAACAAGCGAGTCTGACTATATAGATGCTGACCATATCGATATTGATTGGTTTAGCCCAAATGGTGAAATACTTTGGACAACGGACGCAAATACTGATTCTCTTCAGGAACGAGAAAAGGGAATTTTGCGCCCCGTTTATCGTACTGTGCATTTATCAGAAGCGGAACCATTACGTCAGATGACGGAACCGATTGTGATTAATGGCAAACTATTAGGATATTTGCGAATTAGTCATCCTTGGTTTGAAGTGACTAAGCCAGTTAAGCAATTATTTCTGGATTTGGCGATCGGCATAACGTTAATGATCTTTGTGGTTCTATTATGTGGTTGGTGGTTAGCTGGCATGGCAATGGAACCTGTGCGAGAATCCTATCAGCGCTTAAAACAATTTACGGCTGATGCTTCCCATGAACTGCGTAATCCCATCGCCGTGATTCAAACTAATGTCCAAGTTGCTCTCGCCGATCTCAATGCCGATCCGAATCCAGAACCAGAATTTCAGCGATCGCAATTGGAAACAATTGAGCGAATCACAAGGCGTTTAGGTAAACTGATTGAAGATTTGCTATTTTTGGCTAGGCATGATGGGGGAATTACCAATCCAAAGTACGAAGTTTGCAATTTATCCCAAATTCTCGATCAGGTCTGTGAAGAACAGCAGGCGATCGCGCAACCGAAAGACATCAAAATTGAATTCGCCAATCTTCCTGAGAATCTTTTGTTAGTAGGCGATTGCGATCAATTAGGACGCTTATTTACTAATCTAATTAGCAATGCGATCGCTTATACACCTGAGCAAGGACAAGTAATCATCACGATCAAACTGATTACTTCCCAAAATCAAGTTCAAGTGCAAATTAAAGATACAGGGATTGGTATTCCTGAAGCGGAGTTATCACAAATATTTGAAAGATTCTATCGCTATCAACCCCAAAAAAATAGTAAATCTATCTCTAAGTCTGCAAATCTTTCCACAAGTGGATCGGGACTGGGATTAGCGATCGCCAAGGCGATCGCGAATAACCATCAGGGACAGATTAATGTCGAGAGCAAAGTCGGTCAGGGAACGACTTTTATTGTAAGTTTACCTAATGGAAGTTTTTAAAGCACCAAAAGTAGTGGCAATTCATGAATTGCCACTACTTTTTGATTTTTGATAATAAAAACATAGCGATCGCGCCAATTACAAAACCACCAATATGCGCTAAGTACGCCACCCCAGGTAAATTTGGATTTGCCATCGCCGCATATACCGTCTGCCCCGCAATCCATAGGCCTAAAAAGATTGCCGATGGAATTGGAATTGCGGTTATAAAAATTCCCAGAAATACCAAACTTAAAATTCTAGCGCGGGGAAATCTGACTAAATAGGCTCCCATTACTCCCGAAATTGCCCCACTTGCCCCCACCATCGGCACTACAGATGTGGGGGAAGTGGCGACTTGTGCCAAAGCTGCAACGATTCCACAAACTAAATAGAAGCCTAAAAATTTCCAATGCCCAAGCTGATCTTCGATATTATTTCCAAATAAATACAGGAACCACATATTCCCCACTAAGTGAAAGATATTTCCGTGGAGAAATTGCGATGAGATCAGGGCGATCGCTTCTTTCGCAGGATTGTTGATTAACTCCTTGGGAACTAATCCCCAATTTCCGATCCATTCCGCAAATTGAAAGTTGGCTAAACTCGTTTGATAACCAAAAATTAAAACATTAATCAAAATTAATGTATAGACAATAATGGAAGTATCTTGAGTCGGATTATCGTCATGTAAAGGAAACATTGCAAATCATCGGCTATATTCTTCGATCAATATAGCAAATTTATCGAGATAGCCATGTAATCGCTTCTTTAATCCATGCTTCCACATCTTGTGTTTTCGCAAGGATTGGTAAACTGGCGATCGCATTCAGGGCATTACTAATTTCTGTAGGCGTATAGCCAAGCGCTAGCAAAGTCATCTCTAGCTCCTCCTGCACCGCGACACTAATCAAGTTGCCTACGGCGCTAGTCACTCCCACTTGAGCCAAGCGACCATCTGCAAGTTTTGTTTTCAATTCTAGAGCAAGTCTTTCGGCTGTTTTTGTTCCCACCCCTGGCGCTAGACTCAATACTCGCGTATTCCCTGCCACGATCGCCTTAACTAAATCCTGAATACCTAAACTATTCAGCAGCGCCAAACCAACTTGGGGACCGATTCCTGAAACACTAATTAATTGACGAAACAAGTCGCGTTCAGCCAGAGTTGCAAACCCAAACAAAACCATCTGCTCTTCGCGGGTAATCAAATGCGTAAATACCTTGGCTTCTTCCCCCACAAGCGGTAACTTATTGGCATGACTAGCGGTGATTTGGATCTCGTAACCAATCCCTTGCACATCAAGGGTTAGCCAATAGGAAGGCGTATTTTTTCGAGAACTGTCGGCGGCTTTGCAAGCGGCGATCGCGCCACGGAGATAACCAATCATCGGCGCGGCAGGGGTGGGAACTGCGGAAGTTGCACTGCGGCAAGGGTTTTAACAGGCTGACGACTAGATGGGCTGATTGAGTTGGCGATCGTCGCTAACTCCTCTTGAGGTTCAGGGGTTTTAACGCTACCGTAACTGTACAAATCCCGAATAAACTTGGGCGCAACAACCGTAGAAATTCTTGATGAATTTGTGGATGAAGTTGAAGAGATTGGCGAGTCGTGAGTATGTCTAGGCTTACTATCGTCTTCTGTAGGGATTTCTTGTTGATCAAGTTGTTCTTGTTGATCAAGTTGATCAACTTGTGAGGACTGATCATTTGCCTGTTGAGAATTGGCAATTGGACTGGTAATTTGCAAGGCTGTTTGAGTATTCAGTAAGCTAAGAGCGATCGGTGAGCCGTTAGCAGCCTTGTGAGTGCGGATAATCAAAGGTGAGATCGGCTGCATTTTCGGAGAAATGGATAATGGCGGATCAATCGATTCAAGCTGCCCAAATTGGTTATCAAATTGCTCTCCAGCTATGTCAGAAATTTGCGAGTCTTGAGCATCAGCCAAGGCAGACGGCATCTCTATCGGCTGGAGTGGCGGCGCAATTTTGACGACATTTTGTAACGGAGAACTGTTGATTTGCTCGACGGTCGTAATTTTTTCATCCGCTAGTTTGGCGCTCGACCAAGACTCAAGATTTGACATTACGAGATTATTAGGGGCAGTCTCTTTGGGTGCGGAGGTATCAAGACATCTCTCAAGGGCTGCTTTTAATTGTGAGGTGTGATGCTGTTGACGCTTGAGGCGATCGCGCAACTCTTCACCACTACTATGTACGTCTTGTAGCTCACGCTCTAATTGATCAATGCGAGCTTGCAGGGTTTGCGTTAAAGTCTCTTGGCGTTGAATTACTAACTGCGATAGTTGTAATTGTTCTTGAGCTTGACGTAGCAAAACTTGAGCTTGCTGACTGCGCTCATTACAAAATTGTAACTCTTGCTCTAGTACTTGTCTGGGTAAAGCATTGAAAAGGGTGGTCGGCTCGGCGACAATACTTGACAATGTAACTTTAGGCGCACTTTCGGACATAATCTGGGGCGCAGCTTGGTGTGGAGACTGCGATTGTACAGACTCTTGACTGATGCTCTCTTGTGATGATGAATCGCCAAATTCTGCCTGACTCATGACTTAACCTTCACATGAAGAATTTTACCTACCATTAAAAGTTTATCTCAGAAATTTGTATTTTTGACTATTAATTTTAATTAATTAATAAAGATCCTTGACAATACTGACACTTAAAAGACAAATTCTGACATTGTTAAAGAATGTATACTTTGCAGCCTGAGCAAAAGCGCCTCGTTTAGACGCTCTTGCCTAGCTACTTAAAAAATTGGACAAAACCGAAAATTGGGTTGAGGTATCCGTGAAGATTCGTCAAGCAATAATTGCCTATAAATCGGGTAGCCAAATTGGCAAAATATGGGCTGAGCGATGTAATCGAGAGTTAGAAGAATTTGGAGTTAAGGTGTTAATTGGTCCTACGGGCGCTAGTGATAATCCTTATCCTGTTTTTTTGGAATCGATGCATCAACAAATTGATCTAGCGATCGTCTTAGGTGGTGATGGCGCGACTTTGGGTGCAGCTAGATATTTAGCAAAACTCGCCGTACCGATCTTGGCAATTAATGTGGGGGGGCATTTGGGTTTTCTCACCCATTCAATTGAGGATTGTGAAAATACCATCGAAATTTGGGAGCGCTTGCTATCCGATCGCTTTGCGATCGAGCGGCGAATGATGTTAGAGGCAAAGGTAGTTAATGTTGATGCGGGTTTAGGCAATAAATTAGGTCAGCCCTGCGGTCCATTTTTATGTTTGAACGAAATGTGCGTCAAACCCGCATCTCCCGATCGCATGGTGACAGCATCCTTAGAACTAGAAATTGATGGCGAAGTTGTCGATCAATATCACGGTGACGGCTTAATTGTGGCGACTCCGACGGGTTCCACGTCTTATACCGTGGCGGCGAATGGTCCAATTGTGCATTCAGGGATGCACGCGATCGCGATTACACCGATTTGTCCTTTGAGCTTATCAAGTAGAGCGATCGTGATCCCCCCAAAATTAACGGTCACTATTTGGCCGCTTTCGACCGATGACTTTAGTTTGAAATTATGGACAGATGGTGTAATCGCCACTTCGATTTTCCCAGGGCAGCGTGTCGATATTCAGATGTCAGAGCATCAAGCTCAATTTATCGTCTTACGCGAAGAATATTCTTATTATCAAGCACTCCGTCAAAAGCTTTTATGGACGGGAGCAAGAGTGCGTTATCCGAATCCATACCGCTAGTACAGCGCTGTGCGCTGGCTTCAAACTCAAGAAAAAGCTTAAAATGCTTGCAAAGCAAGCCTTTTAAGCTTTTTCTTGTATCCCTCGCTGTTCAATTGGGTATGACATAAAAACAAGGTAGTGGCAATTCATGAATTGCCACTACCTTGTTTATCGTGGCTAGTCACGAAACGCGATGCGTCCCGTTTTCGGCAGACTAAACGCAAGGAAGAAGAACAGGTATAAACCATAAACAATCCCACCAACAGCCCCCAAAAATGCCAAAGTTTCTACAGGGATGAGATTACGAAAAAGTTGACTAAAGTTTAGTGGCGGCTCAAACCAGATTTTGCAAATATCACTAAGCTGCTCGGCATTCACAAAGGCACAATTAGCAAATATTAAACGAAATATAATACTCAAGGAACAATAAACCGTTACCGCCCAACGCCATCCTAAATATATGGGTTTGATGCTTTGACGTGAAGCTTCAATATCTTCATTCAAATCTTGCCAAAACCACAGCGTCAGCACTATTAAAATCTCAGCGACAATACCCGTAATAAATGATACGGCTAAGCTCCCACTCGCCATACAAATCGTAATCAGTACCAGACTTGCCACGCGCCAGTATAAAAGTAGCGATCGCTTGATTGGGTCACTTTTACTCTGAAAAGCCCAGCCCAATAATCCCAAGGGAATCAGGGCGATGAATAGTAGAGCTAAGCGATAGTCTAGCCACACAAGTTGACGAAGAAGGGTTGCATCCATAAAAATAAATTAGGGCGTAAATTAGGGCAAATTAAGGCAAAAAGTTCTGACCAGATCTCCCGACTTATGTTACTATACCGCACCGCAAGGCGAGTTAATTGCTATGAACATTACAATCAAACACTATGAAAACAAACAATAGATTCACTTGGGGATTATGTGGGGCGATCGCTTCTTCTACTATGTCTTTTAGTATGGCGATCGCTACTCTTGAAATGTCTTTGCCATTGCAACCAGTCCCAGCTCTAGAATATGTGATCGCGACCAAACAAAAACAGGCTAAGCCTAGAGTCGTAAAAATCGCAGGAAATTATAAAACCGTCTTTACGCCTGAATTTTTGGCGACAACACAAAAAGAAGGTGTAAAATCTGTCTCAGGGCAATGGACAATTCAACCGAATGGAGCGTTTGAGGCTTCTCTTACAGCTATAATGTTTAAGGGAGAAGTGCAAAATTTCAAAACGACAGGGAAAATTTCAATTGTCAATGGAAAAGTGATTTCTCAAATAGAAACTATCAATGGCGTGAAGCCCGAAAAAGTTCCTCAAGCTCAATCCTATACCTTGTTACAAGATGGCAAAACTTTACAAGCCGATGGTCAACCTGTGCAACTAATCAGGCAATAAAAAAAACAAACTCCCAAGTAGCAAATTTCTCGCTAAGCGGACGATTTGCTATTTGGATAAGATCACATTTTCGTAGAGAACTGCTAGAGAGAATGAATAGTTGATACTGGTCAAGGTGATTTCTATCTCACTAGCTATCTCATTAAGACTTTTATCAATTCCTTCGGTAATTTCTTCCGCAACATAGACTATATATTCCCATTTGTTTTGATCATAACGGCGATATATTTCCACAAACATTCTTTCTGAATCAATCAAAACATATTCTTGCAGAGTTTCAATATGACGATAGTGATGTAGCTTCGTAGAGCGATCACGAAATCCTGTACTGGGTGATAACACTTC
>JANMFC010000211.1:0-17143 GCA_031377675.1 Pseudanabaena sp. OTE_70b_metabat_355 | reverse complement strand
GGCGGCGCGAAGCGCCGCCTCTCTCTCTTGGGTTTTATTTCCCGACTTGGCTGGCTACTGCTTTTCTGTCCTCAATTGGCAACCCAAGAATAATTTTTGCCAAATGAAACATAATATTTGTAAATTCTAGTGTCAGAATTAGTATGACTAATTTTTTTAGCGGTTTACAGATATGTCGGCGGAATATCCACCAGTGATGTTGGTGGACGGTTATAACGTGATTGGGCTGTGGCGACACTTGCAGGAGATGAGAGATCTGCAAGGGTTTGATATTGCGCGATCGCATTTGACTGAGACAATGGTCAACTTTAGCGCCTATCACGGTTATAAGACGACATTGGTATTTGATGCCTATATCCAAGCCACACCTGCAAAAGCTGAAAAAATCACTAAAAACCTGAAATTATATTTCACCGATCGTAATGAAACTGCCGATACTTACATCGAGCGTCAATGTGGTAAGTACCGCCGCGATCCCCTCAGGCATTTAAAACGAATTATCGTGGTAACTTCTGACCGCGCTCAGCAATTAACCGCCGTGGGCTTTGGGGCAGAATGGTTATCTTCGGCAGCATTAGAGCAGGAAGTAGAAGCGACGATGCGATCGGTGCAAAGTCGGCAAAGAAGCCAAAAAGCTAACACCAAAAATTTACTAGGAAATCGCATTGATAGTGCCACGAAAGATCAACTAGCCAAGTGGCGAAATCGATTATCCTAAAAATTGAATGATAGGTGGTGTAAAGCACCACCTATCATTCAATTTTTAGGACTACCAAATCTTCGGGAGTATTGCAATTAAAAAGCATTGATGCTGTGACATTTTCTATCTCAATAACTTCTAAATTCTCCAACCATTTTTGAAACGATCGCCCTCCTTGATTAATAAATTCCATCAGCGAATCTCGACATGACCAGCGATAGAATCCGCATAAAGGTTCCCATTGCTTTTGCAAATCTTCACTTGGATTATCATTGGGATTTTTATTGGCATAGCGTGGTAAATAGGCGATCGCACTTTCTGGCAAATCCGCTAAATGACTCGCCCAGATTTGGAGAACATCGCTTTGAAGATTTGGCAAATCACAAGCAAGCAGCAATATCCAATCAGTCGGTTCACAAATTGCTTTAATTCCTTGCCAAAAGCCAACTAATGCACCATCAGACTGCTGATCTATAACCATAAAATGATTAGCCATAGAATTCGCGATCGCCATCTCATATTGTGACCGACTCCGAACCACCACATAAATAGCATCAGCTACTTCTAGAGCAGTTCGACAAGTTTTAAATAATAGAGTTTCTCCATTAATTTCTAATAAAGCTTTGTCACTTCCCATACGGGAGCTTTTACCACCAGAAAGGGCGATCGCGATGATTTTCATGTTACAGATTTTTATGTTGCAGATACGGTAAGGCAAGATGAAAAGCCGTAATCGATTTGGCATCGAGGCTAGCATCCGCACTTTGCGATCGCAATAAATTCTCAATCTCTTCACGACTCAGCATGACAACTTCTATCTCTTCATCTTCATCTTGAGCAGGAGGATGTTCTAGCTTGATGAGATCTTGAGCTAGATAAGCATGGATAATCTCATCAGAATAACCAGGGCAAATATAGAATCCGCCCAGATATTGCCATTTGCTGGCACTAAATCCAGTTTCCTCCTCAATTTCGCGCTTAATTGTCAGATCATGATTTTCACCAACCTCCAAGGTTCCCGCAGGAAATTCTAAAAGATAGCGCTGAATTGCAAATCGATATTGCTTGACTAAAACAAATTTACCATCCGCAGTCACAGGAACCGCCATCCCAGCCCCAGGATGCTTGATATAGGAATATTCACCGATCACCCCATTCGGTAATTTGAGGCGATCGCTATGAAAGGAAAATTTACTACCTTGATAACTAAGGCGATTTTGGAGAATTTGGGAAGAAATGAGATTAGACATAAATTTTGTTGACAGAAAATCTTTGCTTATTTTGTCACATAATTAAGTCATCAAAAGAAACCTGTAAATGCACAGATCCCCGACTTTTTCTAAGCAAGTAAAGACAATTTGTGAATTCACAAAAAAAGTCGGGGATCTTAAGCTGTACTTTTTTGTTTTTCCTATGCCTACCTACTTCACGACCCTAATTGTTTCGAGACTGTCATCACTTGCCCCATTAATAATCCCCCCCGATCGCAAAATGCACTGCAACATTTCCACAACTTCGAGCGTAATTTCCTCCCCAATACAAAGCAACGGAATCCCAGGGGGATATGGACAAAGAGACTCCGCACTAACCCGCCCGATCGCCTCAAGAATAGAAATGCGATCGCTTTTCGCAAAATAAGCCTCACGCGGCGTAAGTCTACCCTGATAATTCGTAATTCCTAATTCGTAATTCCTAATTATTTTTTCCTTTTTCCTTTTTCCTTTTTCCTTGTTAAGTTGCTGAAATCCATAAATTAATCGCTGAATATCAGATTGCGTATTTCCCAAACTAAGAATAAAAACTAACTGATTGAGAGTCGGCATTTCTGCCATCACCGCTAACTCAGAATGCAGACGCAAATCTGCTTCAAAACCACTGATCCCCAATCTTTCCACCATCACAGTTAAACGAGTGGGATCAAGAGTGGCAACTTCCCTTTGATCAAATGTTCGCAAATTAGGAATTTGATTTAATTGCGATCGCACTTCCTTCGATAGCTGCAAAGTTTGCGTTAATAGAGATTTGCCATCAATCGCCATTTGTCGCCGCGCCACATCAAGGGAAATCAGCAATAATAAATTAGGGCTACTCGATCGCAATATTTGTAAAGCGCGATCAACTTGCTCAACTTGAATGAGATCGCCTTGTAAATGCAAAATCGATGACTGGGTAAGGCTACCTGCAACTTTATGCGTGGACTGCACTACCAAGTCGGCTCCTGCTTGTAAAGCTGATATTGGTAAATCAGGATGAAAACCTAAATGCGCTCCGTGAGCCGCATCAACTAATAAGGGAATATTAAAAGAATGGGCGATCGCCACTAGTTTCTCCAGTTCGCCACAGACCCCAAAATAGTTGGGACTAACCAGCATCACCGCTTTAGCCTCTGGATGCGCTTGCAAAAACAATTCTAAGGTTGCGGGACTCACTCCCAAATCTAAATCGAATTCGGGTAAATAATCTGTCGGCAAATAAATCGGAGTTGCCCCATTCAGAATTAACCCTGCGATCGCCGCCTTGTGACAATTGCGCCCCATCAAAATTTTGTCACCTAGTCCACAGGTCGCCAAGAGCATCGCCTGTATACCACAGGTAGAGCCATTAGTCAGGAACCAAGCGCGATCGCTATTATATGCGTCCGCCGCTAAGACTTCTGCTTCGGTAACTGCTGCTTCCAGTTCGGGTAATTCTGGCAAATCCAAACGAAAGACCGTTTCCCCTAAAAGTTCCACAAATTCGCGATCGATTCCCTGACCGCGTTTATGCCCTGGCATATAAAATGGTGCATGATCTATGTTGAGATATCGCTGTGCGGTAACAAGTAAGGGTGCTGTCTCTTGATTCATGGAATTTTTAAGCTTTGACTTTTTAGGCTTTGCGCGATCGCCGTTTACTTCCTGTTGCGAGTAAATTTTCAGGATATCGGACATAGTAAAGCTGTATATTTAGGTATATTAGCTAAATTCACACTTTAACCAATCCAATATTCGCATAAAACTGATTCGAGAGGTTTGTTCTATATGAAAATAAATACGATAAGACTCCAAAATTATCGAGGCGCTCAGGAGCTATTCCTAAATTTAGATAAAAATCTAAATGTTTTCTATGGAGAAAATGGCTCAGGGAAATCTACGGTAATTGACAGCATCGTAATTATGCTTTCATGGTTGGTTAATAGGCTTAGATATTCTTCGGGTACTTCAGGAAATCCCATAACAGAAAAGAGTATTGCAAATGGTAATGCTTTCGCTTTAATCGCGCTTTCGTGTTGCCACCAAGAAAAAAAAATCGAATGGCAACTGTTTAAAGCCCGTAAATCCTCTTCTGACATTAGCCTGTTCTCTCGTAAAAGATTAAAAGATCCCCATAACGCCACCAATTTAGATAATTTAAGCGAGTTTACGAAATCATTACAGGCAAAAATCTTTGAAGCCGAAGAAAGGCTAAATTTACCAATATTTGTCTACTATCCAGTTGGGCGGGCGGTGCTGGATATTCCTTTACGGATTCGAGAAAAGAATAGTTTTAAACTTTTTGCGGCTTACGATCAATCGTTAGAGAGTGGTGCGAATTTTCGCGCATTTTTTACATGGTTTCGAGATCGAGAAGATCTTGAAAATGAAAATAGAAAATATGTGGATCTTCCTAATAAACCAGAAGATTTTTGCTTTCCCGATCCTCAGCTTGAAGCAGTGCGTAAAGCTCTGAAAGTATTTTTGCCTGAGTTTACAGACCTCACAGTTAGGCGTAGTCCTATCAGAATGGAGATCAAAAAAAATGGCAAAAGGTTAACTATCGATCAACTATCTGATGGTGAAAAATGTCTAATGTCTATGGTTGGCGATCTGGCGCGAAGAATGGCGATCGCTAATCCTGTACGTAAAAATCCTCTTGAGGGCGAAGGCATTGTTCTAATTGATGAAATTGATTTACATTTGCATCCTAAATGGCAACGCATGGTTGTACCTAAGTTGATTGAAGTATTTCCAAATTGTCAGTTTGTTATTTCTACGCATTCACCGCACGTCATCACCCATGTTCATCCAGACAACCTCTATGTATTGAAGCAAACTGAAGCAGGAGCGATCGCTGAAAGACCTTCTGAATCCTATGGAAAAACAGTTGATCGAGTTCTTGAGGATCTAATGGGATTAGCAACTACTAGACCCGATAAGGTTAAGTCAAGTCTTCATGAAGTCTATCAACGAATTAATCTGGGGCAAATTGAGGAAGCTAAGGAACTGATTGCGATTATGAGGGGAGAAGTTGCAGGAGATCCAGATTTGCTAATTGGTTCAGATCCAGAATTAGGAAGAGCCGAGGTGATAATTAGACGTAAGGAGATCATCGGCAGATGAAGCACATTGTCAAACAACAAGAGCCACAGCTTTTCTCTAGCTGGAAAACTAACCCTCAAAATACATATGAGCGTTTCAAAAAAACTTCTGCTACTGATGAAAATTCGCCTAAAAAAGTAGTTAAAGATGCGCTACTTAAAGAACAGGGATATATTTGTTGCTACTGTGAACGTAGAATAAAGAGTCAAAACTCCCATTTTGAGCATTTTCGTCCCCAGAGCGATACTTCCGTAGATCCGCTAGATTTTACAAACCTACTTTGTTCTTGCATCAAAGAACTGGGCGCTGGCGATCCTAGTCATTGTGGTTATTCAAAAAAAGACTGGTTTGATGAAAACTACTTGGTGTCTCCCCTTGATCCTAATTGTGAAAAAAGATTTAGCTATACGGCTGATGGAGAAATTAGTCCAACTGATCCAACTGACGAAGCCGCTAAGCAAACTATCAGCAAACTTAAGCTAGATATTCAAAACTTAACAGAGAGACGTAGACTGATCATCAAACAATTACATGATGATATTGATCTGCTTACTCCAGAAGAATTTCAAAAGTTTATCGATGGCTATCTTGAACGTGATACACATGGAATGTTTGGTGAATTTTGGACAACCATTAGATATCTCTATGAACATAAAGACTTATAAAGTTGTATATTGGCTAAACTGCCATTTTATCGATTTAAAATTTAAAAAGCCTTGATAGCAACTTCCATTAAACCAACGACAAGACGACCTGTATTTCCTTTCACCGCCGTGATCGGACAGGAAGAGATGAAGCTCGCCCTGTTGCTCAATGTCATCGATCCCAAAATCGGTGGAGTAATGGTTATGGGCGATCGCGGTACGGGCAAATCCACAACCGTTCGCGCCCTTGCTGATCTCCTACCCGAAATTGAAGTTGTCTCTGATGATCCCTTTAGCAGCCATCCTACCGATGGCGATCTTCAAAGTGAAGAAGTCCGCCGCCGTGTAGCCAATGGCGAGACTCTGCCCGTCAGCACCAAACAGGTGATCATGGTTGATCTGCCCCTCGGTGCGACAGAAGACCGTGTATGCGGCACGATTGATATTGAAAAAGCATTGTCTGAAGGTGTCAAAGCTTTTGAATTAGGACTGCTTGCCAAGGCAAATCGGGGCATTCTTTACATTGATGAAGTCAATCTACTGGACGATCACCTCGTCGATGTTTTACTTGATTCCGCCGCTTCGGGCTGGAATACGGTTGAGCGTGAAGGTATCTCCATCCGTCACCCTGCTAGATTTGTGTTAGTTGGCTCTGGCAACCCTGAAGAAGGGGAATTGCGTCCACAGTTGCTCGATCGCTTTGGGATGTATGCTGAAATTCGCACCGTGCGCGAACCAGAACTGCGAGTGCGTGTAGTCGAGGAGCGCACCAATTTTGATAGCAATCCTCATGGATTTCTTTCAGACTATGCCGATCGCCAAGGAGAGCTTCAAGCGAAAATTGTGAGCGCCCAAAATCTTCTGAGTGAAGTAGATATTCCTCAAGATTTACGGTTGAATATTTCTAGAGTTTGTTCTGAACTGAACGTCGATGGTTTACGCGGTGATATTGTCAGCAATCGTGCTGCTAGAGCGATCGCGGCTTTTGAAGGTCGTAAAGAAGTCGAAGTAGACGACATCAAGCGGGTAATTGGTTTATGCCTGCGTCATCGACTCCGCAAAGATCCACTCGAGTCGATTGATACTGGCTATAAAGTTCTCAAAACCTTCAATCAAATATTTGGTATTGAAGAAGAATAAATATTGGAGCGCGGCTTCGCCGCCCTCCAATATTATTTTATGGAATAAAAAGTTAGGCAAGTTTGTCCATATTGGCGGCGATCGCAACACACCAAATCCCCTATTACTTCAGGCAAAGAGCGTAGGCGATCACATTCTGCAATTACGAGAGCATCATCGCTGAGCAATGGTGGTAATAGACTGAGAACAGGCTGATATAAATCGCTTTGATAGGGGGGATCGAAATAAACTAGATCAAAAAATTTTGGTTGCGATATTTGTAATTTCGTCAAAATCTTGGTTGCTTCACCCTTAATCACTTGAAAAGTTTGATCAGGCTTAGCGAATTTTTGCCAATTTTCATTAATAATTCGACAAGTGGATGCGGACAACTCGATCCCAACAACTTGCGCTGCGCCACGCACTATTGCCTCCGCTCCCATCGCGCCTGAACCTGCACAAATATCTAACCAATTTGCGCCCCGAATCCGATTTTGCAAAATGTTAAAAACAGCCGCCCTGACTTTACTCGGCGTGGGGCGTGTGGCTAATCCTGTGGGAGTCTTAATAGTGCGATCGCCATTGATGCGTATAGACATCGAGATTAAATGGCTAGATTAACTAGATTAAATGGCTAGAGAAAGACAATCCTTCGATTTGATCGATGGGAACAATCCAAATTTTGTTTTGGTAGGGTCGCCATACCGCACTCATAACATAATGATTACGAATAGAGATGATATGAACATGAGGAATACCAGAGAACTTGGAACAAGAACGTAGAAAATCAAGGGTACGGATCAAACGACTATGCAAAAATGTTGCCATTTCATCACTGCAATTCTGGCGCAACATCGGCACGGGCTGTGGGTCTGTTTCGCCGCGTAACTCATAGATAATATGGGTTTTGCCCTTAAATTCGATTTTGCGCGATCGCAATTGCCAACCACACAGCACCCCAAAGCCGATGACCGCCATACCGAGATCAATATGAAAATCACGCATTTGAAACTTCGTATTACTACTCATATCCGTATGAGTATTGTAACCAGTCCAAACATGGAATCTTTCTAAGTTCTCGTTATCAATATCAATGGCTGATCGATATGGTGAGGTCACAACATGAGCAGTCTGTGGGTTTTCGGAAGAAGTCTCTGAGGTCATACTTGTCTCGTGAGTGAGAGCATTTACAGGAATAAGGGATAAAAACTTATGCTACCTGAATTTATTAACTAAAAGCTGAATTGATAATGCTATAAGCAGCCTAACATTTTTTAATTGAGTTTTTAATAACTTGCTAGTTAAATTGTTAGTTAAATTGTTGGCTGAATTACAGCGCTTTGCGCTAACTTAAAACCCATAGAAATGTATAAAAGTGCCGCTTAGCGGTCTTTTTATACATTTCTATGGACAACTTAAAGCTTCAATAGGCTGCAAGTGTGGATTCTTACCAAAATAGACAAGAATGAATCATAAAAGTTCGCTTAAATATCAACAGTTGCAACCAATTCTTTTTCAACGTGAGTTGCAACAATATCAGCGTACTTTGTTCAACAATGTTTGTATATTAGTTGGACTGACGGCGTTCGGGACATTGGGCTATCACCTGATCGAGCGCTGGAGTTGGTTTGACTCGCTCTACATGACGATCATCACCCTTGCCACGATTGGCTATGGCGAAACCAATCCTTTGCATATTGAGGGGCGGATTTTTACATTATTGCTAATCGTGCTTGGAGTTTTAAGCATTAGTTACATCGCCGCGCAGTTTACCGCCGCGATCGCCAATGGGCATATCTACAATATTTTTCAGGCGAGGCAACATCGAAAAGTTATGGAATCACTAGACAAACATTACATCGTTTGTGGATTTGGGCGCACGGGGCGACAGGTAACATCGGAATTTGCGGCGGAGGGGGGCATTACCTTTTTGGTGATTGATAGCAACCCTGAGGCGATCGAACAGGCTGAGCTTGCTGGCTATCCTGCATTGCAAGGAGATGCGGCTCTCGACAATACTTTAATGCTGGCGGGAATCGAACGGGCGGTCTGCATTGTAGCGGCGCTACCATCGGATGCCGAAAATCTCTATACAGTGCTGTCAGCGAAAACATTAAATCCCGAAATCAGGGCGATCGCTAGGGCAAGTACCGAAGAATCAATGCAAAAGTTACGCCGTGGTGGGGCAGATGAGGTGATCTCGCCATACATTACAGGTGGTAAGCGAATGGCGGCGGTGGCGTTGCGTCCACAGGTGATGGATTTTGTGGATGGGATTATTGCAGGGGCAAATCGCTCGTTTTACATTGAGGAATATCGGATTGATGATTCCAGTTATATTGGCATTTCCTTAAAACAAGCGAGTTTGCGATCGCAGACAGGCGCATTAGTTTTAGCAATCAGGCGTGCGGATGGTGATGTGATTGCGGGCCCTGATGGCAATACTGAGATTTTGCAGGGCGATGTCTTGATCTCAATGGGAACACCTGAACAATTAAGGGCGCTCAATCAGTTACTCAGTCCTCTTTCTAAAAAGCAAAATGTTTTACGGTTGCCACGCAACAAGTAGTAGAGAAGCAAAAATTTAAACAAGGCAAAGTGTTATGATCATGTATACAGTCGAGAGGTCTGACCTTTTCGGATCGCGGAAGCTTGGTCTTCCCTCGACTGATTTTAATTTTAAAGGTTCTTTGTGACGGGTGATTGGGAACCTTGTTTAAATCTCCATCTCGAATTATTCAAGCTGCGATCGCTAAAGCGATTAATACAGAATATGAGCTTGTGCTAAATTCCAGAGAAATTGTGCTGGAGATTTGCTATCCCAAATACGGTGTGCATTACACATCGGCGATCGCCTTGGCAATTGCCCATCGATTAGATATAGACGCGATGCTAATCGGTAAAAAAATAGTAGAAAATTGTTCACAACCTCTAGAAATAGCAGCCCAATGGCAAATTAAATTATGGGATAAAGGTTTATTAAATATTTGTTTAAGTGAAATATACCTGAGTGATAGTTTAGATATCCTGATGAGTTGGCATCTGGAAGAAAAAACTTTTGAGATAAGTGGGGATCAGCCGAACTTATGGCAAAAGCGCAATATTTTTATAAATCCTGCGAACCAAGCGCCTGAACCAATACCTCAATATGCCCATGCTCGATGCTGTGCATTAATTAGGTTGAGTAATATTTACATCGAAGATCCACTGCATCATCAAACTATTGACAAAATAGAACTGATAGAACCTGCGGAAATTAGTTTGTTATTGCAGAATTTAGCGATCGCCGATTATTTAGAAAATGAAAATACTTTGCCTTTAAGTAGAACAGTAAGTAAACAAGTAAATAGACAGAAATTATCGCGATCGCTAGCTGAGGCTTTTTTGCAATTTTATGATTGCTGTCGAATTTTTGGCGTTGATTGCTACGCTGTACAGAGACGCTTATTACTACTGAGAGTTACCCAAAAGTTTTTAGTAGCGATCGCGCCCCCTGAAGTTCATTATGCGATTTACCTATAAATTATAGAATAAACTATGGAAAAAGCTTATTGGCTAGCTTGGTCACAAGTTCGCGGCATTGGTCCTGTTTTAATCAAACGTCTATACCAAGCTTTTGGCTCTATGTCTGAAGCTTGGCAAGCATTACCCCTTGATTTACAACAAATCGAAGGTATTGGCGGTCAAACCCTCGAATCAATTCGTCAAGCCCAGCGTGAAGTTGAGCCATTGTCTCTATTCGCTATCCATGAACATAAAAATCTAAATTTCTGGACACCCAGCGATCGCGAATATCCTCAATTACTTTGGGAGATCCCCGATCCCCCTCCACTTCTATACTATCAAGGGCATCTCACCCAATGGAATGAACGCAATACCGTAGCGATCGTGGGAACTCGCCGCGCCACTCCCTATGGACGACGCTGGACGAAAAAGATTGTGACAGCCTTGACTGAGCGCGGGTTTACAATCATTTCAGGCATGGCGGATGGCATTGATGGCGAAGCTCACAAAGCTTGTTTAGAACTTGGTGGACAAACTATCGCTGTAGTGGGTACGGGAGTCGATCAAATCTATCCCCACAAACATAAATCTCTTTACGGAGAGATCGTCAACTCAGGACTAGTGGTCAGCGAATATCCCCAAGGTACACCGCCAGACAAAAAACATTTCCCAGCGCGTAATCGAATTATTGCGGGGCTGAGCCGCGCTACTCTCGTAATGGAAGGTGATTTGAAGTCTGGAGCGTTAATTACCGCTTTTCAAGCGAATGAATATGGACGGGATGTCTATGCCTTACCGAATTCTCTCGATGTAGTCGAAGCCAAAGGTTGTTTGAAGCTTTTAGGGAAAGGCGCTCACGCAATTTTAGGGGTAGATGAATTATTGGAATCCTTGGGACTGTTACCAAATTTAGATAAACAGTTGAGTATACCTACAGTGGCGATCGCCATTGCTAATCTTCCGCCATTACAACAAAATATTCTCCAAGCGATCGGTTACAGTGATCCCGTTGGTTTAGATGCAATTGTGGAACAAGTGAAAGCTCCGTCTGGTGAAGTATTAGGAGCTTTAACCCATTTAGAATTACTCGGAGCGATCGCTCCATATCCTGGGATGCGCTATCAAAGATTGTAGGGATTTAGATAGCTTAGAAATTTAGAAGTCTCCTTCTATCGAAATAGCTCTTTAGACTTAATCTATCTAACACCACTTTACATTTAGCAACAATAGCTGTAATGTTCTATCCATGTTTAAAGTCTGTATTTCAAGTCTGTATAAATTTACCTTTACCACCACTTCAACTATGTTTCCTAAAGGAGATAACGACATGACAGAACTACAATTGGGCTGGGAAGACTAATCGCACATAGAAAGAAACTGGTTAACTGCTCTTTGTTAGCGACGTAACTAAACAAACTTTTTAAAACTCAACGCATATAGAAGTTTAGTTACAGATAGCTGGCAATAGAACTGGTAACGGAATCAGCAACAAAAACACTAGCGTCTCACAAGCTTTACGGGGTAAAAGTTTCAGCTAGAAAAATAGGCTAGAAATTTTACCTTAATCAAAAATAGTAAACAATAGTGAGACCTCTCAATATTGGAGGTTTTATGAACGTTCGTGGCAAAACGGCTCTAATTACAGGAGCCTCACGCGGTATTGGTAAAGCGATCGCCTTAGAGCTAGCTCAACAGGGTGCAAAATGCCTGATTTTGGTGGCAAGGGATCGTGATCGCCTTGATTCTGTCGCTTCAGAAGTGGAAGCTTTAGGAATAGAAGCAGTGAGTTTACCTCTCGATCTATCACAAACGATTGAAGTAAACATTGCGATCGCCCAAGTCTGGCGAGATTTTGGACCAATTGATATCTTGGTTAACTGTGCTGGTGTGGCGCATCAATCCTCATTTTTGCGATCACGATTGGAAGATGTGCAATCCGAAATCGAAGTTAACCTACTCGGTATGTATGCGATCACAAGGATGGTAGCGCGACGGATGGCGGCGATCCGCAATGGTCGAATCGTCAACGTTTCCAGCCTCATGGGTAAGGTCGCTGCGCCGACAATGGCAACCTATTCTGCTACTAAATTTGCGATCGTTGGTTTCACGCAAGCTCTGCGTGGAGAGTTAGCCGCCTATAACATCAAGGTAACGGCTTTGTTGCCATCGCTTACGGATACGGACATGGCAAGCAATCTAGAGTGGTTTCGCTGGGTTTCGATGATGACTCCCAAGCAGGTCGCTGAAGCCTTGATTGCGGGGCTAGATCGGGAGGCTCCTGAAATCCTTGTCGGATGGCAAAGTCACCTCGCCGTATGGTGTCATCGTCTATTTCCATTCCTAATGGAAAAGATTTTGCTAATGGCGGCTCCGAAAGTTATCTAAACAGATTTTTGCGATAACACCACGATTTTTGTTGTGCCGTAGGCACAACAAAAATTGCCAACCGCTAAGATCGCAATGCTTGCAATTCTTCTAGAGTTAGTCCTATCATATCCGCGATCGCTTGATCATCGAAAACACCCAACATTTTCCTAGCAATCTCCTCAGCTTTTTGCCGTATTCCTTGAGCCACCGCCTCTTGCTTTCCTTGCTCCAAACCCTTTTTAGTCGCTTCTTTGACAGCCCTAGTAACAGCCTTGCTAACTACATTCTGAAAATCTTGAATAAAAAACTCACTCTTTTCCTGATCGTCTAACTCTTGCACAGTGAGATTGGCTTGATTAGCGAGTCCAAAAGCCTTTTTGAGTTCAGGAATATTCTCCATTGAAGGGGGGACATTTTGTAATATTCGAGCCTTATTTAAGAAAAACAACCATTTATCGATGATTGTTTCCAGTTCTTCTAAATCCTTTTTGAATTTTGGTAACTCCACAAAGATTAACGCAATGTCATAAATTGGATAATCAATGAGATACTCTTTTTCCTTGAGTACAAAGTGAGAGGTGACATTAGGCAAGTCGGGAAACATCACAAAATCGGTGATTGTGAGGGCAATAACTGGATTGAGAAGATCGCAACTTTGTCCAGTTGTGAGTTGAATAGAATAGGATTTAGCGGCTTAGAGCATTTAAGAAGCTAATTAAGATATCTTTGCTATCTTCGGAGCCAAATATTTTTTTGAAGGTGAAGTAGATTTTGGGATTGATAAAGATCATATTTTTAGATTGTGATGTAGCTTGTCACTACTAGTATTTTAACTAGTGAAAGAAGTTAATTTACTTGCTATAGATTCAAAAAATAAAAATCTTAAGATTATTAAATAACTGTTTTTGCGAAAATGGAATTTAACAAATATTCATATAGAATTTAGGAACTGTTCATACAGGTTAACCTTATGATTAAAACGTTTCAGAGTTCTGTGTTAAAGCAAAAGTAAATAATTAGTGTTAAATAGCAGAAGCTTTGGCAAGGATGATAACCAATATGACTTGAAGCGATTTCTGCTCAAAAACTTAAACCAGTAAACTCGTTAAAACTGTTGGTTAGCAACTTTTTTAAAACATTTATTGTGTTCTATATGATAGTAAACTGTTATAGGTGTTCAATTGTAGACTAAATCATGCAATTACAATCCGTTTTTTAGTTGAGTAGCTATGCAAAGTTTTTCACAATATTTAACTTGTCGCTCAATGCTTGCGAAAAAGCAAGGCAAGGGATTTTCGGAAACGGAAACAAAAGAAATTTTACGGCAGGTACTTGCACAGCTCAACACATTGCATGAGCGCCGTCAGTCCCACGGTTCGATTTCTCTCGATACGATCGCTTACGATCAAAAACGGATGTTGATTGTATTGTTACCCAGTAATGGTCGCAATAACCCGATTTACTTAGCTCCAGAAGTTGTTCAAACCAGACAAGCAACTCCCACCGCCGATATTTATGCGGTGGCGGTGGTGATGATCGTGCTGTTGACAGGAAGTTCGCCCGAAGAACTAAAAACTGCTACAGATATGTGGAACTGGGAAGAGCGCTGCAATATAAGCGATCGCTTTATCCAAATACTAAATATTGCGCTATCGGCTACCCGTGATTTTCGCTACGTCAATGCAGGGCAGATGATTCGATCGCTAAAGCCAATTATTGCCATCCCAGAGCCTAAAATTGACCCGACTCGGATTAATCCTGCGATCGCCGCCGCTAGCGTGAGCGAGTTGCAAAATGAAGGTTCGCAAGTTGCCTTTACTAATGGCTCTAATTCCCTAGGCTCAACAAAGTTAGGGGCGACAAGTGGCGACATAACCTCCAAAGCAGAAGATGGAATAAAATCACAATTCAATAGATTAGAAATCACAGGCAAATCATCGGGAGATTTTTCTCAAAGTGATTTTTTCGCTTTCCAATTGCCCTTTAGTAATGAGAATGAAGATGACGATTTATCTCAAAGTGAAGTGCCGAAAAACAGCAAGGCAAGCATTACTAAGACAAACCGATCTGGTGACATCGCGTCTTCTCAAAATGGTTCTCTGATATCTCTAAAAGATAACGAAGAGTCGGTAGAGTCAATGCCTACTAGTAAATTTAGGCTATTGCTTGCAGCTATTTTTGCTGGTGGAATTATTATTGGTGGACTCCTTAGTGTACTAATTCTGTATAGATTTATCGAACTTAGCAATAGCAGAAATCTCCAAGCTATTAGTAGTGCTGACTTAGACAAGGCGATCGCTCGTGTCTATGACAGTAAAAAAGCAGAAGAAAATATCGATAAGCTCCTTACTTTAGCTCAGTATAAGTACGAGTATTCTGGCAACTTATCCGAAGCGGAAACGATGTTACAATCAATTCCCTCTAATATTCTTGCTCAGAATAGGGGTGATCAACTTTTAGTGAAATGGAAAGAAGATCAGAAAAAAAATAGTGCGGTTATCCAACAAGCGGAAACTGCATTAAAAAATGGTAATTGGCAATTAGCGATCGATACAGTCAAAACTATTTCGCCAACTCCCTATTGGCAAGATCGCGGCAAGATAATTACTGAAGAAGCTAAACAAAGGCTGACGGATACAAGCGCAAAAACTAACTCGACAGCTAGTACTCTCAATAATAATGTTACTACCAGCACTGAAGCGCCCGTGACAAATACTGCCCCAGTAGCAGCTATTGAGACACCAAGAGATTCTTCGCCAAGGGAGATTCCTCCAAGTTCAGATAATTCTCAACTATATGTCCCTCCTTCCAGTGGTAGAAGTAGTAGGGACAGTGCGAGTGAAAATCCTAATGTGAATACATCTTCACAAGTTGCTATAGAATCTGATCCTCCGCAAAACACTTCGGCATCTTCTTCTTCACCTGTCCCTCCAGAACCACCCCTTTTCTCGCCCCCCCCTGCATCGGCTGCACCACCCGCACCGCGTGTGGCAAACTAGGTCGTATCAAGTTCTATCAATTCTAATAATAACCAACTGTAGACTATGAATCTCAAATCGTTAGCAATTCAATCATTACCTTGTTGGTGTATTTCAGTGGGTATTGCGTCACTACAAATGACGGAAGTATTCTTTCCTCGCGATGCTTATAGTCAAAATAATAGCGCCCAGAATCGATTCTGTGATATCGGTTCCGCACCTGCACATCCAGGCAACTATAAAGTGCGCGGTAGTATTTTTCTCAAAAAAGAACGGTTTCAGGAAGCACTAGATTGTTTTGGACTTGCGCTTCAAGATCAGCGCGGACAGAGAGATCCAGAGCTTTGGAATAATCATGCGCTGGCTCTTGTTGGCTTGAAAAAATTTGAAGAAGCGATCGCTTCCTATGACAGAGGCTTGCAAATTGAGCCTGGCGCTAGGTATGTTGATCGAGTACAACCCCTTAGCCAGCCAGTGGATTACTATATGTGGTGGTTTAATCGCGGTGCAGCATTATTAGATCTTAATCGCTATGAAGAAGCGATCGCTTCTTTTGATAAGTCACTAAAGTTAAAATCTGACTATAGTTTTGTGTGGCTATTTCGAGGTGTGACGCTCTTCAAATTAGAACGTTATGAAGAAGCAAGAATCTCCTATCGTCGTTCTGTTGCTCTGACTCCCGACACACCATATCGGATCAAGCCGAGTCAATTGGATAATGTCAAAGACTATATAATCTACTATAGTGAAGCTGAGGCAAAGGCAAGAGTGGGGATGTACAAAGATGCAGTGCAAGCTTTTGATCAAGGGCGAAGGATTCGGCGAAACAATCAGGAAATGAGGTTCTTTCAAAGTAAGGTTGATGAAAATATCTATGAAACTTATTTTGAGGGAATTCGACTTCTCGATCAGGGTGAAAATGCGAGAGCGCTAGTTCATTTTGACCAAATGATTGAGTTCTATCCAAATTATGCTGAAAGTTGGGATGGAAAAGCTGATGCTTTAATGAATCTGCAACGTTATCCTGAAGCTCTTGTCGCGTATGAACGCGCAACGATACTAGAACCTGATGAATATTCCACTTGGTATAAGAAAGGTAATGCTTTGATGAAAGTAAATCGCAATGCTGAAGCATTGGAGGCTTATCAACAGTCGATTAATCTATCCGCAGGTTTTGCGGAAGTTTGGCATAATCGCGGTGTGATTTTGGATAGCCAAAACAAACCAAACGAAGCGATCGCTGCCTATACGCGATCGTTAAAAGCCGATAAGCTCTGGAAAGGGATTGAACGTGTAGACACGCAGTACGCATTGGCTGCTAGTCTATATCGTGTAGGTCGCTATCGTGAGTCTTATATTTCTGTGGAAAAAGTCTTAAAAGAACAGCCTAATTACAAAGAGGCTTTAGAATTGCGTAAATTGTTGCAACAATTTCTCTAATTTGGGGGCTTAGATTACAAAACACAAGAGAGAGAGGGGGGGGCGCCCCCCCCC
>JANMFC010000017.1:0-3557 GCA_031377675.1 Pseudanabaena sp. OTE_70b_metabat_355 | reverse complement strand
TTAAGAGTGCCGCTTTGCGGCACTCTTAAATCTTTATGTGGCAAGGGGCTTAAGCCCTTTGCTCTATGGTGACTTTAGCGAGCGGTACACTGGGGAATGATAGTTGATACTCTGGTTTTTCATGCTCAACTACAAACACATTGGAATATAGATGAGCGACAATTTCTTGTCCCTGCTGTGTCAAGGACAAATAATACAAAGCATCCTTGACAAACGGATATACGTTCGTCCAATAAAATTTAGGATAGTTACGCCGTAAATCCCCAGGGTGAGCATAGCCAAGGGCTTTGTTTACACCAGTTTCTTCAAACTCATAGTATAGCGCCCCAATTTTTTTGAGATAGCGGGGATCGCTGAGTTGACCGATTAAATCCGCCGATCGCACTAATCCTGCAAAGTGTGAAGTGTCGTGATGATCGCCAGTTTTTGGGACAGGAAATCTCGTTAATTCAATATTGCGACAAATTTTTTCAGCTTTAATCAAAACATGATTTTCAAAGCGCTGATTTACAAACAACTTAGCGCGATCGACATGATATGGAGTCAGCCCTGCATCCGAAGCTCCAGGCGGTAGCTCCACCATGCCATCGTTGATCCCTGTCGCATATTTGCCATTGCCATCCTGAAGGCACACACCTTTGACATAGCCAATGTCATGGCAAACAAGGGAAATAATGTAATGCAACCAATCTTCAGGGGAGACACGCCCTTCTCGAATATGCTTACCGCGTAGGATCTCTTGACCAACCAATGTCACTAATATTGTATGTTCCACATTGTGATAGAGCGCATCACTATTGGCGATATTCTCTAGAGCCATGCTGCCAGCCCAACCGATGATATCTTCGTAGTCATGCATATAGCCGCCATAGGTGCGGCGATAGCCAAACTTCAATTGGTCAACAAAATTACCGATCAGTAGTTCAGTTGCATTAAACATAAAATACACGTTACCTATCTAAATCTGAGATCTACCCTAAACCCGACCACGATCAATTGTAAACAATATAGCAAACAAGCCCAAAACCGAAGATAGAGTTAAGGCGCTTCGCGCCGCAACTCTATCTTCGATTTATGTGAAAAATGCAAAAGTATAAAAACACGAAAAAGAGAGTAAAATTGGATCTCGCTAAATTTGATCACTGAGTTGATGTCGCTGTGCAATCTGACTATTTAGAACGAATCCTCAAAGCTCGCGTATATGATGTTGCCAAAGAAACACCATTAGAATTTGCTCCCAATCTATCCGCAAGATTTGGTAATCAGATCTTGCTGAAAAGAGAAGATATGCAATCGGTGTTCTCTTTCAAATTGCGAGGAGCCTATAACAAAATGGCGCAATTACCGCCAGAACTGCTTGCTCAAGGCGTGATCGCCGCCTCCGCAGGAAATCATGCTCAGGGTGTGGCTCTCAGTGCGCGAGAGTTGGGGACAACAGCAATTATTGTTATGCCCGTGACCACACCACAGGTGAAGGTGAACGCTGTCAAAATGCGTGGTGGGGAAGTGATTTTGCATGGTGATACCTACGATGATGCCTATGCCTATGCGCGTCAACTCGAAACCGAAAAGAATTTAACCTTTATTCATCCCTTTGATGATCCCGATGTGATTGCGGGACAAGGGACGATCGCGATGGAAATTTTGCGCCAATATCAAAAGCCAATCCATGCGATTTTTGTGGCGATCGGTGGTGGTGGACTGATTTCGGGTATAGCTGCCTATGTGAAGCGCTTACGTCCTGAAATCAAAATTATTGGTGTCGAACCAGTGGATTCGGATGCGATGTCGCGATCGCTACAGGCTGGACATCGAGTGCGACTGGAGCAGGTGGGACTCTTTGCCGATGGTGTGGCAGTGCGTCAAGTTGGGGAAGAAACATTTCGGCTTTGTCAGCAATATGTCGATGAGATTTTGCTGGTGGATACGGATAATACTTGCGCGGCGATTAAAGATGTTTTTGAAGATACGCGCTCAATTTTAGAACCTGCGGGAGCTTTGGCGATCGCTGGAGCAAAAGCCTATATAGCCAGAGAAGGGATTTCAGGACAAACCCTCGTGGCGATCGCCTGTGGTGCGAATATGAACTTTGATCGCCTACGATTTGTTGCCGAACGTGCGGAATTAGGCGAAAGTCGCGAAGCCATTTTTGCGGTGACGATTCCTGAACAGGCGGGTAGCTTGCGGAAGTTTTGTGAACTATTAGGCAGTCGTAACCTGACCGAATTTAGTTATCGCATTGCCGATCAAGCGATCGCGCATATTTTTATCGGTGTGCAGATTGTCAATCGCGCCGATGCCGCAAAATTAGCAACCACATTTACTGAAAATGACTTCACGGCGATCGAGCTAACCGATGACGAACTCACCAAACTACATTTGCGTCACATGGTCGGTGGGCGATCGCCCCTTGCCGATAATGAGCTTTTGTACCGTTTTGAATTTCCCGAACGTCCAGGCGCTTTAATGAAGTTTGTCGGCTCAATGAGTCCAAATTGGAACATTAGTCTATTCCATTATCGTAATAACGGTGCTGACTATGGCAGGATCGTTGTTGGTGTTCAAGTACCACCAGATGAAATGGAAGACTGGCAAGTATTTCTCTCTAGTCTCGGTTATCGCTATTGGGACGAAAGCCAAAATCCTGTTTACAAGCTGTTTTTAGGCTAAGTTTGCATCTGTCACCGTGAGCTTTAGCCCCAATCCTTTTAGCCAAATGGAACCTTATCAAAATCACTAAAACTAATATAGAACGCATTTGGTATCTTAGGAAGCTCTAGCAAGGCGCTTAAGCATAAGCCTGATAAAGCATAGCTTGAGTCTAGCATTAGCATTGTCGAGAGTTCTGTCGAAGTTTTTGACAAGGCTTTTACATCTTTCTACCCAAGCATTACTTCTTTCAACGACCCAACGTACAGGAATAACTACAAAACCAGATTTTCCCGATGCTTCTTTTTCTGCTTTTGATGGCTTTGGTGCAAGCTTAAACTTGATTTTGGTCATAATCTGTGGATAAATCTTCTCCAGTTCTTTGGTGAGATATTCAGGGTTATACCCGTGATCCACCATTACGGTTATCTTGGGAACATTCACTGGTTTCGATTTGAAGTAATCGATATTTTGCTCAAACATTTCAATCAATCCTCTATCATCAGATACGCTCGCTTTGGTACAGTGTGTAAAAAATGGAAAACCTAGTGTATCTACAGCTAGATGTCGTTTAATTCCGTTAGTGGACTTGTAGTGACAAAACCCTTTTGACTCAACGCTTGCATTACAGGTGTTTTTTGTGGCTTGTGAATCAACGATGATTAGCCTTGTCCACCTTGGCTTTTTTTGTACTTGTTCTCTTGCCTGTGCGTGTAATGCATTCATGATTGTGTCTAATGTTTCTCCAGCACGCCATCGTTTGTAGTGCCAAAATACTGTTGAATAAGGTGGTAGGTCTTTGGGCAAATCAGCCCAAGCACAACCATTCTTCAATTGATACAGAACTCCATTTAATATTTCGCGTTTTGTCCACTTTGGCGGTTTTGTCTTCTTCCTTTTGGGCAATA
>JANMFC010000183.1:0-15824 GCA_031377675.1 Pseudanabaena sp. OTE_70b_metabat_355 | reverse complement strand
GTGCGCGGCGAAGCCGCGCACCACTATTTCTTGGCTGGGGAGGGAGTATCAATAATTAAATCTTAAGGATTTATCAAGAATCCCCGTCTTTTCCTATAAGATTGAACATAGGATAAATTCTTGGATATTTATACGGAGATTATTTATGATCACTTTAAAAATAGTTGTTTACATCACTGTCATATTTTTTATCAGTTTGTTTGTATTTGGCTTCCTCAATAGCGACCCATCGCGTAACCCTGGTAATCGCGATCTCGAATAGAGTCAATGCATATAACTAATGCCTAACCAATCTAAAGCTAGCTCTGCTCAGACACAATCTCCTAATCGTCTTAAAAGTAATGATTGGCGGTTGCTATCGAGTCTTTTCCCTTACGCAAAGCGAAACTCGCGTCAACTTTTCATATCACTGTTTTTGCTTGCGCCTCTATCGATCGCTAGTGCCGTTCAACCGATTCTGGTACAACAAGCGATCGACGGACCAATTAAAAATGGTGATCTGATTGGTTTGCGGTGGCTTTGCTTAGTGATATTTCTCACAATTGCGGTAAGACTTTCATTTCAGTCTTGGCAGGGCTACTTAGTTCAGGAAGTCGGACAAAAAATTACGGCGGATATTCGTCAAGATTTGTTTCGTCACGTCACCTCTTTATCGACCAGTTTTTTCGATCGCACGCCTGTTGGCAAACTGATTACCCGCCTAACCAGTGATGTGGAAGCGTTGGGTGATGTATTTGCGACTGGTGCTGTGGGCGTATTAAGTGATTTTGCGGCGATCGCTACGATTGCCGTGTTTATGTTTTTACTGCGGTGGGATTTAGCCTTGATGCTAGTGGCGATGGTCATCCCCGTTACCGCCTTGATTGTTTATTTTCAGTATGAATATCGCAAGGCAAATTTCAAAGCCCGCGATCGCCTCTCGGAACTTAATTCAATCCTGCAAGAAAATATTATTGGCGCAAGTATAGTCCAGTTATTTCGCCGCGAAAAGTTTAACTCGGCGCAACATCTCAAGGTAAATCAGCAATATTCGATTGAGGTCAACCGTACTGTATTTCACGATTCGGCGGTATCAGCAACGTTGGAGTGGATTGCGCTGGTGGCGATCGCGGGTGTGCTATGGCTAGGCGGTGGACAAATTGTTCAAAAAAATCTCACTTTCGGTGAACTTTCAGCCTTTGTGCTATTCTCGCAGCGACTATTTGATCCGATTCGTCAACTTGCCGAAAAATTTACCACGATTCAAGCAGGATTTACGGCAGTTGAGCGCATCAACGCGATTTTGCAAGAGCCGATCGAAATTCGCGATCCCGAACATCCTAAATCTCTGCCCCTTGATGGTACGGGCGAAATTTGCTTTGATCACGTTTGGTTTGGTTATAAGCCCGATGAATATGTTTTGAAGGATGTCACCTTTACCCTGAAGGCAGGTGAAAAAATCGCCCTTGTCGGACCTACAGGCGCGGGTAAAAGCTCAATTATTCGATTGCTATCCCGTTTGTACGAGCCAACGAAGGGAAGCATTTTGATTGATGGCGTTAATATTCGTGAAATTACTCAAGCTGAGCTACGGCGGTGTGTGGGCGTAATTTTGCAGGATGCTTTTTTATTCTCTGGGGATATCAAGGACAACATTACGCTGGGTGAAGACTATGCGATTGAGCAAGTGGTGGAAGCTGCGGAATTAATGAATGTCGATCGCTTTATCCAAGATTTACCCGCAGCATACGCTACTCAAGTTCGCGAACGCGGTACAAATCTTTCGGGTGGTCAGAAGCAATTACTTGCTTTTGCTAGAGCCGCCATTCGCGATCCCAAGATTTTAATTCTAGATGAAGCCACCGCTAGTCTGGATGTCAGTACAGAATTTTTGATTCAACAGGCTCTAGATCGCTTATTAATCAATCGCACCACGATCATCATCGCCCACCGTCTATCCACAATTCGCAATGTCGATCGCATTCTTGTACTCAAACAAGGCGAAATAGTCGAGTCGGGTAGTCACGAGCAACTGATTGCCAAACAAGGCTTGTATGCGAGTTTGTACGAATTGGAAATGATGTCATCGCATTAAAGACTCATGTTATCGGAAGTGCTGCAAAATAGCTTGATTAATTGTTTCTTCGCCATGCATATCTAAAAGTTTCGCATCGGCTAAATCTGGCGCTTGAAATGGTGTATCTAGAAATGACCAGTCGCCATTATAAAATTCTTGCGGAGAAATGATTAGATGCTCGGCGTAATTTTTTACCCCCGCAATCAAAGTTTCTGCTTCTAAAAATCCTTCACGGGTGAGGCAAACTACAGGAATACCCACGCGTAAGGCTTCGGCTAAGGTTCCATAACCAGGCTTAGTGATCAAACGATCGCATACCACCATCAAATCCACAGGACGGAGGCGATCGACCTCACGATCGCAATTTGCTCTAGTTAAATTTGGCAAATCAGGTGCATCGCGATCAAAGGTGAGCATTGCGGTAGGGCGATCGCGATTTGAATAAGTCTGCGAACATAAAAAACTCTCCCACAAAAAAATCAAGATAATTATCTAAAGATATGTTACATTCAAAAAAGCGCTTGTGAACATAAGTGAGCAAATGTTTGCGAATATTTTTATGGCTTTGATAACTGGCTTATGGATCGCATTAGGTTTTAGGTGATCGCTTTGGTAGGAGTTTTTATGTTCATAGATTTTTTACCTTCAGCTTAAAGAACGAACTCAAGAACGAAAACAACACCAAAAAAGTGTACTATCAGAGTGTATACGTCAAAAACACCAACGATTATAATATGTCAGAACAAGAAGGATCTGAGCTACAACAGATTAAGCTCTCTTTCCCCTACAAAAAGGGGAATCTACCCTCTTATAGTAATGCTGCATTAGTTAATAATCTTGGCGAAGGGACATTTATTATAGATTTTGGATTTTTTGATCCTCTGTCTACAAGAGATTCTCCGAACCCAGATACAACTTTTGAAGTAGAGCCAGTAGCAAGAGTTTTACTTACCCGCAAGACAGCTACGCAATTGTTGAGCAGCCTTTCTTCAGCTTTGAGTCCACAAGCTTCTGACGATGATGAAGGTTAATTAAGTACAAATTATCTATTTGTAGGAAACACTCATGAGCAAAGATACCATGAAATTTGATTTATTGCCTTTTAAGAATCAGTCTTATTCGCTTGTTCCATTTGTTAAAAATAATAAGGTAATTGAAATTTCCAAATATCAGATTAACAGAATAAATACGACCTTAGAAATTCCAAACTTAACTGGTAATAAGACTTTTTTTAATACACTACAAAGTCGTAATAATGCTAGAATTGCTAGCCTATTCAATATTCGCGACTCCAAAATATTAGATTTTATTACATCAGATTCAGACTTAGCTGATTTGCTAATAGAGGCTAATAAACAAATTCGTAAATGGTTCTCATCTGAGAAAATAACATTAAACTTTATTGATGATATGCCTTCTAAGCTAGAGCTATCTATTTTTGTGTCTCTTGATGATAATGAAGTGTTTTCCAAATTTGATGAATTTAACGAAAAGTGGTGGTTTCCTTGTTCAAAACAGGCAACAAAATATTTGTTTATTGTATTAGGTTTTCAAAATTAAAATGCATCAAAAGTTTGAATGGAGTTTGTATTTAGTATTAGCAAAAGAGTTGTTAGATTTCAATTCATTAGAACAGAAATTAAATTCTATTGAAAACATTAAAGAGACTGAAAACATTAAAGAGGCTTACTATCGTACTATCATAAGTAGAGCTTACTATGCCGCATTTTGTATGGCTAGAAATTATTTAAGGGATACGCTTAATAAAAGAATTGACAAAGTAGACGTCCATAGATTTGTTATTAATGAATTTAAAGAGCAACGTAAATTAAAGAATTCTCAGAATATTTCAAATACTCTACTCTCGCTACGAGATTATAGGAATAAGGCTGATTATGATGATATTTGTCAAATACATTTAGATCGTATAGCGCAACACGCTGTCAAAGAGTCGCAAAGGATTATTGATTTGATATCTGCGCTTTCGTAAATGTCGAGGAATTAGTGTGAAATAACCGTGAAGTATTGCATTTTTCACATTCAGTAAAAAACTGTAAACCGCTTTTTCTAATTTTTTCCCGATCGCCACAGGACGGACAAATATTTTTAATCGGTGTATTTTTACCGCAATCGTTACATTTAAAAAAGTAGCTGTGAACATAGGTGATCGCCAAATCTGGACTTTGGCAATGGGAGCAAATATTTGTGGATGTTTTTATGGCTTTGATGACTGGCTTATGGATCACATCAGGTTTGGGGCGATCGCCAATAATAGGAACAACAGGAATAATCTTTTTCTGCGGTAATACTGGTTTAGCTGTGGCGATGGGTTTAATTGGTGAACTGATTGGCGTAGTATTTACATCAGTTAACGAATTGTGAACCTTTGATGGTTTGTGATTTACCAACAAAAAATCACTAATTCTTGGGACTTCATTCATATCAAATAGATAGGCAGATTTTAGGCTAAAGCTTAATATGCTATCGATTTTGCGATATTCAGATACAATTTCCCTAACCTTAGAAGCAATTTGATCGGCTTTGCATACGGTATTTAGCTTGTCATTTTTTGGACGATTGATAATGCCAGAATCAGAAATTGCTACCAATACATCTATTGGCATTTTCGTGAAATGAGCTTGTCTTCCTAAAAGTAATTTATTGAGCAAAGTTTCAACATGAGATTCTAAATAGTCTTTAAGAAATTTCCCCTGTCTCTGAGCTTGCAAAATTGGCGAAGGCATTCCTTGCCAAGCATTGTTAAACCACCGCTTCCATTCACCAAGTTCATTCACCTCGACGCGGGTTGTTACACTTTTGCTCTCAATGATTAGCAGTCCATAGCGGTGCAGTACCAAATGATCGATCTGGCAAGCATCCCCTGCTTTTTCTAAACGTAAATTATTAAAAATTAGAAATTGTGGATCGTCTTTAAATTCACGACTCAGATAAAAAGCTAATTGAGATTCAGCACGGTATCCCGCTTGTTCAAATTTATCAGTTGTTTCAATGCGATCGAGTTCTTTAATAATCATTACTTTCTTTAGCCCCCAAGATGCTTTTTAGCCTTTAACCCAAAAAAGGGTGGATGCGCGAAGCGCATCCACCCTTTTTTGCTATTTATTCGGCAGATGCTGCGGCAGCAGCAACTCTAGCGGCGGCGGCTTCATCGGGGTGAATACCCAGACGGGTTAGGTTAAAGCGTCCACGATTATCAACCTCGCGGATCTTAATCAAGACTTCATCACCAACAGCGACTTCATCTTCCACCTTGCCAACACGACCTTCCGCCAACTGCGAAATATGTACCATCCCTTCCTTACCAGGCAGGAACTCCACAAACGCACCGATCGGGATAATGCGAGTCACATGACCAACATACACATCACCCGAACCAACACGGCGAGTCATGTTTTCGATGATCCGTCTAGCCTTGAGCGCACCTTCACCACTCATTGACGAAATCATCACCGTGCCATCATCTTCGATATCGATCTTGGCTCCAGTTTCTTCAGTGATGCCCTTGATGTTTTTACCACCAGGTCCAATGATCATGCCGATTTGTTCGGGATCGATACGGATGGTGAGCAAGCGTGGCGCGTATGGTGAAAGCTGCGGTCTTGGTGCAGAGAGCAATTCCAACATCTTGCCCATGATGTGAGCGCGACCAGTTTTGGCTTGCATCACGGCGGCGCGAACTGTGTCCATTGAGATGCTGGTGATCTTCATGTCCATTTGCAGTGCGGTGATACCTGTGTCCGTACCCGCCACTTTGAAATCCATGTCGCCAAGGAAATCTTCAATGCCTTGAATGTCAGTCAGAATGCGAACTTCATCGCCTTCCTTGATCAAGCCCATCGCTACACCGCTTACGGGTTTAGAGATCGGTACACCTGCATCCATCAGCGCCAAAGTCGAACCACAGACTGAACCCATCGAGGTCGAGCCGTTAGAAGATAAAACTTCCGACACTAGGCGTAGAACATAGGGGAATTCGGCTTTGGATGGGAGTACAGGCACGAGGGCGCGTTCTGCCAATGCACCGTGACCGATCTCGCGGCGACCAGCCGATCGCATTGGTCTAGCTTCACCAACCGAGTAGGGCGGGAAGTTGTAATGGTGCATATAACGCTTTTTCGCGTCAGGATGCAGATCGTCCATTTCCTGTGCATCCCCAGGAGTACCAAGGGTGGCGATCGTCAAGACTTGGGTCAAGCCACGATTAAACAAACCGCTACCATGTACGCGAGGAATGACACTCACTTCTGTCCAGATGGGGCGCACTTCATCGAGTTTACGTCCGTCAATGCGAACATTCTGCTCGATCACTTGCAAGCGCATCAGCTTTTTGGTGAGTTCCTTGTAAGTGGCGCTAATTACTTTTTTATCAGCAACCAATTTCACAGGATCTTCTTCTGGCAAAGCGGCGATCGCTGCTAAAAGCTCAGCCTTAATCGCATCGAGATTAGCATCGCGAACATTACGATCTTTTTCGCAACTTGCCACAACTTGAGCAACCTTATCTTTGACCGTATCGGCAATAAAGTTTTCCAAGGTGGGATCGGTTACAGGATCGACGATTTCAGGTAACGCAATCCCGATCTCTTTCAGTAAATCAAGCTGAGCTTTGATCAGTTCTAGCACTGCCTCATAACCAAAGTCGATCGCTTCGATCATGTCGGCTTCAGGCAACTGATTCGCGCCAGCCTCAACCATGATGATCCCTTCGGCAGTCCCAGCAACTACCAGATCCAGATCACCTGCTTCAACTTCAGCATAGGTGGGATTAATGATGAATTCATCACCAACCAAACCAACGCGCACACCTGCCATTGGTCCCATGAAAGGCAATCCTGCGATCAAAGCGGCGATCGATGCACCAGTTACGGCTAAAACATCAGGCGGTACTTTGTCATCGATCGCCATCGTTGTCGCGACAATCTGCACATCATCGCGCAACCAGCTCGGAAACAAAGGACGCATGGGGCGATCGATCAGGCGGCAAATCAGGGTTGCTTTTTCGGGGGGGCGACCTTCACGACGTAAGAAACCACCAGGAATCCGACCTGCTGCATATAGCCGCTCTTCGTAATCAACGAGGAGTGGCACAAAATCTACACCATCACGGGCAGGACCTCTGGTCGCTGTCACTAATATGGCTGTTTCCCCACACTGGACTAATACTGAGCCACCAGCTTGAGGGGCAAACGTGCCAATTCTTAATTTAATTTCCCTGCCATAAAAAGGGATAATTTTTGTTACGGCATCCATCTATGATCTACTTCCCTTTTGACTTTTTTCACTTTATATATCTCGCAATGTTAGCACTGATGTAGTATGGTCTGCCGTAATTTCTAATCTTGCTTGGCTTGTAGCTGAATTTAACGATACAGCCTATTGAGGCTTTAAAGGGTATAGAGAAAAGTTTAAAAGTGCCGCGAAGCGGCACTTTTAAACTTTTCTCTGGGTTTAGTTTTAGCGCAAAGCGCTGTAAGTAGCTCGGCTTAATAAAACCAAAAATCCAAATAAGCTGATACGTCCGCAAAGCGGGCGTATCAGCTTATTTGGAAAATATAAATGCTTGACTGACTAATCATTAGGAGCAACAAATGCGGAAAACAATTTCTAAAAATTTTTTGATCCCCAATATCTTTAACGCAGCTTCCCGTGGATTAGCGGTGACGGCGATTAGTGGCTACCAAAAATTTATTTCCCCTCATAAAGGCTTTTCTTGCGCTCATCGGGTTTTGTATGGCTGTGAATCCTGCTCGCAATATTTTAAACAGGTGATTGCTGAAGAGGGGATTATTACGGCGATCGCTAGGGCTAGGGAGCGTTTTCAAGGATGTCGTGAAGCCAATGAGATTTTAAAAAAGCGGCGATCGCAATGCAAGGCTACTCGAAATTATTACGCAAGTCGATTCGCTACCAATGTGGTGGCGATTAACTCAGAAAATCTTGAAGAGCCTGATATTCCCGAAGATTCTGCAACCACTAACCCGCCCAAACTCGGTGGTTCGCAATGGTCAAGCAAAAGGCGATCGCAACCTAAAAATCAATCCAATAATAATCGCAATGATAATAATTGTGGTGATTGGATGGATTGTGCCGATTGTGCGGATGGTATCAGTGTGCTGGATTGTAATAACTTAAGTTGTCCTAATTTAGGCTGCGGTAATGCCGACTGTCTGTCAGGGATGGATTGTAGTGGGCTAGACTGTGGAAGCCTAGATTGTGGCGGCGGTGACTGCGGCAGTTGCGGTTAGGTTGATATTTAAATATATTTTCAAGAAATTCTATGATCGAGCATGATGTATTGATTATTGGTGGTGGATTAGCTGGCTCTAGGGCGGCTCTGGCGATCGCCCAAAATTATCCCGATCAAAGCGTGGGACTGATTTCTAAAGTACATCCGATCCGATCTCATTCGGTCGCCGCCCAAGGTGGGATCGCCGCGTCATTGAAAAATGTCGATAATGACGACTGGCTCACCCATGCCTTCGATACGATCAAAGGATCGGACTATCTTGCCGATCAAAATGCGGTACAGGTTTTGACCCAATCGGCTCCAGAGGTAATTATTGATCTCGAACATTTAGGGGTTTTGTTTTCTCGCGCTGAAGATGGACGCATTTCCCAAAGACCTTTTGGTGGTCATACCTACAGTCGCGCTTGCTATGCAGCCGACAAAACTGGACACGCGATTCTGCATGAATTGGTAATGAATCTAAGGCGACTCGGTGGCACGATTTACCAAGAATGGTATGTGATGCAGTTGATCTACGAAGATGGAGCCGATGGTCAAGAAGTAAAAGGCGTGGTCGCCTATAGCCTAGAAACTTCACAAATCGAGGTATTTAGGGCAAAGGCGGTGTTATGTGCCACAGGCGGATATGGGCGCGTTTTTAATACCACATCCAACGATCTTGCTTCAACGGGGGATGGCTTATGTTTGACCGCGAATATTGGCTTGCCCCTGCAAGATATGGAGTTTGTGCAGTTTCATCCCACAGGTTTATATCCAGTGGGAGTACTGATTTCTGAGGCGGTGCGCGGTGAAGGTGCTTATTTACTTAACGATTTGGGCGATCGCTTCATGGCAAATTACCCAATCAGTAAAAATCGCATGGAACTTTCGCCGCGTGATATTACTTCCCGCAATATTGCATACGAGATTATGCAAGGGCGGGGCATCAATGGCGGCAATTATGTCCATTTAGATGTGCGTCACTTGGGGCGAGAAAAAATCTTGAGCAAGATTCCCTTTGCCCGTGAAGAAGGTTTGCGTTTGGCGGGTGTGGACTGTATCGATCATCCTTTACCTGTGCGTCCGACCGCGCATTACTCGATGGGTGGTATTCCCACGAATATTGATTGTCAGGTGATTGATAGGAATAGCAAGGCGATCGCAGGATTTTTCGCGGCGGGTGAATGTGCCTGTGTGTCGGTGCATGGCGCAAATCGTTTGGGTGCAAATTCCCTATTGGAATGTGTGGTATTTGGCAAACGCGCTGGTGAAAAATTAGGAGCCTATATCAGTGATCGCACTATGCCCAAACTCGATCCGCGCCCCTATATTGCCGCCACTGAATCAAAGCTTAAATCGGTTTTATCTAATCAAGGCAACTCACGCATTGCCGATATTCGTCAACAGTTACAGGACACGATGACCGAGCATTGTGGCATCTTCCGTGATGATCAACGTTTAAAAGACGGCTTGCAAAAATTACAAACTATTCGCGATCGCTACGAGCATGATCTGTTAGTCGATGATCGCGGCTCAGTATTTAACATGGAGCTAATGCAAGCGATCGAATTAAAAAGCTTGTTCACTGTCGGCGAAATTATTATGACCAGCGCCTTATCTCGTCAAGAAAGTCGCGGCGCACATTCTCGCGAAGATTTTCCCACCCGCGATGATGCTAATTATCTCAAACATACTTTGGGCTACTTAGAAAATGGTGCTGTCAAAACTAGCGATCGCCCCGTTGACATGAGCTTGCAGTTAATTGATAGCGATCGGTTCACGCCGCAAGAACGTAAATATTAGTTGGTATTGTATGCGCTGTTTATTATCAAATTACGCTAAAATTACACGCAGATGTGTAAAGACCTTATGGATCTAACTTCAAAATTTTTGTCTAAACTTGTGAGTTAAAGAAAGCGAGTATCTTAGAACATGAAAATTATATCGCTTCAAATGAAAAATGATTTTCTAGGATGGGACTTTGATGAGATCGATTTTCCATCTAATTTAACTCTTCTTGTAGGTGTTTCAGGTGCTGGAAAAACCCAAGTCTTGCGTGCGATTGTTGACTTAAAAAGCATTGCTAATGGTAAGTCCATAAATGGATTGCAATGGAAAATTATATTTTCAACTGTAAAAGGTAATGAATTTGTTTGGGAAGGATGTTTTGACACTATTGAGACTGATGAACTAAATTTTGATGAAGATGACAAAAAAACAAAGTCCTCATTAGTGTCAGAAAAATTAACTTTAAGATATCCAAATAAAGCAGTTTTATTTGAAAGAGATGAACAAGAAATAAAATTTAATAATGAAATCACGCCAAAACTTTCTTCATATCAGTCAATGATATACATATTGAAAGAAGAGGAGATTATTAAAGAAACTTTTGACGCATTAAATAAAATTGAATATCGCGATCATACGAGAAATGGTTTTAGGATTAAAGGCTCTAAAAAACCTCTAAATCCTCTTAAAAATAAATTTAACACCCTAGAAGACATAGTAAATTGTGATGAAGATATTAGAACTAAATTCTATTTAGCTTATGAGAATCATTTAGATATCTTTAAAAATATCAAATCTAAATTTATTGATGTTTTCCAACAAATTGAAGATATTAAAGTTGAACCACTTAAAACAGATGATTTACCCCTACGACTTACTGAAAACACTCCAGTTATATTGATAAAAGAAAAGTCTGTATCAAAATGGATTAGAGAAGACAAAATGTCTTCAGGAATGCTGCGTACACTTATCCAAATTAGTGAAATATTTCTTTTAAACAAAGGATCGGTGATATTGGTTGATGAATTTGAAAATAGTTTAGGTATAAATTGTATTGATGTTCTGACAGATGATATCATCCATGAAAACAAGAATTTGCAATTTATCGCTACTAGTCATCATCCTTATATAATCAATAATATTCCCTATGAATATTGGAAAATAGCTACCCGTAAAGGTGGTCATATTAGCATTAAAGATGCTTCAGATTATAAGTTAGGTAAATCTAAGCAGGAGGCTTTTATGCAATTAACTAAAATCCTAGAAAAACAATTTTAGTATGAATTTATATTTTGTATTTGAAGGGAAAACTGAAGCGATTGTTTACAAAGAGTGGTTCTCTATTCTTGTTCCTCAACTGACTGAAGTAAACTATTTTGATGAAGTAAATGATAATAACTATTATCAAATAAATGGTTTTGGTTATCCGTATTGCGCTCAATTGATTGCTAATGCCATTCAAGAAATTAATGAAACACCTAAATATGATTATCTAATCCTTGTTACAGATGCTGATCGCTTTACATTAGCTGAGAAAAAAGATGACAGTCTGAAATGGATTGATTTAAAGCTGGAAGATAAACCTTTTAAAGCTTTGCCTAAAAACTGTAAATTTAAAATAATTGTACAAAACGTTTGTATTGAGACTTGGTTTTTAGGAAATAGAAACTTTTTTGTTAGGCATCCTCAACAAAGCGATCTTTTAAAGCAATATATTAAATATTTTGATGTTAGCAAAAATGATCCCGAAAATTTAGCAAGTGAGTTTATCCAAGACGAAAAAAATGGAAAGGAAATTTTCGGATATAAAACCAAAGCTTTATTTCATGAAAGTTATATTAGAGAGATATTTAAGGAGCGTAATTTGTCATATAGCAAATCTAGACCTAAAGAAGTCAAAGAAGAATATTATCTGCAACAAATTATAGCCAGAATAAAAGCAAATTCAGCGCATTTACAAAGTTTTCAAGATTTTTTGGACTTCTGCTCAAACATAAGCTCTCAGACTAAAACCCAATATTCGCTAGATCAACTTTTGTCACAATGCGACCCTAATGCACCAATAACCGAAAGCGATCGCGCTTGGATGGATATTAAATCTGTGGGGCAGGAACTGTGAAACGTTGTGATTATTGATCAGGTTTTGGCTAGGATTATCACTCTATTTAGCTCTTAATAGCGATCGCCCTGTTGATATGAGCTTGCAGTTAATTGATAGCGAGCGGTTCACGCCTCAAGAACGTAAATATTAGCTGCATGGGCTTTGGCGGGTGTTAGGTAAAGGTGTTGACGACTTTAAACTAGATTACAATTTATACAAAGTAAGCTTTAAATTCTTTGTTATGACATCACAAGAACTACAAAAACAAGCCTTGCAATTGCCAATTAGCGATCGCTGGCAGTTGGTACAAACTCTCCTAGAGTCTCTAAAACGGCAGTCTCAACCAAGTGTAAAACGCGGTAATCTATCGAGCCTTAGAGGTATAGCGAAAAGTTCGGCTGGAATGGACGAACTTGATGCTAAGGAGGATTATGTTAACTATCTCACTGCGAAATACCACTAATACGAGTTATGATCGATAGTATTTTTAATACTTTTATAATTCTAAGAAAGCTTCCTTAGCCTTAAATAAGAATATGTGAGTTTTCTTATGCCCATACCTGCTACGAGCGATCTACCTAAACCTAAATCTTGGGATGAGTTTGAAGATATTGTTTGGGAAATTTACACACGGAAATAGAATGACTCTCATGCACAACGTTACGGTAGGCATGGACAACCCCAGCATGGCATTGACATTTATGGTCAGCAAAATAAATCTAGTAGTTATATAGCTATTCAATGTAAACGCTATGAAGATAAAAAGCTTAGTTTACAGACAATCTCAATTGAACTTCATAAGACTGAAAGCTTTACATCCAGATCTAGAATTAGTGAATATATTATTGCAACCGTAGCATCAAGGGATAAAAGAGTTCAAGATGCTATTAGATTATTGAATGAAGAACGTCAGACAGAAAAAACATTTTTAGTTTATGTGGTTTTTTGGGAAGATATATGCAAATATTTACTAGAAGAAAACAACCGCGACTTACTCAAAAAATACTACTCTGAATGGGAAAATATCTTTGTAAACCAACAAAAAGATAATGACAAACAGTCTGAAATAATTCAAGATATATTTATTTTAGACATAAATTTAGACTGCAAATTACTTCAAGAACTTATTAACTATAATGGAAAAGATTTTTTATCTCATAAATGGGACTCATGTCTTAAAAATAATCGCAGTATTTATCAAGACATTCCAACCAAAATACTTTTACATCAGAGAGTAGGAAATGAAATGATGCAGAATATTCAAAACTTTTATAGTCAACTAGATACGATAGAAGAGCAAGTCAAAAATTTGATTGCTTCTCAATTACAAGCTCAGAAACTTGGTTCAAAGCCTAAATATGGAACTGGAATTCTTGGCTTTGGAACCACGAACTCACCATTGTGGGCTGAAAAATATTTCACAGAATCAGACGCAATAAAACTCTCTATTATTATCACAAAAAACCTTATAAATTTGGGGGGCATAAAGGATATAACTGAAAAAGTTCTGGATTTAGGCAGTCAAATTATTAGGAACCTAAATCAAAACTAATACCAACTCCAATTTCCCTGTTAACTATAGCAATTCCAAATAATTTTTGAAATATTAATATGTAAAGAGATAGCGAGTCTACACTAAACTCAATTACCATATTGCATCTTCACCAGATAACAAATCAGAATTATTGAGAACTTCCGCTTGTTAATATATTAGGCAGTGCGAGAGGCGATCACATTACAAAATGCTAACTTTTAACTTACGCTGCATCGCATTTTCTCAAGTATTTTCCAAGCAACCTCATTGCCAGTTTTTACTTTTGCAACAGTACTAATTAGGCGATCGCCTATCGATCATATAATTCTGGCTCATCATCGGGAACCCTAGTAAACGAGGAGTAATCAGCCTTTATCAATCGTCTCTAATACTGTATTATTTTGCTCCTTAAAATTAGGTAATTGATTTTGTTTCATTACCTTAATCAAAAATCTGAATGCTTCATTAACCGCATCCGCATTAGGAAACATTGTCGCCACATCAGGATCGAGTTGCACAATTGTACCAGCAAAACTTCGCCACCCAGAACCGAACTTTCTTACCCTCGTACTTTTGAGGTCATATTCTGATCTAAGTTCATGTAATCCCAATGGCTTCAGATATCCCTATTGATAATTTCTTTGAGGTGGCGATCGCTGCTTATTTGGAAGGATAAGCGATCGCTGTTTGGTTTATTTTTTTAGGTGGCTATCGCTGCTTCCAGCACTAGTTTAGCTTTGAATTCTGCACTGTGTTTTTTTCTCTCCATACTTTTTTGATGATTTCTAGCAGCTTTTCTATCTTAATCTCCTGTCCGATTTATAGGGATCATTATACTATGCCGATATATTTAAATTTGCAATAAAAAAGCCCCTCTTAATGAGGAGCTTTTTTATTTGATAAAAATAAATCTCGAAGATTAACCGTTGATAGCAGGAGCAGCCATAGCTACAGGTGCTACATCAACAGCAGCCAAGTCGAGAGGGAAGTTGTGAGCATTGCGCTCGTGCATTACTTCCATACCCAAGTTAGCGCGGTTGATTACGTCAGCCCAAGATGGTACTACACGTCCTTGGCTGTCAGAGATCGATTGGTTGAAGTTGAAGCCGTTCAAGTTGAAGGCCATTGTGCTTACGCCCAATGCTGTGAACCAGATGCCAACTACTGGCCATAGAGCCAAGAAGAAGTGCAAGCTGCGGCTGTTGTTGAATGATGCATATTGGAAGATCAAGCGACCGAAGTAGCCGTGGGCTGCAACGATGTTGTATGTTTCTTCTTCTTGTCCGAACTTGTAGCCAGAGTTTTGGCTTTCGTTTTCGGTGGTTTCACGAATCAAGCTGGAGGTTACAAGTGAACCGTGCATTGCACTGAACAATGAACCACCGAACACACCTGCTACTCCCAACATGTGGAAAGGATGCATCAAGATGTTGTGTTCTGCTTGGAATACAATCATGAAGTTGAATGTACCAGAGATACCCAAAGGCATACCGTCAGAGAATGAACCTTGTCCGATTGGATAGATCAAGAATACTGCAGTTGCGGCGGCTACTGGTGCAGAATAAGCAACTGCGATCCAAGGACGCATACCGAGGCGGTAGGAAAGTTCCCATTCACGACCCATGTAGCAGAAGATTCCGATCAAGAAGTGGAAAATTACCAATTGGTAAGGACCACCGTTGTACAACCACTCATCGAGGCTGTCTGCTTCCCAAATAGGGTAGAAGTGCAAGCCGATCGCGTTGGAGGAAGGTACAACTGCGCCAGAGATCATATTGTTGCCGAAGAACAAGCTACCTGCGACAGGCTCGCGGATTCCGTCGATGTCAACTGGTGGTGCGCCGACGAAGGCGATTACGAAGCAAATAGTTGCGGAGAGCAAGCAAGGAATCATCAATACGCCGAACCAACCGATGTATAGACGGTTGTTGGTGCTGGTGATCCAGTTACAAAACTGGTCCCAGATAGATGCGCTTTCGCGTCTTTGGACTGCTGTGGTCATAATTGCAGATAATCCGTTTGGGTATGAATTAGTTATGAAAAGTAATAATTAAGCTTGCGCTTATTAATTACATTAGTTCATATGTTTAGTAATGTA
>JANMFC010000014.1:0-4317 GCA_031377675.1 Pseudanabaena sp. OTE_70b_metabat_355 | reverse complement strand
CAAAGCGCCGCCACTCACTTCTTGGGTTTTACTCCAGAGAACAGATCGAACATGGCGTTAAGATGTTTTAAACGCAGTATACTTGCCGCCCAAGCCTTCGACAATCGTGCGAGTATTCGCGATCAACATCCCCGCATAGGTTTCAGCTTCACTACCTTTTGCGCCCAAACCATCGGCATAGAGTTCCCGTTCGGAAACTTTGACGTTAGCTTCCTTGGCAATAGTCGTAATCAACTTGGGATTGATCGATACTTCCGCGAAAATGGTAGGAACTTTACTGGTTTTAATCACCTCAACAAGCTCCTTGACTCTGGTTGGTGTTGGTTGCTCCTCCGTGCTAATTCCATTCAAAGCAACTTCAACGGGAATGCCATAGGCTTGAGCATAGTAGCCAAGAGACTCATGAGTTGTGACCAGCTTACGAGAAATTTCAGGAATTGTAGCGATTTGAATCTTGATCCAAGTATCAATTTGCTCAAGTTCGCTGACAATCTTGGCAGTATTTTTAGCATAGGTTTCCCCATGATCGGGACGGAGCGAACTCAAGCTTTTGCTGATTAACTGGGTAATTTTGATGCCATTCTGAGCATTGTTCCAAACATGGGGATCAGCTATTTTTACCGATTTTTGTTCGGATTTTTCAGGTTTAGCGTCTTTTGTTTGTTTTTTGTCATGATCATGGTTATGTCCTTCTTCGGACATTAGGGGAATCGTTACGGCTACCTCATTAACTGCTATTTTGGGTGCTGTATTGGAACTTGCTTGAATTAATTTGATCAGACTTGGCTCAAAGTTGTAACCGCCATAGAGAACTAATTTTGCGGAGTCGATCGCTTTACGATCATCTGGCTTAGATTGATAAACGTGAGGATCAGTACCTGCTTCGATCAGGCATTTCAGATTGATTGTATCGCCTGCTATTTGCTTAGCCAAAGCACAGGCTACCGAGTTGGTTGCTACGACTAGAGGTAAGTTTTCGTTTTTTGGGGAAACTGCGGCTGATGTTGTCGTTGTTGCGGTGTTTGTTGGAGCGGAGATGGTACAAGCACTGATACTGCTAGCGATCGCTATTGCAAGCGCTATGAAAGATAATTTAAAGGTGTTACTTCTTCTTAATCCTAATGCTAGGGATGATCTTGCAAATGAATTTTTAGCCATTTTTCCACAAAGAATGATAATCATTATCATAATATGTTTGGGTAAAAATATGCCAGAGGTCGAGTAATTAGCCATCAACTAATATCCTTTAGGCGATCGCTGTTACTGTGAGTCGTGATTTATGGGGCGATCGCTTTAAATGATTTATTTCCGATCACACAGAATTAAATCAAAGTCGGCTCCAATATTGAGTGTTAGATTTAGCTCTGCCGATCACTTATAGCTACTTGACAAAGCTACACTACAATGTTAGGATTACATCCTTAGGATGTAATCCTAACATTGTAGTGTAGCTTTCGGTCTTTTGAGTGCCAGCTATTTATGAAAGTTGAGAAAGCCATCACATTATCACTTGGTAATTTAGATCAGCCCGTCATCTCTAAATATCAGTTTGGATTAACTGTAAACAAAATATGCCGAAGCAAGGTTTATAGTGGTAAACCTGTAGAGTTCCACAAGGACTTTGCGAAAAACGGCGACATTGCTGAATACTTAAAATCATTACTAGATGAAGGAGTTTTGTTTCCTCATAAAAATCTCTCCAAGATTTTTACTCTTCTTGGTCGATCTGATGGCGATCCTGAGGATATAGCCTGTACAGTTGATCCTTTTTGCTATATGTCTCATCTAAGTGCCATGTCGTATCATGGCTTAACAGATCGAATGCCAAAAAAACTATTTATAACTTCCCCTCTGCCTAATACTTGGCGATCTTTAGCAAAAGAGAAAATGCAAAAAGATCTGGGCGATGATTTTGAAAGTTATTGTGAGCATGGGTTGCCAAAACTAGTTAGACCAACGAACATGAAGAAGATCGATAAGACAGACCTTCATTGCTTGAGTTCTAAGCATTTGGGAGCATATAAGAATGTTAGTGGGAGATCTCTTAGAGTTTCAACTATAGGAAGAACATTCCTTGATATGTTAAGAAATCCTGAACTATGCGGGGGGATCAATCATATACTAGATGTATTTAATGAATATGGAAAAAAATATCTCAGATTAATAGCTGACGATATTGATAAAAATGGAGAGCCTATTGATAAGGTTAGGGCAGGCTATATTTTGAATGAACGTTTAGATATTAATAATGAGATTATTAATGGCTGGGCTTCATTTGCTCAAAGGGGCGGATCGAGAAAGCTTGATTCAAGCTCAGAATACTCTCCCGAATGGTCAGATAAATGGAAAATTTCTTTGAATATTTTCAGGAATAGTGCTTGATGAGTGAAATCGAGGAATTTGATATCAAAGACTGGGTTGAAGAGGCATCAACTAAAAGTAAGAAGGAGTTGCGTCAGGCTGTACATACTATCTTGTCGGCAATTGCTTCAGATAGTAATTTAAAAGCAAACATGATTTTGAAAGGAGGTATTTTGTTAGCGATAAGATATAAAAGTCATCGCTTTACAAAAGATATCGACTTTTCTACGGAGAGACAACTCGGTGGTGAGATTACGGAAGATGGCGTTCGTGAGTCCTTGGATAGTAGCCTAGCCCAGATGGTTGAAGAATTAGATTATGGTTTAGATTGTCGTGTACAAAGTAGTGAGTTACAGCCAAAGCCAAAAAATCGTAAACCGACATATCCATCAATTAAGATGACAGTAGGATATGCATATAAAGGGACACCTCAGCATAAACGATTATTATCTTTGCAATCACCAGATATCGTATCAATTGATTATAGTTTGAATGAAGCAACTCCTAATATTGAGGATTTAAAGCTAAATCTCAAAGAAGGCATTTTGACTTATTCATTAACAGACTTAATATCCGAAAAATATCGCTCATTATTACAGCAAGTTTCTAGAAATAGAACTCGTAGACAAGATGTTTATGACTTAAATTTACTGATAGAAAGATTTGGGGATATTGATAATTTTGAAAGAAGCAAAATCTTGAATTCCTTAATTATTAAATCGAAAGCAAGAGAGATCGAGCCAGATATAAATTCATTTGAAGATCCAGAGTTAAAATTCAGAGCTAAAAAAGATTATCCATCACTTAAAGATGAGATAGAGGGTGAGCTTCCAGACTTTGATGATTCATTTCAAAAAGTCGCCGACTTTTATAGATCATTGCCATGGTCATAACCATGTTAGAAATTTGACGGCAAGTTTCTGCCTAATATACCTTTTGGGGGTGATTAAACAGAATTTTATATCTAAACAGCTAAATTAGTGAATTAGAAGAAATTTTTTAGGCGTTATTTACTTGTTGTAATCGCGCCTAAGCGATCGCTGTTACTGTGAGTCGTGATTTATGGGGCGATCGCTTAATAATTAGTTGTCTTTACGGCGGTACACATTCTGAAAAAAGCTAGTTGCTGCAATTTATGCAGCAACTAGCTTTTGCGTTATATAGGTGTAGTCAAATGCTCATTTAGCGGGCGAATGCTCACAATTTTGCCACCGAGACGGGTGATACTCCGCATTTTTTCATTCATGCGATTGTAAGGTACTTGCATAAAAACGTTATCACTAGGACGGATAGCATAATTGCTATTGTCAGGTTGCTGATAGCGATTAAGCCCTGCTACCTCATAAACAAAAAAGCGAGTATCGGAAGTTGAAGTTGGAGGGATCATAAACAGCTTGTCAAGATAAATTTTAGAATTTAATTATAAAGTTATTTGGCTATTATACCAATGGCGGTAAGGATGGGCGGGCGCGAAGCGTCCGCCCATCCCAAAAATTAAGCGATCGTTACACTGGCAACTTTGCCGCCCATTTTATTGATACGTTGCAAGGTGCTGTTCAACTGCTCGTAAGATACGATGTACTCGCGGTTGCTCTGACGCACTTTCGGATATCTAGGCAGAGAAATTGCCGATACTTCAATACGATAGAGGCGATCGCCCGAACCCGTAGAAGAGCGACCAAAAGCACGGGTAGCCATCGCCCCTTTTGCGGCGCGATAAGACCAACCCTCATTGCCACCAGAAGGTCCAACGATCGCTGAAGCACTATTTTGACCGAGTTCAGTCGCTAATCTAGAAGAGTTGCCACTGATTTGAGAGCGATCGCTGTTGGCATAGCCACGATAGAGTTGGAACATTCTCGTAAAGCCAGTGGTTTGATCACCAACTTTGTTCTCAAAACCGCGATAGTAAGGTACTGTCGCATCGCCAAAACTTTCTTCGTACTCAGTAGAATT
>JANMFC010000090.1:0-7415 GCA_031377675.1 Pseudanabaena sp. OTE_70b_metabat_355 | reverse complement strand
GTGGGGCGGCAAAGCCGCCCCACCGATTCTGGAAAATCTGGATTGGTATTTTATTTTTTCGCAAGTCCCTAGGTAGGTATAATTAATTGTTAGCTGAATATCAAATTCATTTACTGCGGCTGGAAAAGTTACATCATTTGCCTTCTTTTGTAACTATTGAGCAAATTCAATTATCTCTGTCCAATCTCAAATATTTAATGAATCCCGAACAGGTGTTACGAACTTTACGTCTCTATCGAAAGATAATTTCTACTATTGTTCAATGGATAATAAGACTTTGTTTCTAATACCTGCAGTTGAGCCAGATTGGAGTCGTGAAAAACTCTGTCGCTGGTGGGACCCTGCACGTCAACTGCTCAAATCAATCCGTAGTTACCAAACATGGCGAAAGAAAGGTGGAATTTTAGGGTTCTGCTTTTGTAAGTGCAACATTTTGCAATACCGCTTTTGGAGCGTTGTCACAGGAGCAGATATTCCGTTAAACAGCCAAGTTGGCGGCGGCTTTTTAATTCCACATCCGAATGGCGTGGTCATCCATCCTGGGGCTTGCATCGGGCCTAACTGTTTGTTTATGCAGCAGGTCACTGTAGTGGAAGGAGTAAAAATTGGCGGACACGTGGACATTGGTGCTGGTGCAAAAGTCATCCGCGCCGTAACGATTGGGGATCATGCCAAGATTGGGGCAAATGCGGTTGTTCTTTGTGATATTCCGCCGGGAGCCACAGCAGTGGGTGTGCCAGCCCGAATTATTGAGGCGGCAAACCAAAATGCCTAACCAGCAATACTGTTTGCGTAAAGTTTTTAAAAAAGAGCGCCCTTACAGTACCCGCTTTTCTGCTCTTCAAAAATGGCTAACGTCTAGCTCAGCCCTTTGGGAGATGAGTCGACTCACGATCAGTTCTGATCCATTGTCTCTGTGGTTGCACCATAAAGGCAAGATAGAGCGGTACCTTCCAAAGGATGTAGAGCGGCACCGTCAGGAGCGTCCAGACAGATAAATCAGTGCGACAAAATTTGCCCCAAGCAACAAAAATTGCAATAAAAATCAGGCCCCCTTCACTGGCGAGTTCCATCACTGGAATAGCGGAAGCGCCCAGTTGATTAACCATTAAAGCACCTGCCAAAGCAACCAGCCAAATTATGACTAAAAAGGCTAAAGGTGGGACGGAAAGATCGAGGGCGATCGCCAACAACTCGACCCTCTGTTGTTGGATCATCGCCTTGAGTAATCGGGGTACTTGGGTCAAAAGGGTTTGTAAATGACCATGTTCCCAACGGGTTCTTTGGGTTTTGGCAATGTGCTGCTGTTGCGGCAGTAGACCCGTCACTTTGGCGGTGGCACAGAAGATAGGCGAATATCCGGCAATGGCCAAATCCACCCCCAGTTGCATATCCTCCACAATGTTACCAGTCGCTAACCGAGCGGCATGAATCACCGACCAAGGAAAGGCCATCCCGCTGCCCGTCAACAAACACGGTAGCCCGAGTTGAGCTAATCCAAGGGGGCGCACTAGGTTCTTGACCGTAAATGCCAGAAATGAAATCGCACTTTTATGACTAGGTTTTGGGGGCAGGTTCATCACGTAAGCCGCTTGCACGGGTCTTATCCGAGTAGCAGCCAAACGAGTAATCTGGTTAATCGCCCCCGGCTGTACATTACAATCAGCATCCATCATCACCACCACATCGGGGGGATCATCCGCCAGAAACCTTAATCCATAATCCAAGGCGTAGCCTTTGCCCCGCAGATGGTCATCTTCACGCTCAATCACCGTCACCCCTAACGATCGCACCAGCTCAGCCGTACCATCAGTACAATTATCGGCAATCACCACTAACTGATCTTGATCAGTCAATTGCGGCAGGATCGTTTGTAAGGTTGCCTCAATCCCAGCCACCTCATTATGGGCAGGCACTAAAACCGCCAATCGAGGCTCACTCGATAACGGTGGCAAGGTCAGCGATCGCTGAGGCCAGACAGCCGCGAGACATTCAACCAGGAGCACCGCGATCGGCACGAGCAAAATGAGCGCGATCGCCATCAATAGCCATTCCGCCGATCGCAATACGGATGGATGGATGGCTAGTAGACTGAAGCCAACCATCAACTGACTAACCGCATTGACCGATGTGAAAATACTCATTATCTTGAGCCTCAATCTTACTAGGAATTCAAGGTGGAAGTTCAGATACCATTTCACTACCCCAGCACAATGGTATCTAGACTTATGCAGCAGACGACTAGGGAACGTTATTTCTGTTTACAACCGCCAAGAACCTGACATTCAATCCTTGTAACTTTTTGCTAAACGAAGAACGCCTTTGCGCATGCGGTTGATAATAACTCTATGACGATCTCCAAACGAACTGCGCCTACTGCTTGTTGGCAACATAGTTAGCAATCATTCCCAATACTGGCAACTTAAACTCTTGTAACCCGCTCAGCACTTGCATCACCTCAGACCGTTTCGTCTTACCCACAACCACAACCATTAACAGCCCGTCCGATTGTGCTGCCAAAAAATTGGTGTCCGAAAGACCCTGCAAATGAGGGGTATCGTAAATCACAAAATCAAAGGTCGCATCGAACCTTGCCATTAAATCCTGCATCTGCGTCGATGCTAATCGGCGACCCGAAGCAGGGGTAACATTGCCAGACGTTAAGACAAATAAATTGTCTTGGGAATTTGATGCCTGAATAACATCATCAAGCAACCGATCCTGCTGCAAGATATCTGCCAGCCCATGGGCATTGGCCAACCCTAAGCACGTGTGAATCTGGGGAGTCAGTAAATTGGCATCGACCAATAAAACGCGTCGTCCCAACATCGCAACAACCTGAGCCAGATGCACCGCAACGGTAGTTGAGCCCTCCCCCGGAGCGGCTGAGCTAATCACTAAAGACTGGACTGGCGCATCCCCGGACAGAAAACACAAACTTGCATAGAGGGCGCTGAATGCCTCCTGAAACAACGAGACCTGACCATTACTCGGACTGTCCTTACTGCTTCCCTGCTGAACGGATATATGTTGCTGATCTTGATCAAAATCAAAAAACGGAATCACCCCAAAGAGTCGCATATAGGTGAGATCTTGAATATCTTCGGGGGTATGAAAAACTCCATTCAATTTATCCTTCAAAATAGCAGCTATCAACCCCAAGACAAATCCAAGCACGAGACCTGCACCCAAAATTTTACCAGTTTGCCGGGCAACCGGCATCGGATCCCCCCCCCGATCACGTAGCACATCAGGTCTAGATAGTATCAGCCAGGGCACTGTCTTCTGAGCCGCCTGCACACTCAAGGTTTCCCTCTGGATTAACAGTTGATCCAAGGTTTTAGTCGCTAGATCCAACTGGCGTTTCATGTCATTGTAACGCCGAGCAATTCTGGGAAACGCCAGTATTTTTTGTTCTAGCTGCTCTTGGTTCTCCAAAACAGATTGCTGCCGAACTTCCAGAACCTTCATCTGATTCATATTTTCCACCAGTTTTCCAATCAAACCCATCCGAATCGGGTTCTGGAAAACCGTCACTTGGGGATTTGTCACATCAGGATTAAAACTTTGACCTAAAATACTTTTGGCTTCCTGATATAAAAGTTGTTTAAGATTGCGCTCCTGATCACGAAGTGCCTGGATGACAGGGCTATCTTCACTAAACTGCGCCAATTTAACCGCGATTTGACTTTCGAGTGTCTTTAGCTGCGTCAAAAGTGTTTGGTAGCGAGGCTCACCGCTTAAATCTGCCGCCGGAATCGCTTCATTCGATGTCAATTTAAGTTGTTTTTGTAAATTGTTATACAGCGCTGTTTGTTCTTGTAAATCTCTTTGGGTGTCTAATTTTTTGGTTTCTACCGCCTTAACTTGCTCCGCTAACTTTGCCCCGTCAATCACTGGGTCGTTTAACTGATATTGCTGCTGTAAGTTTTGTAATGCATTTTCTAAACCATCGACTCGTTGCCGTAACTCTGGCAATTGATCTTCGATAAATTTCACCCCACCACCAATTCGCACTTTCCGATCTTCAAGACTATAGTTGAGGTAGCCCAGAGCTACTTCCTCCAACGCCACTTTAACCGTCTTCGGATCTGCCGCACTATATTTAACCTCAATAATTTTGGTAGAGTCCTGAACATTGGTACCAAGTCTCTGGACGGAAATGTTGGCAATCAGCCCATTAGCTGGGAAAGTGGGAACTTTGGCTTGAATCTGTTGGGTAATCTTTCTCAATAATTCAGGACTTTGGAGCACCTGCATTAAGGTGGGATAATCTACTGAGGAACTGACTGTCGGATCGGTCAATCTGCCATCTCCTGTGATCGGTTCCACCAGAATCCGAAAAGACCCTTCAAAACTGCGGGGGGATGTCAAGCTAAAAGCCGCAAAGATAGCCGCTACGGCAATATTAATCCCTGCAATGAGTAAGAGATTACGCTGCATCATCCGCAAAAAAGGGCGGAAGTTTAGGTCCTTAGTTTTGAACTCAGCAAACTCATCCCGCTCTGCAACGGTAGCGCTGTCAGACAGCGTAGATCCTCGCCCTAAGGCAAGGAGTGCAAGATTCTTTTCTTCTAACTCAAGCTTACTCTGGTCGCTTTTTTGCATTTCTAGCCTTCCCTTAAAACGGCAAATATGATGAACTAATTTCCTCCACCTAGCAATCTAAATAAGCCAAATGCTCCAGTGATCGGGCTAGCCAAAATACTCAAAAAATCTCCAGCTTTCGCCACCGCATTTGATTTCAAGATAATAATGTCATTATTGCATAGAGGGGGATTATTGCCACTGTCTAACCGAAGGGAGCATATCGCGAAGAAAGCACACCATAACGATCTTCTAATTTCAGCTCAGGCGTGTCAAAGCTATCAATCCTTACCAAGTCCCCTGCTCCTTGCCCTGAATGGTGTTTTTATTGGAGTATTCTTTGCCAATTGCGGCACAATATCAAAGCGACTTCTTGGTGGGTTGATCGTGTTTATGCTTGCGATCGCTGTAATATCCACCCTTTCTGTTCCAGGCGTTTGTGTACCTTACATTATTGGCATCATTGCAACTAGTCTCGCATTACTCCCACGCTGGACGTTTCATCCCCGAGTCAAAATGAATTGGTTGTCTGACTGCACACTCGGTATTTACTTGTCGCACCCATTTTGGTTTTTAGTTATCTCTAAATTTAAATTTTCGCTCGGACTCAGTCTTCCATTTCTGGTGTTTGCGATTTCTGCAATCTCGGTTTGGTTGCTCAAAAGAGTTACACCAAGTATTGCCAAATATGCAGTTTAGGAGGGTATTGAAAAGTTAGGTTGGCATAGCTGTGCCAAAATAGTCAGAGTATGGACATTTTTGTGGGGCGGCTTCTCGGATACTCTTTCCTGACCAAGCCAGCATCGCCTTGCCGACCAATCTACAGCAAAAAGTCACCTACTCGCTAGGGGATGCGATCGATTGGAAATCGTTTACGCTCTTCTTCGCGATCGCTGATAACTTGATTCCCCTACCTCGCTAGGCAGGGCTGTTTCAAGAATGGGTAAGTAAATTTAAAAGGCACTCTGTAGTCATAATATAGGTTTTAGTCGATAATTTTAGCCAACAGTGTCAAAAGAGGACGAAAATGAGTAAAAGCATAATCGATTATCTCAACGAAGTGCCAGATCCACGCAGAGCGCAAGGGAGCCGTGACGATTTATGGCAAATCCTGCTAATTATCATCATGGGAATCATGAGTGGATACAAAGGTTATCGAGGATTAGACAGATTTGTGGAGAGACATCGGTGCACGCTCATCAAACTACTAGCCCTGAAACAAGGAACAGCACCATCATATTCAACACTCAGACGAATGATGATATTGGACTGAAAAATTGCATGAAGTCTTTTTGAGTCTGGCTGCTTAACTTTTGTACTCAATCAGGCGACTCTTTTTACCTAGTAACTGGTTCTGCCAAAATTTTAGGGTGCCACTCAGTAAGGCAAACTTTCCCAACAAACAGAATCCAGCATACAACAGCGCCTGTTTGCGCCCCCGATTTTGCCGCCGCAGATGGATGAAAATGCGACTCATCATCGCTGGGTAAAACAAGAGTAGGAGGAGACTCCATCCCCGAGTTAGCCACGCTAGACTCAAGATCACTAGAGGTAACAACAGTCCCCATACCCAAATGCTGCGGCTCTCGCGTCGCCAATGGCATTCTGGGGGGCGACCATGTAACCATGCCCCTTCGGCATAGGCGTGTCCGGCGCGCACGGTGCGCTGCCACCATTGGCTGAAGTGAGTCATCTGAGCATCATGTAAAGTCATTTCCGCATCCAGTCGCCAAATCTTCCAGTCGGCTTGCCGGAGTCGGACGCAGAGTTCGGGTTCCTCCCCAGCAATCAGATCGGAATTAAACCCCCCGATCTGTTGGAAAGCTGTGACGCGCATCATGGCATCGCCGCCACAGGCTTTTGCTTCGCCAATTGGCGTGTCCCATTCGAGATCGCACAATTGGTTGTAAATGGTTAAGTCTGGGAAGCGCTCCCGTCGGCGACCGCAGACCACGGCTACATCAGGATGAATGGAAAGGGCTTGTTGAGCCTGATCAAGCCACCCAGCAACAATCTCACAATCGCCATCGACAAACTGGACTAGCTCGATGTCAGGATATAATTTCAGCAGCCTTTCTAGTCCAGCATTTCTGGCTCTAGCGGCAGTAAAGGGGATGGTGAGATCTAAGTTAACGACTTCCGCTCCCAGGCTACTGGCTAACTCAACACTGTTGTCGGTTGAGCCCGAATCAACATAGACAATCAGATGTGCGCTTCTCATTGCTGAGACGAGGCATTGGTGCAAGCGCTGTCCCTCATTGCGGCCGATCGCAACTAATCCAATTCGGTTCAACTTTCATCCTCAATTATTTTTAAACATTTCCCGCCCTATACTTTACCTAGAAGATTCTGATCAAAGCCTAAATCGTTCTGATTAACTAAAGTTCGACCTTTTCAAATTTTACTGGCGGTTAATTGACATCATACCAAAGAATTATAATGCTAACAACTGGTTGCGGGTTTTGAACAAAATTGATGCAAAAACTTTAAAGGTAGAATCAGGGCAACCGCATAAAAAATTAAAGAGAAAGGAGATGGTTAAGATAAGCCAGATCCCAAGCCGCCTTATTACGTTTCGCCCGCATACTGAACTTAGGAGACTTATCGTGACTTAAGAGACTGTTTGAAAAGTTTTGGACATATCCAAACTCGGATAAAAAACATATTTTATTTATGTTTTTTGTCTTTTTTCCTGTGTCACCATAGGGCTGAAATTAGTGTATTTAGCCATATGGTAGTAATTGAGTTTATCGACCTGAAATAAAATATGATTAAAATCATAACAAGCTATGATTTTTGGGTGATATTTGACAGAGGAAAAACTTTTC
>JANMFC010000080.1:0-9874 GCA_031377675.1 Pseudanabaena sp. OTE_70b_metabat_355 | reverse complement strand
CACCACCGACCACGACATTGGCTTGATTATGTACCTGTGACCAAATCTGACGCTGTTTAATTAATGAATCAACCCGCTCGATCGCCCGTTTCAACATCCCTGCGAGAGGCGCAGTCTCATAGTTAGGACGCAAGCGCCATTGCTCTTTGCGAATAATCTGTGGTAGCGGTGATAACGAACCCTGTAATTGTTTGAGAGAGCTTTGCATAGTGACATTGCTCAGCCCGCCCGCCCCATTTGCCCTCGCATCAGCATCCAGCAAACGTTGCACACCAGTACTAACCGTGCGATAGATATCTTCGAGGCGGCGGTGCTTGTACCAATTCAAGCGCTCTAGTTCTTGGCGATTATGTTTGAGATGATCGACCAGTAATAAATGGCGGCGCGACCAAGCAAGTTGATTAGCTAGCATATTAAAAGCTTGGAGTTGGCGATCAACCCAACGCCGACCAGCGCGATCGGCGACCAAAATCATCCCCGTAGGTTGATGCTCAGGCGTTGTCCGCAAAGCCGTCACCATCAATTGTCCGAGCGCAGGAGCATTCAGCCAAGCCTTGGTCGATTCGGGCAAATCATGGACACTCAGAGGCAAAATTCCGTCACTTTGGATTGTCCACTGCACAAGTGGATCTTCTTCGATCGCAATTAAAGTCTCGCTAACCGTAAGCTGAAATTCTTCACGACTGGAAAATACAGAGGCAATTTGTCCGCCCTGCCTGCCTGGGAGCCAGATTACTAACACCGCCAGAGGCGATTGCGTCACCTGAGCCATTAATTGCGTGGCGGTATGATGCAATTTTTCGAGAGTATTTGATTGTTGCAAGGCTACTAGTCCAAACTGCACCGATTGATGGGACTTTTGGCGCTCATCGGATAGGCGCTGCAATTCATTTTGGTGAACGATTAAGCCAATTTGTTGAGCAACAGCCTGTACCATTTCTCGTTCTGGTCGTGACCATGTGCGCGGCGCTTCATGTCCCACGCCTAAGACTCCTTCCAGAGATTTTCCGACTGAAGTACTACTGACAATCATCGATCGCACATCAAGATCGAGCAAGGAACTGCGCCATGATAAAAATTTAAAATCATTATCCAGATTTTCGACAATGGCAGCCTCGCTAGACTGTTCTAGCATTTGTACATCAACAGAAGCTAATGCGGGCAGTGTGGTTGGTAAGGGGCGGCGGTTTTTGGGATGGTATTGAAAATCGACTCGAAAAACATCGTTGTCTTTGTCATAGGTTGCCACCCAAAAACGTTCTAGTCCGAGGCGCTGACATAGCTGTTCGGAAGCATTCTCCAGAGATTTTTGCCAATCACTGTCTGAGTAAATGGCTCTGGCGATCCCTGCGGTGAGAATTTGATCGGAAGCAATACGATCAAGAGTGACCTCCATCTCTTCTAAGGGAGCCGTAATCGCCGCTAGTTGCGCTGCACCACGAACAAAATTTCGTTCATCATCTGTCCATAGTCTTGGTTCATCGCCCTCTACAGATAAAAATCCTAAAAGTTCAGACTGAAAAAAGATCGGCGCAATAATTATAGACGTTGCACCAAATTGCTCCATCACCCGATTGCTAACGTCGCCCTTCGTCATGGATTTGGCATCTACTACCACCACAACTTGATCCTTTGTCAACGCCTGATAAAGTGTGGGTGCATTCTGCACGGTGACACCAGCCGTATTGTCAACGACCTGTTTTGATTTTGGTCCAGCTTGACGATTGGTCACGCGCCGCCAAAAATATTGATGCTCTCGCTCAAACCAATAGATATTCGTGTGATCGGGCATGATGAAGCTATGGGTTTCTTGCACAACTTCTTCGAGGCGCTCAGTAAGCGTAGAAATATTGCGGATTTTGGCGAGGATTTGCCACATTGGTTCGTCTGGACGCTTAGCATTTTGAAAATGCCACTCGGTATCAAGACGACTTAACGTTGCCCCCAGAGCGCCAAGTACGACGGAAAGTCTCGCTCTTTCATCGTTGCGTGGTGTGCCATTCCACAAGTTTGAGCCAAGTAGGGCTACCCCAAAACTGCGATCGCGATGATAGATCGGCCAAAGTAAAGTGCCTTGAATATCAAATTTTTGAGCCACCTTTTGCCAATCGCCGCTCCGCTTTTCTTGACGCAGATCGGCGATTGGTAAGGGCTTACGCTGCAAAATTACTTGATCGAGTAGATCGCCTGCGGTGAGTGCAAAGCGCTCCTTTAAAAATTTTAGCTCCCCCGCAGGCGTAGTCCCCCCTTTGCCCGTGAGACGATGATTTTCGGCATCGTAAAGCCCAATCCAAATTAGTTTGTACTCAAAGTTATCGCGAAGATAATCAAGGGTTGCGGTTAGTAGATTGTCAATACCATCTTCATCACGCAAAAACTGCATGATTCGCCCAAGGTTAACAAATTGGCGATCCCATGGGTTAGCTCCTGCCTGACTCATATTTTTGCCCTGAAGATTATGACGTAAATGTGGCTAGAAGCCTATGGAGACAATTTGAAAGTACTTTGCCATGAACTAGTAGAGAACAATGTTCTTATCATAAGCTTACAATCTTTGGCTTACAACAATACAATCAGGCTTTTATTTTGCGGCTACGATTGTTCGTGCCATGATTATTTGCTGAAAATCGCTAGATCTGTTCAGTTTCTATTGTAAGTGTGAGTCCTTGATAAATTTGGGCGATCGCAAAGGTGAGATTGATGCTTTTTAGCTCAATCGTGTCGCCATCTTTGTAGTTAGTAATTACCCATTCACCATTATCTTTTTTATGATACAAGTCTATTTCGATACTGGTGGAGCTAACCAGTAAATAGTCTTGTAATACGGGGTTGTTGGCATATAGTCTAAACTTACCGCCGCGATCGTAAGCTTCAGTACTGGGAGATAAAACCTCAACGATTAAAGATGGATAGGTAATATATTGAGTGGTGATTTTGTCGCGATCGTCACAGGTGATGCTGACATCAGGGTAAGTGTAGTTACTGGTTCTGACAATTTTTACCTTAATGTCAGAGTTACCAATCATGCAACTGCTACCCTGTAAGTGAGAATCGAATATGCTAGTAAATCGAATCGCAATACGTCCATGATTAACGCTGCCGCCACTCATGGCATAAACTTCACCTTCGATATATTCGTGCTTGTTTAGTTGTTTTTCTTCCCAAGCAAAATATTCTTTAGGAGTAAGTTGAGGAAAATTTTCTTTAGTTGCGAACATATTTTTGGGAATAGGAAATTTGAACAGATAAAATTTCACCTTTGGCTACAACTCTCGCTCCTTCTGTAACGCAAAATTGTATGCCCTCAGCAAGTGACTCTGCAACCAGTTCAGGAGCGAGAAATTCTATTGTTGCACGATCAATCTGAGTAGGAGTTTTTACACCTCCTTCTAATTTTGTTAGGAAATGTAAGATTATGCTAAATAATCGCCGATCGCCGTCTGTAAAATAGGCTGTAGCAGCATAATCAACCATTGAAATAGCTCTTTTTCGCCCACCTTGCTCCGCAGTAAGCCAATTAAGCTTAACTTCAGCAAAAAGCGTTGATGCTACATTTATAACCTGCATTATATTTTTCATCTTGACACCGATAAAATTTCAAGTGGCTTAATTTGATCTAAAATTTCTTCGTCAGCCCATATAGCCTTACCGATCCCATCCAAATTTTCTTCGCGTGGGTACATTTTTGCCGCAACTTCTAAGCTCACAGTTGCGACCACAACATGGAATTTGGTAGAAGTATAAAAGCGTTTTCCCCACTCTAAAGCATTCTCTAATTCCTCGGCAAACCATTTTCCTTCCATCGAACACCCAGAAGGACAGGGGCGAAACCTACCATAATTCAGAATATCTGCCAGTTCAGCCTCGCTAACTGCTCTATATAGCTTGATCGCTAACTCTCCTAAATAAACCAATAGTTAGTAATTATATTACTCGACCAGCCACTCTAGCGATCGCTCACCGATTTGGAGGGGAATGCTAACAGCCTTGCCGTGGCGGGGACGCTCCTTGGTGGTTTCGATGAATTTCTGGACTTGTTCAACTACCCCCCAATCACTCAAATAAGCAGCGATCGCATCGAGATGTTGAATAAACTCCGCTTCACCCATCGAAAATGACTGCTGTTCTTGGTAGCGCCACATTACCTGTAGGAAAATTTTGCCTTGAGTTTTGCGTAACTGTACATCATAAGAATAGTCCCATTTCGTGGCGATCGCCTGTCGCAGTTCCGAACCAGTCATAACGTTTCACCCGATAACGCTTTACCTAAATGTCCGTTAGACGCTTGCAAAATTTGGGCGGCGCTATCCACATCCACCGATTGCCAATGCATTAACAGAGCTAGCTTCACTTTTTTACCCGATCGCGCTAATAAGTCCGCCGCCGCTTCACGACTGAGGGATGTGAGATCGCGAATAATCCTGACAGCCCGATCTTCCAGCTTGCTATTTGTCACTGACACATCGATCATCCGATTGCCATAGACTTTGCCCAGTTGTACCATTACGCCCGTAGAAATTGTATTTAATACCAGTTTAGTTGCTGTCCCCGCCTTGAGTCTGGTTGATCCTGCTAATATTTCTGCGCCCACAAGCGGACGAATCTCGATATCGTACTGAATCGGAAATTGATCGGCAGGAACACAGCAAAAAAAGACTGTTTTCGCACCGCTTTGCTTAGCCTCTTTTAGCGCTCCATGCACATAGGGAGTTGTGCCGCCTGCGGTGATCCCAAATACCACATCCCGATCGCTAATCTTTCTTTCAGCGATCGCCGCCGCGCCATCATCTTCGCGATCTTCTAGAGCCTCAGAACTCCGCACCATCGCATTCATTCCTCCTGCTAAGATCCCCTGAATCAATTCAGGATCACTACAAAAAGTCGGCGGACATTCAGCCGCATCCAATACCCCAAGTCGGCCACTCGTGCCAGCACCAACGTAAAACAAGCGCCCACCATTAGCGATCGCCGCCGCAATTACCGTAATCGCCTCAGCGATCGCCACTTTTTCCTGTCCAACTGCCTCAACCGCCTTAGCATCCTCACGGTTAAACAATTCCACAATTTCCAACGCACTCAACCGATCCAAATTCTGGCTATGAGGATTAGCCTGCTCCGTCAGCAGATAACCACGATCCTGATTTTGCTGTCTCAAGTCATTAGCCATAAAAAATTTTTCCCTTTACCTTTTGCCTTTTATCTTTTATCTTTTTCCTTGAACCTACTGTCCAAACTCAACTCTAGCTTTTTCCACAATTTCAGCCGTAACCGTATCACTGCCAGAGTCCTGTGCTAGCTGTTCGATGCGTTGACGTGCTTGCGATCGCACAAAGTAGGGAATATTTTTATACTTGACTTTGGCTTCGGCAGTCCAAGTTAAGCTTTCACCATAATCTGAATTTTCCATGAGTTTTGTTTGGTTAGCTGTTTGACTAGCTGTATTAGAGCGATCGCTAGTACAAGTATGTGTGAAAATTGGGCTTTTTGGATCACCCCTAATATAAAGGAAAATAGTCTATGTTCTCGATCGCAGCGATCGGTCCTCATTTATCTGGATTGCAGATATCGCACCCTCTACTTGCCACCGCCGATTCAGAAAATGCGCCAATTATTCTTTCAGGGGTACTGCTCACCCTAGTCATAATTTATCTTGCTAGCAAAGTTGGCAGTGAAATTGCCAAACGACTAGATCTACCTCCAGTTTTAGGGGAATTAGTTGCGGGTGTAATTGTCGGTGTATCCGCCTTGCGCTTAGTCATTTTTCCTGAAGGTGGGTTTACCGCTTCTGACTCAGTAGTCATGTCTGTGTTGCAAATTTTGAATCAATTGTCACCCGAAGCCGTCAACAGCATCTTTGCCCAACAAAGTGAAGTAATTTCGGTAATCGCTGAATTAGGCGTAATTGTTCTGCTGTTTGAGATTGGTTTAGAGTCAGATATTCAGCAACTTAAAGAAGTTGGTATCCAAGCTTTTGTCGTAGCCTTTATCGGGGTAACGGCTCCCTTTGCGGCGGGAACACTTGGATTAATGTACTTTTTCCATGTGGCGGCGATTCCTGCGATTTTTGCGGGGGCGGCGCTCACAGCGACCAGTATCGGCATTACTTCTAAAGTACTAGCGGAAATCGGTCAATTAAAATCGAAGGAGGGACAAATCATCGTTGGTGCGGCTGTAATCGATGACGTATTAGGGATCATCGTTTTAGCGGTGGTCGCCAGTTTGGCGAAAACAGGAGAAGTGGATATTACCAACGTCGCTATTCTCTTAGTCAGCGCGATCGCATTCTTATTTGGTTCCATTCTCTTAGGTGGCTTTTTTAACAAAACCTTCGTGGCAATAGTTAATAAACTCCAAACTCGTGGCAATATCGTCATCCCCGCTTTTATCTTTGCCTACATAATGGCTTTTATTGGCAATGCAATCCATTTAGAAGCAATTTTAGGAGCTTTTGCCGCAGGATTGGTACTGGATGAAACCGATGCTCGTAAGGAATTAGATGAACTGATTAAACCTGTTGCCGATTTACTTGTACCCGTATTCTTTGTAACGGTTGGGGCGAGAGCCGATCTCAGTGTTCTCAATCCAATGATCCCTGAAAATCGCAGTGGTTTATTAATTGCCGTATTTATGCTCGCCGTAGCCATCATCGGCAAAGTAATTACAGGTTGGGTGGTTTTTGGTATACCCAATATCAACCGCTTAGCGATCGGGATTGGCATGGTTCCCCGTGGTGAAGTTGGACTCGTATTTGCAGGGATTGGTACGGCTAGCGGTGCGATCGACAAGCCTCTAGAAGTAGCGATTATCATCATGGTGATTATGACTACGTTCCTTGCTCCTCCATTTTTGAGGATCGCCTTTGGCAAGACTGAAGATCCAGTTGTGACGGAAGCATAAAGTAGTTGCGATTTAGCTGTTGTATCAATACACGATAAAAAAGCGGGCTAAGCCCCGCTTTTTTATTCAATCAATTAACCGAGAACCTTGCAAGCAGTTTCTACGCAGCAAATTACTTAATGACCTTAGCCATTTCTTAACCTTACCTTGTAAATTCCATGTTTTGATGGAAAGATTCAAAGGTTAATCCGATCGCCCCATGAGAATACCTAATCACCCAGCCAAACTTAGTTTTCGCGAAATAATAAAGGATATTGAAATCATTAATTTTATTAATCGCAAGTTTGCATTTGCATTGACGTTTGTAGCGATCGCTCTGCCATTTCTACTGCTCAATCTTACATTTATGCCCGTTGCCCTAGCTCAGAAAGACTTGGCGACGGTTGGCAAGGTGAGAATTTGGCCCACAAATGACACCACTTTTTTGGTCAATCAACGTTTTGATCTCAGGATTGAAAACACGATTCCTGCCAAAACAGCGCCTACTTTGCAATCGCTCACGATCAATGGCAAAGACTATACAGAAGCATTTAACGAACAAATTGCCAAAGAACTGGCTATGTCAGGTGGTGAATTGGAAGTTGGATTGCCTGCTGACCCTAAACTATTTGGGAAGTCTTGGCGTAACTTTAGCTTTGAGCAATCTGGTAAATATGAAGTAATCGCCAAACTGAAAGCTGATAACAGCATTGTGACTGCTCAGAATAGCTATGCAGTTCAACGATTTCAACTTGGTAGCGACCTCAAAAAGATCATTTTGATGATCGGTGATGGCATGGGCAGCCCTCTCCGCACGGCGGGACGGATCATGGCTCATGGGTTTAAGGATGGTAAGGCGACATCTTTGTTGAATATGGAAAAGATGGCAGAACTTGGTGTTGTCAGCACATCTTCCCTCGATAGCATTATTCCTGACTCTGCTAATACCGCGATCGCCCTCACATCGGGCATAAAAACGATCAATGGTTCACTAGCAGCCTTCCCTGATAATACGCCTAGCAACCCGCTCGACAACCCTCGTATTGAAACCTTACCGCAATATATGAAACGCTTATACGGTTGGGGAATTGGCTTTGCGACCACTGCTTTTAGTGTAGATGCGACACCCGCCGCTACTTTCTCGAATCTAGTTTCGCGCCGCCAATATGACGCGATCGCCCAACAGTTACTCGACCATTTTGAAGATGGCTCGGCTTTACCTGCGACTGGTTTTAAAAGCCTTGCGGAACTCAGTCAACCTGTAGATGTGGCGTTAGGCTCTGGGGCGCGTTACTTTTTGCCCAAAAATAAGATTATTGATTTCAAGGATCAAGTTTCACGAAAGGATGAGCGTGATTTGGTAGCGATCGCCAAGGACAAGGGCTATAGCATTGTTACCGATGTAAATAGTTTAGGAAATGCTCCCAATAATCAACCAATACTGGGATTGTTTCTGGGTGATTTTCGTGCCAATTCGGCTTTAGGCGCGACGAATATCCCCTCGGTGCTAGATATTTTGATTGCCAGAGGCAAAGCTACCATTAATGGGCGCGGTGCAAAATCTTTAAAACCGCCCGTTCCTTCTGAATTCTCCCAGATTCCCACTCTGCCCGAAATGACCGCAAAAGCGATCGCGGTGCTGGATAATGTCTCACCCCAAGGTTGGATTTTACTAGTGGAATCTTCGCAAATTGATAAGCTTGCCCATTCCCTAGATACCGATCGCACGTTGTATGAAGTTTTGACCCTCGATCAATCTGTGGCGATCGCCCGCGATTTTGCCAAAAAAGACGGCAAAACCCTCGTGCTTGTCACGTCTGATCATGCCCAAGGTCAAACTGTGGCAGGAACTGTGGACACTCTCGGTATCAGAGAAAAGCGCATTGATCTCAAAGATGCCCTCCGTGCCTTTGAGGATGCAGGCTTTCCTACCTATAGCGATCGCGACAACAATGGCTATCCTGATGAGGCAAATCCAAGCATTAAATTGGCTCTAGGGGTTTCTGCCCGTCCTGCTTATCGCACTGACTTCTTAGCGGATGACATCAATCTCAAGCCTGCCACTTCCAAAGACGGCTCAATCGCAAACCCCGATCGCGAACCTGACGGACTGTTATTAACCGCTGATTTGGAGCGAATGGTAACGGTCGCAAATCACACTGCTGATGATGTTTTGATCAATGCTGAAGGCGTTGGTAGTTCCCTGTTTCGTGGCTATATGGAGAATGTGGAAGTATTTCAGCGCATGGCGGCGGCAATTTCTGGGATCAAAGAGCGTAGCGATTTACCAGAGCTTACTACCAAACCATAGAATGGCTACGCTATTTTTCTATTGGCGAGTAGTCCAAGCAAAATTCGATCAAACCCTCCACAAAAAGGGTCGCAAGGCGAAGCCCCGCAACGGGTTTTATATTTTAATTTGTGACGAGTTTGAAAGCAAATTGCTGTATGAATTGCCATAAAAACTAGTTAAATAATAGGTGTAATTACAATGTTCATCAAAAAATTCAACCTTAAAAAATTCAAGGTTCATAGCTTCAAATTATCTAAGCAAATCCGATTGGGAATGATTGGCTTACTGCTAATCTGCGTATTAGCGATCGCCTCAATGATTGAACCTGCTTACAGTTTCTTCGGACAAAGCAATGGCGGCGATCGCAGCTTCTATGGCAAAGTCGCTGACACCCAAAATTGGGGTGGTAAGACTGGTGATAATCTAGTTAGCAATGCCAAGGTGACGATTAACGCATCGCCAGTGCAAACGACCTACACCGATACTGATGGACAATTTTGGTTTAATGGTTTGCGAGATATTCCCTACACTCTTGCCATAGATACCAACGATGGACATTATGCCTTTAGTGTTAATCTTGAGGACGCAACAAGCGGCTTTTTTGATCTCGCGTCGGAAGCACGCCAAAATTTTCAAGAGCTTGAGTACTAAGGAATGAAAATAATTAAAACCCAAATTTGTTGGGGCGGGCTTCGCCCGCCCCAA
>JANMFC010000077.1:0-15421 GCA_031377675.1 Pseudanabaena sp. OTE_70b_metabat_355 | reverse complement strand
TTGGGGCGGGCGAAGCCCGCCCCAACAAATTTGGGTTTTATTTGCACAAGTTATTTGTTTTTCATTCTTAAAAAGCCTTCACAAGAGGGGCTGAGGGAATCTAAAAATTTATGCTAAAATCAACTGAATTGTATCTCTAAGAGCTACTATGCAAACCACCGAAGCCCCAATTAAGTCCACACCACCCTCTCCCCCATTTATCCCCGCAAAATCAATTAATCTTCCCGATCATAAGCAACTGCCAGAAACTGACGGAACCTTTGTGAAAAACTTTCAGGAACATCCCCAGAGTATTGTTTTGACAAGCTCGATCGCCCCAGTCCTCGAAAAATTACATCCCGATGGACAGTATTGCATAGGTCAAGATAGCGGTATTTATTGGCGATTAGTGGAACCACCCGAAAAGGGAGCAGAAGCGCCTGACTGGTTTTATGTGCCGAATGTATCGCCGTTTTTGGATGGAGAATATCGGCGTTCATACGTTCTCTGGAAAGAATCTGTCGCGCCTTTGATTGCGATTGAGTTTGTTTCTGGCAGTGGAGATGAAGAGAGGGATGCAACGCCACCTAGCGCAAGCGAAAAAGCAGGAAAATTCTGGGTGTATGAGCAAGCCATTCGGATTCCTTTTTATGCCATTTTTGATGCATGGAAAGATATTCTTGAGGTTTATCATTTGGTGGATGGACGCTATGCCAAGATGGAGCCGAACGATCGCGGACATTTTGCGATCGCACCAATGGCGGTGGAGCTTGGATTACAACAACAAGTCCAACAACGCGAAATGACGACATGGCTGCGGTGGTGGGATGAAGATGGGAACTTGTTGTTGACGGGCGATGAGAGAGCGGTGCAATTTGAACAAAAGGCGGTGCAATTTGAACAAAGGGCAGTCCAATCTGAACAAAAAGCGGTCCAATCTGAACAAAAAGCCCAACGGTTAGCCGAACAATTGAGGGCGCTTGGATACAATCCTGAAGAGATGTAAGACGCTCATTTTTACCTAAAATTTATGTTGAAATTGAACCAATGTATCTCTGAGAGTTACTATGCAAACCCAAGTACCAACCAAGTCCACGGCTTCACCACCTTTACATATTCCCGCAAAATCAATCAATCTTCCCGATCATAAACAGCTACCCGAATCAGACGGAACCTTTGTGAAAAATTTTCAGGAACACCCACAAAGTATTGTTTTAACCAGTTCGATCGCCCCAGTCTTAGAGAAATTACATCCCGATGGACGCTACTGCATTGGTCAAGATAGCGGTATTTATTGGCGAATGATGGAACCACCTGAAAAAGGAGCCGAAGCCCCTGACTGGTTTTATGTACCAAATGTCTCACCACTTCTAGATGGTGAATATCGCCGTTCCTATGTTTTGTGGAAAGAATCTGTTGCGCCGTTAATTGCGATCGAATTTGTGTCTGGCAGTGGCAAGGAAGAAAGAGATGCCACCCCACCTAGCGCAAGTGAAAAAGCAGGAAAATTTTGGGTGTATGAGCAAGCGATTCGGATTCCTTTTTATGCCATTTTTGATGCATGGAAAGATATTCTTGAGGTTTATCATTTGGTAGATGGTCGCTATGCCAAGATGGAGCCGAACGATCGCGGTCATTTTGCGATCGCGCCAATGGCGGTAGAGCTTGGATTGCAACAAGAAATTCAACAACGCGAAATGACGACTTGGCTGCGGTGGTGGGATGAGGATGGGAATTTGTTGCTGACGGGTGATGAGAGGGCGGTGCAATCTGATGCGATCGCTAATCAGCAAAGAGCGATCGCTGATCAAGAACGGGCGATCGCTGATCAAGAACGGCTAATTGCTAATCAAGAGCGTCAACAGAAAGAAAAGTTAGAGGCTTATTTGCGATCGCTGGGTATTAATCCTGATGATCTTTGATCGATGTGAACATAAAAAGCAGGGGTAATTCATGAATTACCCCTGCTTTTTATGTTCACATGAAAAAATGTAGTAATTCTTAAGATAAGTTAGCAATTATTTCTGTTAAGATTTTGCGGTAGCAAATCGCAAAAAAAACGAAAGAATCATGACATCTGAATCAGAAGCGAATTTAGAAACAGGGTCTGATTTATCGTTGGATCTGGAGCCACTACTGCAAGACTCTTTCCCGATCGCCGCGATTGGTGCGTCAGCAGGTGGGTTAGATGCGTTTACACAACTATTACGAAACTTGCCTGATGATACGGGCATGGGATTTGTGGTGATTCAGCATTTAGCACCTGAGCATGATAGTCAATTGAGCGAGATTTTGGGGCGGACGACAGCGATGCCTGTGAATGAGGCGCAGGAGGGAATGCGAATTGTTCCGAATAGTGTCTATGTGATCCCGCCGAATACGTTGATGACCTTGGAACAGGGGATTTTGCGACTGGAACCAAGGCGGAAAGTGCGCGGCAAATATATGGTGATCGATGGCTTTTTTAGTTCATTAGCCGCCGATCGCGGTGAGAATGCGATCGCCGTACTACTTTCAGGCAATAACGAAGATGGGACGGTCGGCTTCGGGGTGATCAAGTCGGTGGGGGGAGCTACATTTGCTCAAGAGCTTGCTTCGGCGGAATTTCCGACCATGCCGATGATTGCGATCGCTTCGGGCTATGTGGATATGGTGTTAACACCTGAGGAGATTGCCGCAGAATTGGTGATCATCAGCCAGAAAGCCCATGAAAGTATGGCTGTAGTTGATGCTGAGATCGCTAGAGATGCGATCGATCTACCTTCGACCGCCATTTTTGAGCATAGTGGCGAAACGATGGCGCATATTTTTACACTGTTGTTAAATCGGATGGGGGTGGACTTTAGTCACTACAAGCAAGGCACGATGAGACGGCGGATTGCGCGACGGATGGGGATGTTGAACTTAGAGGATTTGGAAAGCTATCGAGAATTTTTGCAGGCGAATCCCGTTGAAGTAGAAAAGCTGTATCACGATATTTTGATTAATGTGACCAGCTTCTTTCGGGAGCCAGAGTCGTTTAAGGTGCTTCAACAATTAGTTTTTCCCGCGCTTTGTGAACATAAGCCCCTTGATGCGCCGATCAGGATCTGGGTTGCGGGTTGCTCGACAGGCGAAGAAGTCTATTCGATCGCGATCAGCTTATTAGAATTTTTTGGCGATCGCCCTGACAAGCACCCAATCCAGATTTTTGCGACCGATATTAGTGAAATCGCGATTAATAAAGCGAGATTAGGAATTTATAATCATCAAGCCCTAGTTGATATTTCACCCGAACGCCTGCGCCAATTTTTTACGCAAGTCCCAGATGGCTATCAGATCGGTAAGTCGGTGCGGCAATTATGTGTATTTGCGCGGCAAAACTTGACTAGCGATCCGCCCTTTTCGCGCTTGGATCTGATCAGTTGCCGAAATATGCTGATTTATCTAGAGCCTGTGCTTCAGAAAAAGGTGATGCCGATTTTTCACTATGCGCTCAATGCTGATGGCTTTTTGATGTTAGGCAGTTCCGAGGGCATTGGCAGCGCGGCGGAGTTGTTTGCGGTCGTTGACAAAAAGAATCGTATTTATAAGCGGAAACCGACTTCACCGCAGATGAATTTTAACTTTGTCAAAAGTACTTATGTCAAAAGTACCAACGTCAAAAATCTAGGGAGTCTTGTCCAGCAAGATCTAACTGAACCTGAATCCAATTTGGAGCAGGTCGCCGATCGGGTGGTGTTAAGTCAATATGCGCCCGTGGGCGTGATTGTAAACGGTGATTTGGATATTTTGCAATTTCGGGGACAGACGAGCCTATATCTAGAAGCGGCTGCGGGTAAGGCGAGTTTAAACCTATTAAAAATGGCGCGTCCTGAATTAATGCTGGAGTTGCGATCGCTGCTCTACGATGTCAAAAAGCAAAATATCCCAATCACCAAAGATAATGTTCAAATGTCATCGCTTTTGGTGAAAATCAATGTGATTCCGATTCAGAGCGATAACGAGACTCATTTTTTAGTGCTGTTTGAGAGTCGCGTCCAATCGATTTTGTCGGCAACTCCTGAGCCAGCACCTGTTAATAAATCTCGGAAAGAGCGCCAGAATGAAGTGAATATTGAAGTAGCGCGGCTGACCCATGAGCTATTCAAAACTAAAGAATATTTGCGATCGATTATTGAATCTCAAGAGGCGACCCATCAAGACCTCAAAGTCGCTGGTGAAGAATATCTTTCCAGTAATGAGGAGTTGCAAAGCGCGAATGAGGAATTGGAAACGGCTAAAGAAGAAATTCAGGCGACCAATGAGGAGTTAACTACGGTCAATGAGGAAATGCGCGATCGCAATACTCGGTTAAATATCGCCAATAACGATCTCCAAAATCTGCTCAAAAGTGTGAATATTCCGATCTTGATGCTGTCGAGAGATTTACGGATTCGCCGCTTTACACCGATGGCGGAGCAAGCCTTTAACCTGATTGCTAGCGATGTCGGGCGACCCTTTAGCGACATTCAGACGAATATTGGTGTTCCCAATTTAATGGGTTTAATTATAGAAGTAATCGACACCTTGATTCCCTTCGAGCAGGACGTACAGAGTCGCACAGGACATTGGGATATTCTTCGCATTCGTCCCTATCGGACGACAGACAATGTGATTGATGGCGTGGTGATTAGTTTATTTGATATTGATTTGCTCAAACTCCAAAAAGAACAACTGACCGCCCAAAATCAAGCTCTATCAGAAGCGATCGCGGCAAGTGAAGCGGCTAATATCGCCAAGAGCAGATTTTTAGGCAATGTCAGTCACGAACTCCGCACGCCCCTAAATTCGGTCTTGGGATTTTCGCAACTTCTCCAAGAAGATCCCAGTTTAGCTGAGGAAACTCTGGAATTCATCAACATAATTTATAAGTCAGGTGAACATCTATTTTCCTTAATCCAAGATCTCCTTGACATCTCCAGAATCGAAGCCAACAAAATGGAACTTCAACCCAAGTTGTTAAATCTAGCTAGTTTTTTACAAACAACGGTAGATATAATCTACATCCAATCCCATCAAAAAAATCTCACTTTCACCACTAATTTTGGCGATGATCTCCCAAAAAATATCTTTGCGGATGAGAAGCGTTTAAGACAAGTCCTCTTGAATCTATTAAGCAATGCGATCAAGTTCACATCCACAGGCGGGATCACCCTTACTGTCCGCAAGATGACTAATGATCCCAAGCTTCAATTTGCGATCGCTGATACAGGCGCAGGCATCGCCGCCTCAGAACTTGCCAAAATATTTCTCCCCTTTGAGCAGGTCGGAGAAGTCGATGTAAAAACGGAAGGAACAGGTTTAGGTTTAGCGATTAGCCAAGATATCATCAACAGAATGGGTGGCGAAATCACCGTAGTTAGCCAGATTGGAGTCGGTAGCACCTTCAGCTTCGAGCTAGAGTTATTCCCTCCTGAAACAAGTGGCTTAAGCAGCCCCTTGCTTATCCCAGAAAGTTCGCCCAATCCCCAACACCTGATTAGTAGTGCGATAGCTAGTTCCACACCACCACAAACCACAAATCTACTTGAAGCAGAAGATACCCTCACCCCTAGCCCCTCTCCCGCAGGAGAGGGGAACAAGAGAATTCTGAGCATTCTTGTCGCTGAAGACGTGACCTACAATCAAATGTTAATGAAGATCTTTCTCCAAAAACTTGGCTACGAATCTGAGATCGTCAGCAATGGGATCGAAGTCCTAGCCAAACTGCGTGAAAAACGCTACGACATCATCTTAATGGATATCCAAATGCCACAAATGGATGGCATGGAAACAACCCGCCGCATTGTCGCCGAATATCCTCAAAGCGATCGCCCCTACATCATCGCCGTATCCGCGAACTCCACTGGCGAGGATCAGGCAAAATATCTAGCATTAGGGATGAATGATGCGATCGCTAAGCCCTGTATATTATCCGAGCTACAGCAAGCCATATTAAAGTTCAATCCCTAACTCCCGCAGACGTTGCGCCAAGGATTCCGCACGTTGTTGAGCTAGTTTTTTATCTAATTCCGCTTGTTCAGCACGCAGATCTGCTTGTTCGGTATCCGTCAGAATCCAATTACCGTTAGCATCATAAAATCGCAGCCACAATCGATTAACGCCTTTATACCGACCCTGCCATAAACCAATACCCAGCTCAATCTCAGGCATCCAGATCTTAGAATCAGCTAGGTCTCGCTCCACATAGCGATCGCTTTGCAATGTAAACACCCTCATGCGATCGGTATAGCGGCTAAAAATCACATAATAAGGAATTCGTAAAATTTTTTCATATACCTCCCATTTTGACAGTGGCTTTTCTGCTTGACCATTTTGAGAAGTACAGCCAAGATCCCCGACTTCTTTTACGCTATCAAAGGCAACTTGCGATTTCACAAAAGAAGTCGGGGATCTGAATTCCTCACCACAATCTTCTTTTTCCGTACTAGGTGACAATAACTCGACAACAACGTGAGGGCTAACTCCCTCCTGCCAAATCACATAGCTCAAACGCAAATCCTCATCGTCATAGAGTCTCGGCACACCAACAACCCCAAACCAATCAGGACGTTTGTACCAGTTTTGATGATGCACATCGTAATAAAGATAGAGATCGGAAGCACAAAATATGCGATCGCTTTGGTAATTTGCAGGACAGAATGTTAGCCACAAAAGCTCAGACTGAAAACTATGAAATTGATCCACCCCATTCTCCTCATGGTTTTCGCTTGGTAAGTCATACATCGTTGGCAAAGTATCTCTAGGCGATAGAGGCGGATCGCTTTGTTCAGTCGGATATTTCAGGCGGTACATAAATCTGCTCCCTAAATTCACGATGTCAATGGTCACGATGTCAATCGCTGACATACTCTACTGTAACAAATAGCTCAAAGCGATCGCTATACTAGTGAGTGCTATATTTGACCAGTAGCGCTTTCGCAATCAGAGTTCCTATGGGCTACGAGCCTCTCCATCACAAATATCGCCCCCAAATCTTTGCCGACCTAGTTGGACAAGAGGCGATCGCGCACACGCTTTCCAATGCGCTAAACACCAAGCGGATCGCACCCGCATACCTATTCACAGGGGCGCGAGGTACAGGTAAAACATCAAGTGCGCGGATCATGGCAAAGTCGCTCAATTGCCTAAGTTCCGACAATCCTACCCCCCATCCCTGCGGTAAGTGCGAATTATGCCTGAGCATCGCCAATGGCAACGCCCTAGACATCACCGAGATTGACGCGGCAAGCAATACAGGTGTCGATAACATCCGCGAATTAATCGAACGCGCCCAGTTTGCACCCGTAAAAGCTCGGTTTAAGGTTTATATTATTGACGAATGTCATATGTTAAGTACAGCAGCATTTAATGCGCTGCTAAAAACATTAGAAGAACCACCCGATCGCGTTACCTTTATTCTCGCAACCACCGACCCACAGCGCGTATTACCGACAATTATCTCTCGCTGTCAGCGCTTTGACTTTCGGCGGATTCCCCTTGATGCGATGGTTAAGCACTTAGGAAAGATTTCTGTAAATGAAAATATTAATATTCATACAGAAGCAATTACTTTAGTTTCTCAAATTGCCCAAGGTGGGCTGCGCGATGCGGAATCTTTGCTCGATCAGTTGAGCTTATTAGATGGAGAGATTACAATTGAAGCAGTTTGGGAACTGGTGGGTTCTGTGCCAGAACAGGATCTATTGTCATTGATTGAGGCGATCGCTGCCGATCATTCTACTCAATTAATCGATTATGTGCGCCGCATCATGGATCGTGGACGCGAACCATTGATTGTGTTGCAGAACTTAGCCAATGTCTATCGAGATTTATTAATCGCCAAAACTGCCAGCGATCGCAGTGATCTAGTTGCGATGACCAGCACAGGTTGGCAACGCCTAGTCCAGCTTGCTCAAACCCTATCCATAGGACATATTCTGCTCGGTCAACAACATTTGAGATCGGCGGAGTTACAAATCCGTAATTCCACACAACCGCGTCTATGGCTAGAAGTAACCCTCATGGGCTTGTTGCCATCAGCAATAGGAGCGCAAGCGGGTAATTCCTCACAATCGCCTTATCCAACCCCTCAATTTACGCCGCCGCGCACAAATATTCCTGCCAATATCCCGCCAACCCCTCAATTTACACCACCTCCAGTTCCCATCCCACCTCAACAAAATTTAGCAGAAACTTCTCAATCAACCGTAACGTCCCAAGTATCATCAAATTCCATAACTCCTCCTCAAGTTGCAGAAACACCGATCTATTCGGGAAGTGACGATAATTTAGAGAACTTTGCTTCAGTTGGGTATGATCTGGCACAGCTATGGCAAAACGTATTGATGATGTTGCCAACCCCTACAAAATCAGTGTTTGTCCAAATTCAAGCCCACATTATCACCATTGATAGTGGCAGCGTCAAAGTGGGCTTAGGCGGAAATCGTGACGAAACCACTAAAAATATTGTCGTTCAAAAACGTCCCGAATTAGAAGAAGCATTTAAGAAGCATTTACAACGCCCGATCAAGGTGATGTTTACCTTCGTCTCAGCATCCTCGCAAGCAGAGCCAGTCCAGACTCACGCACCTCTTCCCATCAGTCCCGCGATCGCGCCGCCACCGATAACATCACCACCGATCGCACCATCCCCCCCCGTTCCTAATTATTCGCCTCCAGTCCATCAGCCAATTTCTAATCCCACACCGCCACCGCAGCCAAATATGAGCAAACCAATAACGCCAGATAATACTGAGGTTAAAGGTTATGTGGGAATATCAGCAGAAGATATGGTGGTCAAGAATATGGCTGAATTCTTTAATGGTCAGATTATTGATATGGATGAAGAATCAGAGCCATAAAAATCGTTGCGTCAAAATCGTTGCGGAGATAGTAAAGGAATAATCGGGTCAGATTGTCCCATCGCATAGGCGGCAAATCTTTTGGATAAAGTCGGTACATAAACAGTAGGACTGGTGAAACCTGAAAATAAATGCAGATTCTCATAGCCATCTAGTGACCCAACTAACGGTAAATTGTCACAACTAAAAGCAACTAAACAATTGCGCCAAACCCCTTTTAGTTCCGCAATTTCGGGCAGGATTTTGCTAATGGAAGTCCGAATATCAGCTTCGCTTTGACTCGAATCGATCGCTGCATGGACATCGGTTAACACACGACTGAGTTGACCAAACCTAATCCGACCATTGAGAAATTGAATTGCACCCGCATCAATCGAAGGTGGGAGAATTTCTTGCCCAGCGATATCCCAAACTGCATCTTGGTCAGCATTGGTAGTGGCGGACTCCAGTTCATCGCGAGTAGAATTCGCGGGCATTATCATTGAACGTAATTTGAGATTAACTGATTCCGTCTCGATCGCTTCCGCATGGGTGAAATAGATCCGTGCCTTGATTCCTGACTTTTTGAGTAGAGCGCGTGACAGCCCACCTGCACAAACCACAACCCGATCGCTATATAGTTCACCTTGTTTCGTGGCTACACCTTTGACCCGATCGCCTTTGATTAATAAATTTTCGACCTTAGTATAGATAATCTCCCCACCCAGTTTTTGAAAAGCTTGGCTATGGGCGGTGACAAAACTATCCAGATTGATATGAGCATGGGGTAATAATAATGCGCCGCTAATTCCTGCTGGATTGAGTAGTGGTTCGCGATCGCTAGCCTCTTGTGCGGTTAATAACTGGGGCGCGATCGCGCAATCTTCGTATTGAGCAAGAACAGCGATCGGATCAGCTTCTGGATCAATGGTTAATAGTAAATCTATCTCCCGAAATTCAGTATTAAGCCCTAACTCGTCCGATAGTTCTCTCTGTCGAGCAATTCCCTCTTGGCTAAGTTGGCGCGTGAGCGCAGTTGTCGCCGCCCAATAGGGAATTCCCCCATAGCCAAGGCTACTTGCTCCTTGGAGTTGCTGATGCTCCTCGATTAGCAACACTGAGAAACCTGCTTTTTGCAGTTCATAGCTTAGTGATATTCCCGTAATACCACCACCAATTACAATCCAATCATGCATGATTTTTTGTGAATATATGATGTTACGCGGATGGAACTCCTGCAATAGCTAAGTTTAGGGCTGGCACGGGGGCGCAGCCCCTACAGAATATGAATTATTTATGTAGGGGCAATGCCCCCGTGCTTGCCCTTTCAGGCTAGTAGCAGGAGATTCATCATCTGAGTTCCACATAACATCAGTGAATATGTGAAAAGCCTTGAATTCTCAAGTAAATTTTCATTCATTATAGCGACTCTTGTATGAGCTAACCAATGTCTATCGCATTCACAGTCAACCCGCCATACATCTTAAGAAAACATAGAGAATATCCCAACTTGCTCAAAAAAAGCTGTTAAAATATTTAGTAATAAAAATTAACATAACTTTTTAATACACTTTGTTTTTAACTCCTGACAAGGTTGAGCTAGAGCAGCGCTCCTTAGAACGTGAAGCAACAGTTCAAGCTAACTCCTTGACTGTAAAAACCACGCCAGCGTTTTCGACATATCCCTTTAAAAATCTCGATAGTCTCGATAATAATCATATACTTGCAAACTTACTGAATATCGTCAATCTGTCTAAATATTGGCAAATTTGGTCTAGTTCCTTATTTTTAGTGTCTGTACCCGTATTTTTTGAAGCTCCGCTAGTGCGCTATGCACCTTGGTTGAGCTTGGTTTTTACCGTCGGTTGGTTAGCGATCGCCAAGCATCTCCAAGAAGATCCTAAATTAAAACTATGGGGTAGCCTAATCTGGGGTTTTAGCCTCACTTGGCTATGTGGTTCCATCTATTGGGGATGGTTGCGTTGGGAACCTGCCTATCATGTGCCAGTCGAAGCTTTAGCACTGCCTTGGGCAATCTGGGCGATTCGCCATCAATCCCATCGTGTCGGCGGCTGGTTTTATATCGGTTCTTTGCTTGGCACAGCGATTACCGATCTTTATTTCTACATCACCCATCTTTTCCCTCACTGGCAAGCCCTGATGCAGGTGGAGTCAAATGTTAACCTTGCCAAGCCAATCCTGAAAAATGCATTGGCTCTAGTGGAAACGCCTTGGGGCATGACATGGGCTTGTGTTTTAGCAGCGATGCTTTTGGTGATTGGTAACAAAGCCATGCGATCGCCAGATCTAGCCTACTGGGCGTTTGGTGGTGCGGTACTCGGTACAATTTTTGTGGATTTATTATTTTTTAGTGTTGCAGTTTTGGGTTAAAAAAAGAGCGCTTAGCGCTCTTTTTTTTAATCCAAATAAAAACCCAACGCTTGTGGCGCTGGGTGCAGTCAGTTTAAGGCTTCATTGATAATCATACTAAAAGAGCTTGGATTCTTTTTACCTCACGCGATCGGGTGAAACAAGGTAATGATTTAGTTAATCAAGGGGTAAATCATCTACCTTCTTAAATTCTCCATTCCAAGGCGCAAAAAATGGCAGGAACATCATCCCAGGAATCGCTAATACCAACGTAAACAAGAAAAATAACGCCCAACCCTTGCCGTCACTACCAGCAAGCCATGGGATTTGATTGATCTCTGTCCAAGAGGGCAGATTGCGCTGAATGAATTGGGCGGACTCACCCGAAAATGGCGAAGCTAAGAGATCGCGTCCAACTGCAAACAGGCTTGAAAGTAAAGCAAATTGAGTTGCCGAAAAATTAGGGTTGCATAACAGCATTAAAAAACCGAGAAATCCTGCGGTTCCTAAACCACCACAAAAGTTCTCGACATTAATCGCCGCCAGCAGCACATAATCATTTTTACCCACTACCGCGATTGCATAGTAGCCAATATTGCTGATTGCTTGCAGAAATCCAAATACCCATAGAGATCGATTGATGCCAATTTTGCTAAGAATTGCTCCACCTGCCAGAGTTCCGACAATAGTTGCCACTAGTCCAATTCCCTGACGCACCGTGCCGATCGTGCCATCGGAAAATAACGTTTTCAAGAAAGGAACAGCCATCTTGCCGACCATCGCATCGCTAAAGCGGTAAAAGATCGTGAATACAAGGATTAGTAAAACTTTCTGGACACCTAAACGGTGAAAAAATTCTTGAAAAGGCTTAACTACGGCTTCATCTAACGTGGTGGGGCGATCGCTAGTTTCGGGAGGCTCAGGCGCAGCGATCGTAGCAATCAGCCCCAGACTCATAACTATTGCCAAAAGCACATATACCCAAGCCCAACCAAATTGACCCGCTAAATTAAATCCAATAAATCCAGCAAATAACAGCGCCATTCGATAGCCCAAAACCCAAATACCAATCCCCGCACCAACTTCCTGCACCTGTAGCACATCAGTACGATACGCATCGATCGCAATATCTTGAGTGGCACTGAGAAAAGCCAGAATGAGGGCGGCGATCGCTAAAATCGGTAAACCACCTGCTCTTTCTGTGGGTAAAAGATTGCCAATTGCAAACATTTGTAAAGCGACTGCTAATATCGCCAGCACCAAACCGCCCTGCGTTAATAAAATCCATCCGCGTCGCCGCCCTAAAAATGGTGGCACAAAGCGATCGATCACAGGCGACCATAAAAATTTGAGAGAATAGGGTAAAGAAACTAGCCCCAACCAACCGATCGTACTGAGGTCAAACTTAGCACTAGTCAGCCACGCACGAAAAGCGTCATCGGTGAGCGCGTATGGCAACCCTGATGCAAATCCCAACGACAAAAGCGCCGCCATTTTGCGACTCTGAAAAACTCGAAAAAACTCAAAAGCTCGAAAAAAAATTTGGGCGATCGCCTTCATGATCCTCTATGCATGACCGTATCTATCATGACCTTAAGTATGCTTACGGATTAGACTACAATATATATGTAAGCGGAAACGCAAGTTTCCGTTCACTCCTCACACCACATTCCGCCCGAGCTTATGAGCAGCAAAGGCGGTTTTTTTGTAGAGAGTACTTGGAGCGCAAAGCGCTGTAGCTTAACAATTGTGGCTTTTAGCAAACTTTTAATAGCTTTTTAATAGCATTTGTAAACGCAACTGTTATACTAGCTACACACAATTTTTGAAATGTAATTTTTAATATTTAGGGAGTGAGCTAAGCATGTCATCAGCGATCGCAGTCACAGATGCTAGCTTTGAGCAGGACGTACTTAAAAGTGATGTTCCTGTTCTAGTAGATTTTTGGGCCCCTTGGTGTGGCCCCTGCCGCATGGTTGCCCCTGTAGTGGAAGAAATTGCTGGACTATACGAAGGCAAAATCAAGGTTTTCAAGCTTAATACCGATGAAAATCCTACTGTTGCTGGACAATATGGCATTCGTAGTATTCCCACCCTTATGGTCTTTAAGGACGGACAAAAAGTAGATACGGTTGTGGGTGCTGTCCCCAAGGCGACTCTGGCTACAACAATTGAGAAGTATTTATCAGATAAAGTTGCGACTTCCGAAAAGAAGGCTGACGACGAATAGAGTGAATTCATCAAAAATAGAGATGGCTTTGTCACTGACGAGAAATCGGATGTTGAACAAGAAGTCAATTTCTGTTTTAAATTGTTTAGAAAAGCCTTACTTTGTAGGGCTTTTAATTTATGTTTAAATTTATTCAGCGTTATTGAACGAAACTAAGTAGTGCCGCAATCTAAAATTGTCGAAATTTTATCAGAGGACGAGTTACGGCGGACGATTAATCGTCTAGCCTCGCAAATTGTCGAAGCTAGCGGCGATTTGTCAAATATTGTATTGCTTGGTATTCACACTCGCGGTGTGCCATTAAGTATGGCGATCGCTAGGCAGATCGAAGTGCTGGAAGGGGTGGTGGTTCCTTCGGGAGCGCTAGATATTACGTTTTATCGCGATGATTTAGATCGGATTGGGTTGCGAACACCTAGCAAAACTGAGATTCCCTCTGACCTAAATGGTAAAACCGTAGTTTTGGTGGATGACGTAATTTATAGCGGGCGCACGATTGGGGCGGCGCTAAGCGCGGTAAATGATTATGGTCGCCCAAAGGTTTTGCGATTGATGGTTTTGATTGATCGCGGTCATCGTGAGTTACCTATTCATCCTGATTATGTGGGACGGACTTTACCGACCTCTAAGGATGAACAAGTAAAAGTATATTTAACGGCGGCGGGAGATGGTCGCGATGGTGTGGAGTTGATTAAACCGATTTCACAAAAATAAGGAAAGGCGGCGCATCGCGCCGCCTTTCCTTATTTTTATGATCCGTTACGCGGCTAGAGCCTGTTCTCTGTAACTAGGCGTAATACTTGCAATATCCCGCGCCTTGTCCATACTGCTTACAACCAAGCGATCGCAAGGAATTGTGTCAGCATGAACAGCACTGCACATAAAACTTTCATATATCTCTAGTAATGCGTCCGCCGCAGCCGAAAATTGAACGCATTGATTTGGTAACACGGTTCTTTCCAAAAAAGCAGGTTGAGATTTAGTTGGAGATATGCGGACTATTTGCATAAACTCACTTTCGTTACGATACAAACAGGCTAATTGCTTAAACTGATTTTCTAAGCTTTGAGAATTAATTTTGCGCGATTGAATATTAAACATTTTTTAAACCCTTTGCGAAACCGCTAACTTTGCCAACTCATGATCCCAGAGTACGAGATCGTCCCATGACTATCGGTGATATAGCGCACATATTCCAACTTTCTTAATCTTTGGGATCGCTAACCAAAAAATAAAGGCGGTGCTTCGCACCGCCTTTATTTTTAAAATTTAGTTTTGAGATTTTTGCGATCGCTTGACCATGAATTTAGTGAGATCAACAAAAGTATCGCGGCGTAAATAGGGATAATCGCCAATCCAAAAATTGTATTGGGGAATATAAGCATCAGACGTTTGACGACTAACTCGACCAAAACGGCGATCGTTAGAAAACAGCAACATATAAACTGTTTGTTCAGGTTTAATGCGTTTGAGTTCGCGCTTCAGGGGCAGGCGCAAAGTTGTCACAAATTCAGTTTCATCCCCAAGCTCAATATTTAAAAAACTTTCAGCATCGTAACTAACATCCATTCTCCCGAGTGAATCAACCTTCTCTGCCCGCGCCAAGACTTCCTGAGAAACATATACATCCAAAACTTCCGCCTGCCAAAAGCCACAATAGGCAAACCTGCGTAACTTGGCATTACGAATACTCGCCTGAATTATTGGTTCTAGCATCCAATACAATCCACCCAAAGCCGCGCAAACAAACATTGATACCGCCGCAAAACTATTGGGATTACTTTCATTAACACGGTTATACAGCAGCGTAAAAATAATCACACTGGCGATCGAGATGGCAACCCGCCGAAATACGCTCTGTCCATCGCCCCAATAGTATTGATACTGCTCTGAGGTGGGAACAGCAGGAATCAGTTCGTCAAAATTTCTGCGTTTGAGTGGTGTAATCATAGAAGTTATTATAAAACCCAAATAAGCGGATTCGCCCCGCTTCGCGGGG
>JANMFC010000061.1:0-3577 GCA_031377675.1 Pseudanabaena sp. OTE_70b_metabat_355 | reverse complement strand
GATCGCGATGTCTATCGAACGATGGCTTGTGGGATCGCTGGTTTATCAGTAGTTACCGATTCGCTCTCGGCAATTAAATATGCCAAGGTGAAAGTAATTCGCAACGAGCAGGGCTTGGCGGTAGATTATGAAACTGAAGGCGAATATCCGCAGTATGGCAATAACGATGATCGCGTAGATAATATGGCGATCGACCTTGTGGCAAGATTTATGAATGAGATTCGCAAGCATAAAACCTATCGTGGCGCGGTTCCCACCCAGTCAGTGCTGACGATCACTTCTAATGTCGTCTATGGCAAAAAAACTGGTAACACTCCCGATGGACGCAGGGCGGGCGAACCCTTTGCCCCAGGTGCTAATCCGATGCATGGACGCGATCATTGTGGCGCGATCGCCTCGCTCTCATCGGTATCGAAATTGCCCTACAGCGACTGTCAAGATGGTATCTCGAATACTTTCTCAATTATGCCTATGGCTTTGGGTAGACAGGAAAGCGATCGCACCAATAATCTGGTGAGTTTGTTAGATGGTTATTTCCACGATGGCGGTCATCACATTAATGTCAATGCGATTGATCGCAGCACCTTACTCGATGCGATGGAACATCCTGAAAACTATCCACAGCTTACAATTCGGGTTTCGGGCTATGCTGTGAACTTCATTAAGCTCACCCATGAGCAACAAATGGATGTGATTAAGCGCACGTTCCATGAACGAGTATAGCTTTTAAAAAGGAGATATCATGTCTGGTATTGGACGCATTCATTCAATCGAAACCTTTGGAACAGTTGATGGACCTGGAATAAGATTTATCATCTTTACTCAAGGCTGTCCCCTACGCTGTCTCTATTGTCACAATCCCGATTGTCGCAGCGCCCATGATGGAAAAGAAGTCACTGTCGATTATTTAATTGATGAAATCACCAAGTGTAAATCTTACATCCGCAAAGGAGGCGTAACGGTAAGCGGTGGTGAACCCTTAATGCAACCTGAATTTACCAGAGAGATCTTCAAACGTTGTCATCAACTAGGTTTGCATACAGCTCTTGACACATCGGGTTATTGTGCGATCGAGGTAGCAAAACCAGTTCTTGAGGAAACTGACTTGGTTCTTCTGGATATAAAGTCTTATATTCCTGAACTTTATTACAAAGTTACCAGTGTTTCGATTGAACCAACTTTAGCGATCGCTAAATATCTCAGCGATATTAATAAACCCGCATGGATTCGGTTTGTTCTCGTTCCCCATCTCACCGATAATTTAACGAATATCAATCAACTCGCCGATTTTGTCGCCACCCTTAAAAATGTGGAGAGATTAGAGGTTCTACCTTTTCATAAAATGGGAGAATACAAATGGGAACAACTGGGACTACCCTACGACCTCAAGGATATTCCCCCAGCATCCCCTGAACTGGTAAAGCAAACGGTTGATATATTCCGCGATCGCGGGATCAATGCGCTTGGAGCGATCGGGGTTTAAAAAATTACGAATTAACAACTCGTAATTCGTAATTAGTAATTTAAATTGAAGAGTATCCATTATGAAAGTTACAAATGTTGAAGAATTGGAATTGTTGATTCAGAGAGTAAAAGTTGCCCAAGCAGAATTTGCGACTTTTACCCAAGAGCAGGTCGATCGCATTTTTAAACAAGCTGCGCTGGCGGCGAATGCAGCGCGGATTCCTCTGGCTAAGGCTGCGGTAAAAGAATCGGGAATGGGGGTAATCGAAGACAAAGCAATCAAAAATCACTTTGCTTCGGAAATGATTTACAACAAGTATAAGAATGATAAAACCTGTGGTGTGATTGAATCGGACAAGCATTTCGGCTACGAACGCATTGCGGAACCTGTGGGGCTTTTAGCGGGGATCGTTCCTGTGACTAATCCCACATCAACGACGATTTTTAAAGCTTTGATTGCGCTGAAAACCCGTAACGGAATCATCTTCTCGCCCCATCCCCACGCTAAGGAATGTACGATCGCAGCCGCAAAAATTGTTCTTGAGGCTGCTGTAGCCGCAGGTGCGCCTGCCGATATTATCGGTTGGATTGATGAGCCGACCGTGCCACTTTCTCAAGCTTTGATGCAAAATCCGAATATCAAGTTAATTTTGGCAACTGGGGGGCCTGGAATGGTCAAGGCTGCCTACTCTTCGGGACATCCTTCCATCGGCGTTGGCGCTGGGAATACACCCGCGATCATCGATGAAACCGCGCATATTCAGATGGCGGTAAGTTCGATCATTCTCAGTAAAACCTTTGACAATGGCACGATTTGCGCTTCTGAGCAGTCGGTGGTGGTAGTTGATAAAATTTATGAGGCGGCGAGAGCAGAATTTATTAAGCGTGGCGCGTATTTTCTTAATGCAGTCGAGCGCGACCTAGTGCGAAAAGTTATCTTAACCGATGGACATTTAAATGCGGCGATCGTCGGACAATCGGTGATCAAAATTGCTCAAGTTGCAGGCTTTGAAATACCAGAAAATACCAGAGTTTTAATCGGGGAAGTTGAAGCAATTTCTAAAGATGAACCCTTTGCCTATGAAAAACTTTCGCCAATCCTTGCCATGTATCGCGCTCAGGATTTCCATGATGCTGTCGAGAAAGCTGAAGAACTAGTCTTATTTGGCGGACATGGACATACTTCAGTACTGTATACCGCCGCCAGCAATCAAGCGCATATCCGCTATTTTGAGAATAAGCTAGAAACCTCACGGGTGTTGATTAATACACCAGCTTCGCAGGGGGCGATCGGCGATTTGTATAACTTCCGTCTCGATCCATCTCTGACCCTTGGTTGTGGTAGTTGGGGTGGTAATTCGATTTCCGCAAATGTGACTCCGCATCACCTGCTAAATATCAAAACTGCTGCCGAACGCCGTGAGAATATGCTCTGGTTTCGCATCCCCCCAAAGATTTACTTCAAAGCTGGCTGCTTGCCTGTCGCTTTGCGGGATCTCATGGGCAGAAAACGCGCCCTAATCGTCACCGATCGCCCTTTGTTTGAATTAGGTTTAACCAAAGAAGTCACCGATAGCCTCGAAGAAATCGGTATCGCCCACTATACCTTTTATGATGTCGAACCCGACCCTTCGCTTGCCACAGTCCGCAAAGGTTTAGAGATCTGCAACAGCTTCCATCCTGATGTGATTATCGCCTTTGGAGGCGGTTCGCCCATGGATGCCGCTAAAATCATGTGGCTGTTGTACGAACATCCCGATATTGAATTTGAAGGCTTGGCGATGCGATTTATGGATATTCGCAAGCGGGTTTACGAATTGCCACCCTTGGGCGCAAAAGCTATCATGGTAGCGATCCCCACCACATCAGGAACTGGTTCAGAGGTTACTCCTTTTGCGGTCGTCACCGATGAGAAATCTGGCATCAAATATCCCCTTGCCGATTATGCATTGACCCCAAGTATGGCGATCGTTGATCCTGAATTGACGATGAATATTCCCAAACGCCTGACTGCCTATGGCGGTATTGATGCCCTCACCCATGCGATCGAGGCTTACGTTTCAGTTCTCGCTTCGGAATATACCAATGGCTTAGCTCTCGAAGCAATTCGTTT
>JANMFC010000053.1:0-4533 GCA_031377675.1 Pseudanabaena sp. OTE_70b_metabat_355 | reverse complement strand
CTGGGGCTGACCTTTTGCAATTGGTCATCGTCAAGAGCATCAACGCGCCCAGAATAGGCTTTTGTGGATGTTTTTCTACTAGCCGCTGAATTAGGCACAGTATCTGCTGCTCCTGCTGAGGTATAGGTGTAATCCTCAGTTTCAGTGGGAGTACCAAGAGCGAGGACAAGAAGACTAGTCGCAAATGTGCCTTTCTCGTTGTAGAAAGCTTGCTGAGTCTTGTTCATAGTGGAAACGTAAGTCTTAGCTTCGCTTTGCTTTGCCTTAGAAGTTTGGTTAAGGAAAGAAGGAAGCGCGATGGCAGCCAAGATACCGATGATGATGATAACAACTAGAAGCTCGATCAAGGTGAAACCCTTTTCGCCATTCTTCTTGTTGAGCATGTGGTTGATTAGTTTAGTCTTGAAGTCAGCTTTCATGATTCTTTACCCTCTGTATGTACAGGACTTTATCTGTTTTGGTTGTGAAAGTAACTTACCCACAACAAAAGCGAATGATATCACTGTAGAAAAAATGTTTTTTAACCTACAGTGCTTGGCGCTCAAGCCCGAACCAACAGAATCTTTCAAAAATTTCGTTCGTTCAGACTAAACCGATCGAGAATGACTCTATAGCTATCGCCAAGTGTGCTAGGACATAAAACCCAAGAATTAACTGGCGGCGCTCCGCGCCGCCAGTTAATTCTTGGGCAATGACTGTAGCTGTAAATCATAAAGGATAAAAATTTGTGGGACATTCAGCCCTTAGCCCGTCACCGCTAATTTTGCCAAAGGCAGTTGTACTAGCTCCTGTAACGACTGAGGTGCAGTAAATCGTATCCATATTTACTTGTCCTGAGTTGGGGATGATTACGCCTACAACACCTGCAAAAGAATTGATATTAGATGTATTTGGTTTGGCAACATTCGTGACAATGCGATCTAGTTGCGGCGGATTTGAGTTGCCGTTAGTATTACCTGTAAGAACGATGTAACTATAGCTAGCTGACGAGGTGTTTCCTAAGCTCAATCGACTTATATCGTCAGCGAATGTACCTTTTTCCATGTAAAAAGCCTGTTGCAAACGGTTCATGTTGAGAACATAGGACTTAGCTTCGGCAAATCTTGCTTTTTGAGTTTGATTGAGATACGACGGGACGGCAATCGCCGCTAACACGCCTAAAATTACCATGCTGACAAGTATCTCGACTAGGGTAAACCCATTAATATTCATGTGGGACTTGCTAAAGCGGCGATCGCGCAGCTTTAAAGTTATGAGACTCTGCAACAAAAATTTTTTTATAAACATATCTTTTAGCGATCGCCTCCAAGCCTCTTAAAGTAAGTACCTTCCCGCAAGATCAACATACCCAGCTTTAAAAGATTTTCGTCTCTAAAAATCCTCAAATATCATGTAGGGGCTTAGCATTTGTGCCAAAATGCTTAAACTCATCACAGCAACATCCATCCGCAAATGCTAAGCCCTCTTTGCTTTTAAGGACAACTTGTCCCTGCGTTGCGAGGTTTAGGGCTGAGCATTCCCAAAAGAAGATTATCTAAAAAATTATAGATTGTGGCGGGAATGCTCTGCCCTTACGGTAAATATCTTGTTTGGTTATTGATGATGCCCTGTTTCTAAGGATGATCACTTAATTATCGTTTTGATCTGATTCTTCCATCAGCCCAAGCCTCAAAAGCTTTTTGGCTAAAGCATAAACATCCTGCTTGCTACCATCCTTACGAATTCCCAAGGCTACAACCGTCACCATGACTTGATTTTGTTCAATGGTATAGATGATGCGATATCTTTGTCCGACCGCACGCACACTATAAAAACCATCTAATTCACCCAATAAAGGCTTGCCTTGCAACTCAGGAGACTCTTTTAATTTATCAAGGCGATCGCTAATTTTTTGACGAATACAGCGATCGGTGATTTCTTGCAACAATTTAAATGCTGTCGGTTGAATGACAATGCGATAAATCATAGAGCTAAATCTAGTTTGACCGATTCCCAATCTAGCCCCTGTCCCGATTTAGCTTCCTCAATCCCTTGACGCAAGTTATTCATCAGACTTGCGTCACCTAAAATTTCCAAGGTTTCGAGTATGGCTTCATAATGTTGCCATGTCATCACCGCCAAAACAGGCTTGCCTCTGCGAGTGATCGCCAACGTACTCCCTTCTTGAGTCAACTTTTCGGGCAAAGAGGTTAGCTCATGCCGCGCCTCAGTGATGGGAATGTTGTAAAGCATTTATTTCGATTTAAGATGTACATCTAAATGTACATCTTAATTTTGTTCCAAGCTTACAATTCAGTGGACTCCTTTAATTTGTCAATGCGATCGCTAATTTTTTGACGAATACGGCGATCACAGATGCTCCAGTTTACGCATTACGTTTTTTAAAAACAAATGATTCTAAACTGTTATTAGGTCAAGCTTTTACGGATTACAGTCCTGATGTCATTGAGGTTGAATCTGAACCAGATGTGAGAGGTCAAACTCGTATAAATGCCTTACCCCTAGAATTAGTTGAAGCATATTGGCTGTATCGATCATTCAAAGGAAATAAAACTGCATTTATCCTTTCGGGTGCATTGATAGCTGAGTCGCTAGAGCGTAGGTTTGATGATGCTTTTGGCGTGGTTCGCACCGAACAAGAGCGCAACGATACTACTACAGCAAAAATCAAGAGTCTCGAAAGTGATCTTGCTAACTTGGGTGAAGGATTTGCGATCGATGCTGATAAAGATCGAGAAATCGCCTATTTGACCTCGAAACTCAAAGAACATGGTATCGAGCCTTATGGTTTACCAAGTAGCGATCGCCCTTAAAAATACTTTCGTTTCTAAAAATCTTCAAATATTATTATGTAGGGGCTTAGCATTTGCGCCAAAATGCTTAAACTCATCACAGCAACACCCATCCGCAAATGCTAAGCCCTCTCTGCTTTTACCGACAATTTGTCCCTGCGTTGCGAGGTTTGGGCAGAGCATTCCCAAAGGATGAGGATCTGAAAACTTATAGATTGTCGCGGGAATGCTCAGCCCCTACGGTAAATATCTTGTTTGGATTTTGATTTTATTGCGAATACAGCGATCGGCTTTGTTGTTTGTAGATTATAAATAAGTACCTCGGCATAATTAAATATAAAATCCGAAAACCTATGCCAGCAAAAGACATCTACCACAACACCGTCAGAAAATCTCTAGAAAAAGACGGTTGGACAATTACCCATGATCCATTTCCGTTAAAAATTGGTAAGAAGCGTTTATCTGCCGATTTAGGCGCAGAGCGTCTTATTAGCGCCGAGAGAGGAATTCAGAAAATTGTGGTTGAGGTTAAAATTAATGAGAGCGAGGTAATTGTGCAATGGATACCAAATTAAAATATCGCGAAATTATTAAAGATGTCCTCCAAAGCCATGCAAAATATCGCTCTGATCTACCTGATGCATATAAATCTCAGATCTTATTTGATGATGCTCAAGGACAATATTTAGTTCTAGATATAGGCTGGGATGGCGATGCATACCTTCACAATACTCCCATTCACCTTAGCCTGATCGATGACAAGATCTGGATTCAATACGATGATACCGAAGATGGAATCGTAACTGATTTGGTCGATGCAGGTGTCGCCAAGAGCGATATTGTACTTGGCTTCCGTCATCCTAAAGTTAGGCAATATACAGGTTTTGCGGTTGCTTAACAATGTTTATCAAGGCGATCGCGCCAATAGTAAAAAATCATGAGTGAGTCAATCAAAGCAACCCGCGCCACTGTAGCGATAGGCAGTTTAACCGTCGATGCGTTCATGTTGCCAGATGGCAGTTATCGGATGTCGCAAACACAGGCGGCGGATCTGGTAGGTTTAAGTGAAAGAAACGCCCGCGATTTTTTGGACTCTAAGACCTTTGAACGTTTAGTAGGAGAGGGTTATACGCCCGCGATTTTTGATATCGACAGCGAACAAACACGCGGTCAAAGTCGATTTAGAGGCTTACCTCTAGAGATCGTGGTTATCTATTGGGTATCTGACGGGGTGACAAACAGGCTTTTTCGCTGTTGATTGCCCTTGCTACTGAGTCTCTAGAGCGTAGATTTGATGATGCTTTTGGTGTGGTTCGTACTGAACAAGAACGCAACGATACTACTACAGCAAGAATCAAGGTTCTCGAAAGTGATCTTGCTAACTTGGGTGAAGGATTTGCGATCGATGCTGATAAAGATCGAGAAATCGCCTATTTGACCTCAAAGCTTAAAGAGAACGGTATCGAGCCTTAAGGGCATCTCTAAAAATAGGTATAGGCAGGACAAGGTTTTTGAGGAATTGGAATAGACATATGGGCATCTCTAAAAATAGGTCTAGACAGAGCAAGGGATTTGAGGAATTGGGATAGAAGTATAATACAATAAAAAAGAGATAGAAGAGGTTAAAAGGCAATGCAAGAAAGGCAGACAGATATTTTTGATTTTGAAAAGTACGAACTAAAACATAGTAGCTTTAAAAATTCACTTTTAGAGCTAAACAAAATCATAGAATGGTCATCAT
>JANMFC010000043.1:0-4185 GCA_031377675.1 Pseudanabaena sp. OTE_70b_metabat_355 | reverse complement strand
AGGTAAGTCTAAAATGGCGGTGGTTGGTGCGGCTATGCACAAACTTTTAAGGCAGGTTTTTGGGGTTCTTAAATCTCAAAAGCCTTTTAACCCTAATTTTCTTCCTCTTACCTCTTGACTCTCAAGACAGTATCTACCTACCTATTTGCTAAATTTCAAACACGCGCCTAGCTCTAGCCAAATAGGATTGGCGATCGGCGAGTCCGTTCGTGCCGCCATTGATCAGGCGCGTAATCGTCATCACGTCATCAGCATCAGCATCGCCATTGAGGCGCATTTTGTCCCAAAACCAACCTGCACTGAGGCAAGCAAGATCATATTCGGCTAAGCGTTGAGGATTAGTGATTAAGTCCACACCCAGTGCTTGACCGCAAGCAGCATAGTTGGAACGTCCTGTAACTTGGATTAAGCCACGACCCTTAAATTTCACGCCATCCCCAACCTTAGTATTCCCAAGATCTTTGCGTCCTTCATAAGCTGCACCAGAGGCATATTCTTCATTAGTGTTAAAGGCATCGCTCTCATGGGCAATTTGAGCAATAAAATGCGCTTTTCGCAGTGGAGTCGTGATGTTATAACGCTGCATCGTGAAATTCAAATGCGGTAGCAATAAGGCAAGCTGATCGCGTTTAGAGTAGGGGGCGATCGCGATGAGTTGTTCTTGTGTAATTAGACTGGAAGTATTTACTGGTGGCTGAACAGGAGTAGGAGCAGGTGTAGGCGTGTTGCCATATAAACCCAGATATGGCTCTTGAGTAATGGGGCGGGGCGGTAAATTGTTTAAAATCCGAATTGTATTGTCAACTAAAGCATCTTTGGGGTTGAAATCATCGCGGAGATTGGCAACTAATTGCTGTAAGCGCTGGGCGGCTAATTTACGATGAGCTGGTGGATTAGGAGCTTCATACAGCCCTTCGTAGGGTTTGCGGATCGCTGGACGCAGGGGCAGATTACTCAATACCCGAATCAGATCATCAATGCGATTGTCATCTTCGGTGTAGGTCGCATCCAGAATATTTGGAATTTGCACTGCTAAATTCTGGGCTGCTTGTTTGCGCCATGTCGCCAAATCCGCCGCCCCGAAAAGTCCTGCATAAGGCGATCGCCCTGTGGGACGGGTTGGCAAATCATTAATAAAGCGAATCAAATCATCGATCGCCCCATCGTAAACGCTACCTTCGACATTGGCAATTTTGGTAACTGAGGCTTGAAGGGTGGCGGCGGCGCGAATGCGCCATGTGGGTAAGTCCGCAGCAGGAAAGATGCCAACGTAGGGCTGTCTTGTGTCTGGACGCGCAGGCAAGTTATTGAGCGCTCTCACGAGATCATCAACCAAGCCATCATTTGCCGTAGGTGCATTACCAACAATTTTAGGAACTAGAAAAGCAAGGGTAGCGGCAGCTTGCGATCGCCAAGTCTCAATTTGTTTCATTGTTTTTCACTAAGTAAGCGGGCGAATCAGTACCTAATTATCATCTTACGAAACGCCCAAAGATGAATTTGACGATGAAAGCAGATTTGAAAAAGATTGTACCGAGATTATCCATAATTAATTTGCGGAGGCTAATGATAGCGATCGGCAAATATGGTTCGATATATGACTCAATCATACTAATTACCTTCACAATCTGACTATCGACAGGCAATTTCACTAGGGCAAGAAATAGCCAACTTAAAAATAAACAGCTAATTACCGCGATCGCTACAAATCGGAAAATGCGTCCATCTAAAAGTCGGAGCAGATATTTTCCAAATTTTTGAAGGTTTTGTTGAAAGGATTTTTGATTAAATTTACCTTCAGAATTTAGAAAATTTGGCAAGCTAGAGAATCTAAATGAAAGTTTTGAGTTGAGCCACCAAATTATTAAAACGGCGATTGGAACTACGCTTATAGTCAGCCAACAATTGCCAAATACAAAATCTGGAAGATTTAAGTTTTTACCAATTTTTCGCAACGGGTCGCACCAAGTTAAGACCGTCACCATTGAGATGAACGCCAGTGATAAGGGGCGTAATTTTGCTTCTAAATAGTCACCAATCACCGTCTTAAATTGTTGAGAAATTTGTCCAACAATATAACTATGGGATCTTAAAATGCGATCGCCGAGGGGATGTTTCAAAATCTCGTAACAGACTTTTTGATGGAGGTCGCCATCAATATTGAGCAGAGTTCTTAGTATTGGCGATCGCTCTGATAATTGCTCTGATAATCGCTCTGGTAATCCTCCTGATAAATTTTGCAAATCACTTAAAAAATTTTCATTTGTGTCACTGTAATAAGTCCAAATAACGATCGCCCCCTGACGATTTATCTTGGACAGTCCCACACTTGATGCTAATACTCTTAATAGGGCTTGGCTGTTGAGCCGATAAATAATTTCTTGCTCAGAATCTATACGATCATCACGATCATCGCCATTCTTAAAATTATCATGTTCAATTTGAGTCAAAACGTTGGGGTTAAGACACACAATAATTTGATCTTCAACAACAGCCAACCAATCTGGCGTAGACACCGTAACTCCGTATTTACTATTAAATTAAGCTGATGCACTCGCGAAGCGAGTGCATCAGCTTCTAAGGGTTATCATTTGCGGAACTGCATCAAGTTTTTAATCAGACCGACACAAGTTTCAATTAACCCCGACCATTGTCTTTGAGCATTCTCCACACCTTGGCGATGCAAATCAAATACAAGCCCCACCATTTGGGGATCAATCTTGCCTCTGCTCTTGTTTGGCATAAACAAATCATCAATAAATCGATTCGTCAAATCTCCATCTAGAGAAAACTTAGTCTGAGCATAAATGCGATCGCCATTTAAAACCGACTGCTCAAACTCCCACAACTTTCGCAAACTCCGCAGCGCTTTACCATCGATCATAATCTCCCCAGTATCCTTGTTTTTAGGAATATTCAACTTCAAAACTTGTTTAGACAACTGTTCGTAACAAGCCTGTTCTAAGTGAAATTGGTCTTTATCTTCTGAACTGCTCGAATTCTGGCGATCGCTAAAAGCCTTCTCAGCATCCTTGTAACTTTCTAAATCTTGGTTATAGCTAGTCAATTCAGCGCGATACTCATCAATAATCTGAGCTTCTTTAGGAAGCATCGGCGCACGAGTTTGTTGAGGTAATAAAGCACCTTTTTTCTTAAGCGCAGTACTGCGATTTAAAAGCGACTCTTTGACATCTTGCAGCCCCCGCTCGGTTTTATACATCACATCTTCGATGAGTTGCAAATAAAACTCTTTCGCGTCAAAATTTATCATCGTAATTCGACCGACAATCATCGTATTCACTTCTAAGGAAGTAATTTCCTCTAAAACCTCTTTGATGGTTTCTCGGAAGTTATTAAGAGATACGCTCTCACCATCTTTTTGAGGCGCAGGTTTAATCGTCTCATTAGTCGTAGATGTCAGATCTGAATCTGTCTTGGCTAAATTTTTTTTTGGCTTAAATTTGCCTTGAATGACCGTATCATCATTACCGACTTGATTGCCGACTTGATTACTTGTAGCTCCATCAACTTGCTGCATAGATACTCCCTAATTCCAAAAACAGCCATAAAAGTAGGCTTAAAGGTACTTAGTACAGAAAGATTTTTGAAAGCACCGCTTTGCAGCTCCTTCAAAAATCTTTCTGCGGTTTAAGTTAGCGCGAAGTGCTGAAAGTAGGTAGACGATTGCTGCTAAAGCTGTCAGAACTATCAGATGCTGGCTCATCTTTGCCAGATAACATACTTGTCACCTTTTCGCCAATCTCCACCAATGTTTTTAGATTAGTAGCGATCGTCTCTGCACCTTTTGCGACCTGAATCTCATGAAAACCGCGCAATTCCGCATAGGGAGAACCTTGCAAGAAATCCGCACCTAGTTCATTTTCAATATCGCCATCAATCAAATTAATAGTTGTCCTTAAACGATTACCTGATTTATGGGTTGTATCACCTTCATGGGCAACCCAAGTTACGATCTCCAACTGGACAAGGTCAGAAAAAATTTCAATTAGGGCTTCTCCAAAATTCTTATTTTCCTTGAGCTTGTCTTGAAAACGTTCTGACGCACTAACCGTGGTTGTGACTGTTACGGAAGCATTTGCATAGGTCATAGTTAATTACAAATATAGAACTTTTGATTGTGGTAAGTAAGGAAAATCAGACATATACAGCACTTTGCGCTAAAAC
>JANMFC010000033.1:0-13235 GCA_031377675.1 Pseudanabaena sp. OTE_70b_metabat_355 | reverse complement strand
CCACTCTCTCTTGGGTTTTGGACTATAGCTATAAAGTGATCTATGAGGGGCGTACCCTCTAGGTACGCCTCTCATAAATCATTTTAGCGCTATGATTTGAATTACAATCTCAATCAATTAAGAGTTATATCTGTGCGTCATCAAATGCGTCATCGAATTTGGTTGCTTGCTATTCTTGCTTCCGTTAGCGTTGGAGCCTCTCCACTCCGTGCTCAAGCTCTTTTACCCCATACGCTGCGAATTAATTTTGGTAACTTAGAAGAGCAGGCGCTCAACTTAGCAAGAGAAGCAGCCCAACTTGCTCAATTTGAGCAGTACGATCTCGCTCTTCCTCGCGCCCGATTAGCCGCTCAACTTGCACCCAAGGCTTATCAAGCCCAAGGTATTCTCGGTAGCATTTATCTACGCAAAGAGAAATATGCCGAGGCGATCGCCTCTCTGAGTGCTGCCAATGAACTCAAAAAAGACGAACCGACAATTTTATTTAGTCTGGGAGCCGCCTATCTGCGTAACAAAAACTATCCTGAAGCAATTAGTATTCTCAAAAAAGGTTTGGTACTTGACTCGAAATCACCAACAGCGATGTTTGATCTCGGTAATGCTTATTTTTTAACGAAACGTTACGATGAAGCGGTCACTATTTACAATGATGTGCTAACTCTGGACACTAAATTTTGGGCGGCGACTAATAACATTGGATTAGTGGAGTATGAGCGCGGTAATGTCGATCAAGCGATCGCAAAATGGCAAAGCTCTCTCAAACAAGCGGAAAAAGTCGAGTTTCTTGCCGCCGAGCCAACCCTTGCCCTAGCTACGGCTTTTTATCGCAAAGGTGAAATCAACAAGGCAGTTGATTTGGCGGTACAAGCCATGAAAATTGATCCCCGCTATGGCAAGGTTTCTTATTTGGTAGAAAATCTTTGGGGCGATCGCCTAATCGCTGATGTGCAGATCGTTTTATCCCAGTCACAGGTTAAGCAAATTTTAGCTGAGAGCGATTTATCTACTCGTCAAGTGCCAAAAGTTCGCCGTAATTAGATTTTTAGAAGTTACGCCTAAAAAAAGTTGCACCGCTTTGCGGTGCAACTTTTTTTAGATTTAGCTTTTGAGAACAGGTACTGTCTCTGCTACCTGTTCCGCTTCCCAATAACTCAGAATAATCGCATTCGTACTATTGCCAATAATATTAACCACTGTTTTAAATCCATCCGTCAGTCGATCAATTCCTGCCACTAAGGCGATCGCTTCTAATGGTAATCCTGAAGCTGAGAGAACAGTCGCCATCGTGATCAGTGCTGAACCAGGGACTCCAGGAGTGCTAAAGGAAACCAGTAAACTGCTAACCGCGATCGCTGATAAAAGAGAAGGAGTTAAGGGAACTTGATAAATTTGGGTCACAAATAAAGCATTAAATCCTTGTAAAATCGCGGCTCCATCGCGCTTAAGAGCCGTTCCCAAAGGAATTGCAAAACTAGCTACCTCTTCGCGCAAACCGTAGTTCTCTTGAATATTTTGTAATACTACGGGCAGCGCTGCATTAGAACTAGCCGTACCGAAAGCCAAGGCGATCGCTTCTGAAAGACTACGCAAAAATCTAATTGGATCGGCTTTGAGAAAGAACAAAACCAACATATCCAATCCGATCATGATTGAAGAAGCGATTACCAAACCTAAAACATAAAGTAGTAATTTTGCAACTAGTTCCAATCCTTGAGTAGCGATCGTGGAACTCATTAAGGCAAATACACCAAAGGGAGCGACATATAAAATTACCGATAACGTTTTTTCACTGATATGGTAAACGCTGTCAATAAAATTTACAAATGGTTTCGCTTGATCGCCAGCAAGTTGAATTCCAAATCCTAAGAGAACTGCGGAAAAAATGATTTGCAGGAGATTACCAGTACTCAATGCTTCTAAGGGATTGACGGGAATTAAACTGACTAACCAAGATATGAGAGAAGGAGCTTCTGAGATTTTAATAGAATCGGATATGGAGAAACCCGTTACCCCGCTACCAGGCTGTAAAAAATAAGCTGTTCCCATGCCAACCCCAAGGGCGATCGCACTAGTGACTACATAACTGGTCATTAATTTGGCGGTATATCTTCCGACTTGACCAGCACCTTGAATTCTGGTTAAGCCCATAATTAATGAAGAGAAAACTATGGGAACTACAACAAATTGAATGAGCCTTAAAAATGATTCGCCAACTGGAGCCAAAATATTTTGGTTAATTAATTCGATGCTTTCAGGAAAAGTGGTATTAAGTACGGTTCCAAACACAACTCCAAGTCCCAATGAAACCAAGATAAATGTAGATAAATTCATGTTCTAATTTGCTAACATATCAGCGACTCTAGCTCAATTTAACTTGGCTAAGTACTCAAGAAAGTCCAAAATGAACTGCGATCGCCCTATAATCAAAACTGTGATCAAGACCGTAATCAAGACTGCGATCAAGACTGCGATCAAGACTGCTATATTGCCCTTCTTAATGTTTAGACACGAAAAAAAGATGTTATGGCGGATCGTTATGTTCGCGTAAAAACTTCCACAGGAAAAGTTTATTACGGACTGCTTGAGTTAAATCAATCTGTGAAGTTACTGAACACAGCACCTTGGTTGGGAGGGGAGCCAAATGGCGAGCTACTCGCTCCCGAAACCTATCAACTTTTATCGCCCTGTGAGCCAAGCAAGATTGTCGCTGTCGGTAAAAACTATTCAGCCCATGCCGCTGAAATGGGTGGGGAAGTGCCGAAGGAACCAATTCTATTTCTGAAGCCAACCACAACTTTAATTGCGCCAGAAGCCCAAATCGCCCTGCCGCCACAGTCTAAACGGGTGGAATATGAGGGTGAGTTAGCTTTAGTAATTGGTTCGGTTTGTTTTAACCTTACCCCCAATCAAGCGATCGCCGCAATTTGGGGCTACACGATCGCCAATGATGTCACCGCCAGAGATTTGCAACGTAGCGATAGTCAATGGACTCGCGGCAAAGGGTTTGATACATTCTGTCCATTAGGACCTTGGATTGTACGGGAGATTAGTCCATCGGCAATGATCCAAACCTTTGTCAATGATACAAAAAAGCCTTTTCAGTCGGCGGCGATCGATGAAATGGTATTTTCCCCAGATTACATCGTCTCTTATATCAGCCAAATCATGACTTTACTACCAGGGGATATCGTTCTCACGGGAACACCTGAAGGCGTGGGACCAATGCAAGAAGGCGATCGCATTTATATTGAAATCGAGGGTATTGGCAAGTTGCAGAATACGGTGATTTTACGGGAGCCTCTCCCTGTAGAAGAAAATATTGAAACCAACGAAATCAATTAACTTTCTGGGAACATATTCCCTAAAAGCTGGTCATTTCCCAAAAGATTGGCACGGGGAGGGCATCGGTGTTTCGATTTCGCTCATTAAGCTTTGACTACTTGATTAATCCTATGAATTACCAATCGCAAACCTCATTAAAAGTGATCGTAAAACAGATCGGCTATCTAACGGCGGCGATCGCCTTTACCCTACCTCTATTTTCTCAAACCTTCGCTCAACCCGCCGCCGCGCAGATTATCCCCGTCGAAACAGGTATGCCGCCATCAACGCTACCTAACGACACCCCCGACGATAAAGCCGCTAATCCCACAGATAATAAGAATGCAAGATTTAGCTGTCAAGTGCGCGATGGACAATATATTGTCGTTTATCAACCTAAGAGCCAACCCCAAAAATATTTCCCTTGGGCTGCTCCTAGCAATATGGGTGATGGTTGGTCGCCCGAACGCCGTTGTACCGAAATTAGCCGTCGTTTAGAGCTATATCGCCCCGATGGTTTGCTAGAGATGCGAAATAGTACTGAAAATGGCTATAACGTAATTTGTGCCACTACCGATCGCAATTCGGCTTGTCGGATTGTTTTCACCGTTCCCAACGGACAAGATCCGATCGCCACTCGCGATCGCGTATTTGGTAATCTGGCGACGGCGGATAATGGTCAACTGACGACAGCCGTAAATACTTATCGTGGCCGCGATCGTAGCTTGAATGGCACTCTAAGAGACATTACAGGCGATCATAACTTAGGTATTGATTTGTCTGGAATTAATGGTGTACTTGGTTCGGTCTTGTCATCAAATCGCACGGCGACTAATGCAGGTAGCAGCAATTTGTACTTAAAACCATTCCTTGATCCTAGTGACGGCGGCACAGGCAGTTTTAGTAATAACGGCTTTACTGGCGGTAGTAGACTTAATCCTGAAAATTTTCGCTAATAACCAAAACTCTGAATCACAGATTAAACTGATTAAGCGATTTCACGGATTTGAAATATCTAAAAATCCGTGAAATCCTCTAATCCGTTTAATCCGTGATTCAGAATTTGTTTTTAAGCTTCGTTCAGAGCGGCAATACCAGGTAAAATTTTACCTTCGAGTAGCTCCAAACTTGCACCACCACCAGTGGAAATGTGGCTCATCTTGTCCGCAAGTCCAACTTTTTCAACTGCGGCTACCGAGTCACCACCACCGATGATCGTGATAGTGCCAGTGCCTGTGAGTTCAGCTAGAGTTTTGGCGATCGCCTCAGTACCTGCGGCAAACTTATCAAATTCAAATACGCCCATTGGACCATTCCAAATTGCGGATTTGCAATGGGATAGGGCTTCTTGGAATACCTTCACCGAGTCAGGACCAATATCTAAACCCATCCAACCATCGGGAATTTCATTAATGCTGACGGTTTGAGCATTAGCATCAGGCTTGAAGTTATCCGCAACCACCACATCGGTGGGCAACAAGAATTTTACGCCTTTTGCCGCCGCTTTCGCTTCGAGGGCACGCGCCAAGTCTAGCTTGTCTTCTTCAACCAAAGACTTACCAACACTCAAGCCACGAGCCTTATAGAAGGTGAAAATCATCCCGCCGCCGAGCAGCAAATAATCAACCTTATCAAGGAGGGTTTCGATTACGCCGATCTTGCTGGAAACTTTAGAACCACCAACGATCGCCGCGAGAGGACGCTTAGGATTGTCGATCGCCCCACTGAGATATTGCAATTCCTTGTCGAGCAAGAATCCAGCAACTGAGGTGCTGAGAAACTTAGTTACGCCTTCTGTAGAAGCGTGGGCGCGGTGGGCTGTACCAAAGGCATCATTTACATAGATATCTGCCAAAGAAGCCAATTTTTTGGCGAATTCAGGATCGTTCTTTTCTTCTTCAGGATAAAAACGCACATTTTCTAATAATGCGACATCGCCATTGTTAAGCGCATTAACTTGAGCCGCCACTTCATCACCGATACAGTCATCAGTTTTGAGTACGGGCTTACCAAGCAACTCAGACAAACGCACTGCTACAGGATTTAAGCGAAGGCTTTCGGTCACGCCTTTAGGTCTACCGAAGTGACTGGTGAGAATTACACGAGCGCCTGCTGCGATCAAATAGTTGATCGTGGGCAATGCAGCGCGAATACGGGTATCGTCAGTGATTTTGCCAGTTTCGTCTTGAGGAACGTTAAAATCGACTCTTACTAATACTTTTTTGCCTGATAGGTCAGCATTAGTTAAGCTTGCGAGATTTTTCTTTGCCATAATTTTTTAAGTTTTTAGTATATTTTTAATGTGTTTAAAGTTGCTTTTTACAAAGTCTTAATAATTTTACCGAATTGCGTCCAGTCTCCAAGCAAATTATCAAAGCAAATTAAATTATGATTTTTTTGGCATCCAAAAATAAGAGCGATCGCTTCGTTTACGATCGCTCTTATTTTGAACCCCAGACTTAAAAAAATAGTTTCGGTGGGCTTCGCCCACCGAAACTATTTTTTTATTTGAAAGTCATCTTGATACCACCCGCAGGCGCAAGCGTCACCCCGCGACGTTTGGCTTGCACTGGTTTGGACTCCGCTAATTCCAAATTGTAATTTGAAAGAATCGTGGCTAAAACAATCTTCATTTCAAACTGAGCCAACGCCTCACCCACACAACGCCTGACCCCACCACCAAAAGGCATAAATTCATAGGGCGAAAACTGGCGATCGAGAAATCGCTCTGGTTTAAACTGATCCGCTTGTGGGTAGAGATCTTCACGATGATGTAATAGATAGATACAGCCAATCACCACCGTTTTGGGAGGAATGTTATAGCCCAAGAGTTCCACAGGCTCCTCTACTACTCTGGGGAAAGTCAACATCGCTACAGGGTTAATGCGTAAAGTCTCATTACAAACTGCTGTCAGATATGGCAACCGAAAAATACTCATCCAATCCGTAGGATCGCTAACGGTTTTCAGTTCTTGAATTAGCTTCTCTTTCACCTCTGGTAGACTATGTGTCCAATATAAAGCCCATGACATCGCCGTAGCCGTAGTTTCATGCCCAGCTAATAACAACGATAGCAATTCATCTCTTAGCTCTTCATCAGTTAGTCCATTCCCTTCTTCATCGGTAGATGACAGCAACATCGAAAGAATGTCGGTGCGGTCATAATCTTGTTTAGCCCGACGTTCCGCAATTTCCGCATAGATAAGTTGATCAACTTGTTCCCGCCGTCTGACAAAGTAGCCCCAAGGACTCCAATCGCCCAGATCTTTTTGTAAAGCTGGAAAAAATAGTGCGGCGGAAGTTAAGGGCGAAGTGAATAATTCGGTCATTTCTGACATCAGTTTCTTTAACTGCTGACAGCGATCGCCCTCATACAGACCAAACACCGCTTGCAAAATAATTTGCATAGAAATGTCTTGGGTCACATCACGCGCAAAAAATGTTTTCTCGTTACTAGTCGATAAACTATTGAGTATGTTAGTAGTCAGGTCAAAAACTAGCTGTCCATAATTCTGCATCCGCGAACCATGAAAAGGCGGCATAATCAATTGTCTGCGTTTTCTATGGCGATCGCTATCGAGCATCATTACCGAAGAGTTACCCAAAATCGGCTTGAGAAGGCTATTTAGTTCGCCTGGAGCGCTAAATTGTTTGCGATCATTAGTCAAAATTTGTTGAATCGCTTGGGGTTCGTTCACAAAAATGAGGGAATTACCAAAGCCAATGATATTCGCTGTAAAAATATCTGGATGTTCTTGGACGGCTTTTTGCATATAGCCTACGGGATCAAGCACCCATTTGACCTGTTGTAAAAAATTGTTGTAGGTAATCGGATTAATGAGTGTGAGCATAGCGGATGCAAATTTCTTGATTTTTTCTACTATACTCCAATCGATGGTAGATAAAGATAACAGCACATAGCCCTCCTTACCTCTACCTACTTATGACAATTTTCCAGAAATCAGAAATTCCATTCTCGACTAATTTGCGCGTCGCCGTAGTCAAGATTATGAGTACGATCTTTGCAAGAGATTTCCTCTTTATTATTGCTTGGTTTACTAGTGAGAAAGTTAAGTTCCAATTATTTCAAAGTGAGAAATTTTTCTAACGCCACCACTAATGCTGGCGGCCAACGGCGAATATTTTTCACCCAGTTGATATCTCGATAGCGAGGATCAAGATTTAGTACAGATACCCAATTACTCTCAGCTTCACCTTGGAGTTGATTTGCCCATAGTGCGGCAGTGAGAGCAGCGCGGACATCAGTAAAATTGGGATATTTGCGTAAGATATTTTTCATCGCTTTCAGAGCATCCTTGGTATTTCCAGTTTCAGAACCAAGCTGATACAAAGCGATCGCATTATTCCCAAACGCCGTACTAAAGCGCGGATTGACCTGCATGGCAGTTTGATAATCAGCGATCGCCTCTTGCCATTTACCCAAACCTGCCTTAGCATTTCCGCGATTGTTATAGGCGGCGGCATCTTGAGGATTAATTTCCAAAACACGATTGTAATCGGCGATCGCCTCATCCCATTTCCCTAAAGCTTCTAAAGCCGCGCCACGATTGAGATAGGGATCAGGAAAGTTGGGGGCAAGTTCGACGGACTTGTTGTAGTCAGGGAGAGCTTCTTCGGGACGATTTTGACTCATTTTTGAATTGCCGCGATTACTCCAACCTGCGGCATTATCAGGATAGAGTTTGATTAAATCTGTCCAATACCATTCAGCTTCAGGAAATTCTCCCGCATCGGTGGCTTCAAAAGCTTTTTTAACTAAAATATCTAGCTGAGTTGATTCGGCTTCGGTGATGTTGAGTTGGGCTTGTGCAGGCGAGATCGCTAGTGGTTGAAAAAATAACAAGACGACTGCAAATAAGATTGTAAATGAGCTGATAAAAATTGTGATTATTGAACGCATGGAGATATAATCCTTAATCGCAAGGGTTGTCGGCACAATTTTTTTGTGCATGTTCCTCACTAATTGTAAGCGGGTTTCAAATTTCCTTGGTCATAGGGTCATAGATTCTATGTAAATTCTGTACTACTAATCTGCTGGTCTAAAATATGCGGACTGATACAATCTTTTATCAACTCTTTCAAACCTTTAACAGCTTGCTGTTTGAGCTACTAAATCTGCCCGTAGAAGATGGCTATCAATTCGTTTCGGTAGAAGTCAAAGAAAAAGCTTTTCGGTTTGATGGCATTTTTACCCCAGACAGCATACACAAGCCAATTTATTTTGTAGAAGTACAATTTCAAAAAAAGCCGAATTTCTATTGGGAATTTTTCAGCGAAATTTTCTTGTATCTAAATCAATACCAACCCGAAAATGACTGGAAAGCGGTTGCTATATTCAGTGATCGCGAAACTGCCCCAAAAAAGATATCAAATTTTCAGCAAGAATTAATTGCGAATCATCGTTTGATTTTTGTTTACCTTAATGAACTGGAAGATTCTAACTCAATAGCGATCGGGATTATTCAGCTAATTACCCATCCTGAAAAAGACGCACCAAGAATAGTAAAGAATTTAAAACATCAAAACTTAAACTCTGATATTATTGAATTAATCGAAGCTGTGCTTGTAGCAAAATTTAAAAAACTAAGCCGTGAGGAGATTGAATCTATGTTTGCACTCAGCGACCTAAAAAATACTAGAGTATATCAAGATGCTTTGCATGAAGGCGAAGAAAAAGGTTTGACAAGAGGTTTGCAGAGAGGTTTAACAAGGGGTTTACAGAAAGGGTGGAGAAAAGGTAAACAGGAAGGTAAACAAGAAGGCAAACAAGAAGGTAAACAAGAAGGCAAACAGGAGATTGCCCTCAATTTGCTTAAGGTTGGTATGAGTGTGGATCAGGTGGCACAGGTAACGGGGTTGACAGTTGAGCAAGTGGGTCAGTTACGTTAATCTCCTCGACCTTACCGCGTGTCGCGCCGATAATCCAATGACCGATCACAGGAAACCATTGACATAAACTTATACCCATATTCGCAAGGGGGGGCTGCACGAAACAATTGTGCATCATTCTCCCTAATTGTAAGCGGGTTTGAAATTCCCTTTGCCATGCGATCGCAAATTTTTGTTTAAATTCCGTACTACTAATCTCCTGTTCTAAAAACTGACTGACAAAGGGAACTACTATCTCTGCTGATCGCAGCGCCATCGCCATGCCATCACCGCAAAGCGGCGTAATCATCCCCGCCGTATCGCCAATCATACAAATATCACGATAAAAGTTCTCTTTCTTGGCAAAAGTAATCTGACTTAAACCCTGCAATGATGGCGAAACTCTCTGCATATTTTGGTAGCGATCGACTAATACAGAATTTTTAGTTAAGGATTCAGGAATTCCTAAATCAGGATGCATTGGTTCTTTCATCACCCGTTCATGGGCAATCCAACAGACATTGATTTCCCCTGTTTCAATTTGCGACAATCCACAATAGCCATTGGGAAAACCATGCATTTCGATCACATCACCGATATCTATTCCTTTAAAATGTCCTTTGTAAGCAACCCAAGGCGATCGCTGCTGCACAAATTCTCGATTAAGAGTCCGATCTAGGGGCGATCGCTTACCAAAAGCTCCCAACACCACGCGCCCTGTAAATTCGCCTTTGCTAGTTTTCACCGTAAAGCCTGACGATAAATCACCAGTGACATCCACAACCTTCGTATTGTCCAGACAATCGACATTCACCGCTTGCGATCGCTGAAATAGCAATAAATCCAATTGATAGCGGCTTAATCCGAGCGCGGCACTGGGAAGTTGACTCCGAAAGGATGCACCGCCCGCCGTAGTCATATAAGCACGATGAATCGGATGTGCGCCGACTTGTCGAACCTGTTCCAATATTCCTAATTTGGCAAAGGATTCAGTTACCTCAACCGAGAGAAACTCTCCGCAAAGCTTATGGATCGGGTAATGACTTTGTTCGAGCAACAGGACGCGATAACCGCGCTTTGCTAATTGGATCGCGGCACTACATCCCGATAATCCCGCACCGATCGCGATCGCATCGTAATTCATGATTAGCCTTGATAGTTGTTTATTAATCTGATGTTACGCGCTGCTTAAACTTTCTGCGCAAAAGTTTTGGCTATAAACCCAAGAGAGAAGCGGCGCGCCGCTTCTCTCTTGGGTTTTGTAATGGAGCTATATTAGCTGCTTACAGTCAAGATCAAGCGAATTGTCCCCTTAGCTGCGGACGGTAACATCACATTTTGCAACGATCGCTTTAGCATTTCGACGAGATTTTTGTCTTGCAAAGTCGAAGCCACATCGTCAAGAAGGAACTTGAGCAGTCGTCCATTTTGGATGGGGATTTCTAAAATGACCGTACCATTCAAGCCAGCAGGGACTTGGAGTGAACTTAATTGTTGGGCGATCGCTTGTTGGGCGGTGACGAGATCGACACCAGTCAAGCCTGTGATACTGACTACTTGAATTTGCGAATTAGAAATTTGTGAATCTTCCTTCTTATCGCTCAAAGCCCCTGAGTTAAGACGACCACTGACTTTTGGTTCAGAACGAATTGATGCATCTACATCTTTGGATGCTTCAGCAGGAGCAGCATTACCAATCATGCTGCGCGATCGCATTGGTGCATTATTTGATGCGTTATTTGGTGCAGCACTATAGGCGGGAGCAGGAGGACTAGCCAGAACTGAACGAGGTGCAGATTTGGCTGCTTGTTCCTGAGTTGCATCGGTAATACTGCCAAAGTTGACACCTTCAGGCAACAATACAGGCACTTGGACTGTGACCTTGCCGCCGTCGGGATTGACTCGCACCTCTTCACTGACCGCGACAAAGGCGGTGTATTGGGATAGTAAGCGATAGTTGAGCGCCGTTTGGGTGACTGCATCAACGAGAGATTTGACTTCACCGCCAAACATCTGACTCATTAAGTCTTTAATACGAGCGCGTCCCCAGAGTTGGGCTATGCCGAGATTGCTACTGACGCTATCAGAAGCACCAAAATTCACGTCAAGGGTCTGCTCGAAACGCTCACCACCTGCGGCGATACCTGTAATTTTGAGCTTACCGTTAGCCCGATCGCCTTTTTTACCAAACAGAACTAGAGGTTGCTCGGCAAACAGATCGGGAGCATTGCTAGGATAGATTTCGGGAGCGCTGCCATCTCCTTCCCATTTGACTTGAATATTCGTGAGAACGGGATTGTTAATCTGACGGAAGAATTTTTCGGCAACGGCTGAAGTTGGTTCATCCTGACGCACGACTCGCGATGTGCCGCGTCCCATTTCGGCAATGCGCTCTAATAAATAGCGATTGACGGAACTGCCAACCCCAAAACTATACAGCCGATTCCCTGGCTTGAGATTTTTCTGCACAGCCGCAATCACTTCATTATCATTACCAATATAGCCATCGGTAATCAAGACCACACTGCGAATACGTCCATCACTCGCCGCAGGAAAATTAGTAGCAACATTAATGCCATTCATCAACTCAGTGCCGCCATTAGCATCCACTTGATCGATATACTTCATCGCTTTTTGGCGATTGGCGAGATTATTTTGTAAAGGATAGCTAGAAAGCTGACGGGTAGTACTGGAAAAATCAATGATCGTAAATGTGTCGTTAGGATTTAAACCATTGATAAAGCGACGCATCAGTTCTCTTGATTTGAGAATCGGATCACCTGATTGAGAACCCGATGTATCCATCAAAAACACGACATCCTTCGGCACAATTTGATCAGCGCGATAGGCGATCGCAGGAATCAGATAGGTGGCAAAATGTGCGCCTTGGTCGGTGGTGGTGGTTAGAACCGTGGGAGCAGTGCGATCACCACTTACTTTGTAACGCACAATCAAATCTTTATTGGGAATATTGTCGCCATTGGCAAGTTTTAATTCAACGGTTTCGCCATTATTCTTGACATCTAGGCGATGGGAAGTGGAATAGAGATTGCGAATGGGAACCCCTGCATCAATTTGGAGACTGACATTGATGTCATTCCCCGATCGCGTTTCAGGCTGGAGAATAGGGGGATTGATCCGTGAAGCATCGGGAACTTGAGTTGTGTTACCTTGGGAATCGATCGCTTGCCCTGAAATGTAGCGCGGTCCAACCACCATTGGGAACACAAATTCGTAATCTCCCTCTTCAAATTTCAAGCTTTCAGTATAACGAATCGTGACTTTGATTTGTTCATTGGGCTTGATGTTCGCCAATGACTGCGTGAAAATGTTGTCGCGTTCTTGCTCTAGCAAACCTGCGGTGCGCCCTTCCTGTCTAGCCCGTTCGTAGATTGCCTTTGCTTCTTCCCGCTTTTTGATATTCCCTTTAATCACGCGATCGCCAATTCTAATTTCCATGTCATCGACCGCCGCTTGATCGGGCAGTGGAAATACATAAATCGCTTCGAGGGGCTTGTCATAGGGATTTTGAAAAGTTTGCGTGACTTCTACCCGTGAAATGTTGCCTGATATTCTGCCCTTGACATCGGTATTGGTGAGTGTGAAAGCTTGCTGACCCCGATCAGGCTTTTGCACATACAGCCCACCGACAGGGCGATCTTTAATCTTCGGACTAGGCTCACTGGAACGGCGATCGCTAACTGGCTCCATAATTCCTGATCTAATTATCGAGCTAGGTGTTGGTAGAGGTTTATTGTTAGGGTTAGATTGAGCAACGGTGCGGTGGGCGATCATTCCGACTAAGGCGATCGCGATCGGGATTGCGATATATTTACCAATCTGTTGGGGCTTAATTGATTTCATGGTAGCTTTACTCCTTAAGGTTTAGTTCCTGAGATTGAGTTTGCCACCATTACCAATAGTTAATTTGCCAGTTGCATTTTTGGTAACAGAAAATTTCTCAAGCCCCAAGATAGTTGCGGGGGGGTAAGCCCCCCGCAACAATTTATTAGTGTAGCTAAAAA
>JANMFC010000541.1:0-5150 GCA_031377675.1 Pseudanabaena sp. OTE_70b_metabat_355 | reverse complement strand
TGCAACCAGCAATTTCAAATTCAAAACGGTAGCTTATTTGGGTTTTATATTTAATTATGCCTACCTACTTAGCTATTTACAGCACTTTGCGCTACAACTAAACCCAGAGAAAAGTTTAAAAGTGCCGCTTCGCGGCACTTTTAAACTTTTCTCTGGTATGCCGAAATACTTATTAGTCATCCGATAACTGCAATTATGCGTATATCGAATAGTAATCAACATTGAAATTCGAGTACCAAAATGTTTGCCAAAATCTCAAGTATTGTCCCCATTTCAATAATTACATTAATAATATTGATGATCGGTTGTTCGGATATACCAGCCAAGAACAGCCAGATCGCTCAGAAAGAATCTGTGGTGACAACTACCAAATCCGAAAGCAATCAAAACTCTCAGCCAGAATCTATGGCGAAAGCTACCAAATCCGAGAGCAAACTACAGAAACGCACAGGGGATTTTATTAGTGGAGAACATACCACTACGGGCATAGCTAGCATTGTTCAAGAGAATGGAGCCTACTTTATTGAATTGGATCAAACTTTTAATACATCAAGCAGTGGTCCTGACCTATTTGTGATTTTGCACCGATCGCCTGATATTTTAAAAATAACCAAGCCGCCCGATTTTGGGATTGCGGAAGGAGATTTTGTGACGATCGCCCCTCTCAAAAGTTTTAACGGCAAGCAACGCTACGAAATTCCTAAAAATATTCAACCAGATAGCTTCAAGTCCGTCTTGATTTGGTGTCGTCAATATAACGCTACGTTTGGCTTCGCCCCTTTATCTGGAGTTTAAAACTAATTACTCCATATTTTTTAAGCAAATCCTAAGCATTTCTTCAAGGGAATTTAAGGATGGTGTTGTATATAAAACTTACAGCCATTTTCGATCAAATGAAACATCGATCAAATGAAACATAAAGAATTTAAGAATTTGTTGCCTCGCCGCCGCTTTTTAAGCAATATGGGATTGGGAGCATTGGGAATTGTCAGCACCGCCTGTGCTTCTCAATTAAGTTCAAGCACCACAACTACATTGCCAATTTCATCTGATCAATCTGCGATTAAAGCCGTGGCAACCAATCTCGAATTAAATGGGCAGAAGTTGCCCGATTTTCAAGGCATTTCTGAATGGTTAAATTCTAATCCTTTGACTATTCAAGACTTAAAGGGAAATGTCGTCTTAATTCAGTTTTGGACTTTTAGCTGCATCAACTGTCAACGGACATTACCCTATGTAACTAAGTGGCATGAACAATATGCAGCCAAAGGATTGAAGATTATTGGAGTGCATACGCCAGAGTTTGCTTTTGAGCGCGATCCCAATAACATTAAGGAAGCTATGCGAAAACATGGCATTCTTTATCCAGTTCCCATTGACAATGAATTTAAAACTTGGAAAGCCTATAAAAATGAATACTGGCCCCATCTTTATCTAGCCGATCGCCAAGGTAATCTACAATACGATCATATTGGTGAAGGCGCTTATGCCAAGACTGAGCAGACAATTCAAAAATTATTGGGATAAAGTAAATGCAGCTTTCTCCTTTGGCGATCGGCTTATCGATATTGGGTGGACTTTTAACCGCTTTTTCACCTTGCGTGTTACCAGTTTTGCCGATCGTGATTGGGCGATCGCTCCAAACCCATCGATATGGTCCGATCGCTTTAGTAATAGGAATGATGAGCGGCTTTGCGATCGCAGGTAGCCTATTGGGAATTACAAGTCTATGGTTCACGAGCTTAGCGAATTTTATGCGGTATTTCGCGATCGCAGTTTTATTAGTTTTAGGAATGTTATCGCTCTTTCCTAAACTCAACTACCTACTGCTATCTAAATTACCAATTCCTAAATTCAAACAACCAGAAAGAGTTAATTTACTTGGTGAATTCTTTTTAGGATCACAACTGGGGTTGTTATGGACACCCTGTGCGGGTTCTGTCCTTGGCAGTATTTTGGTTTTAGCGGCTGTCGAAAACCAAGTGTTTAGCGCTTTTATTCTGCTACTATTTTACGGAATTGGTGCAGCAATCCCAATATTATTGCTTGCCTATTCCAGTCGATATTTCAGTAAAGCATTTTTGCGACTACGCGCCCATAGTCAACTTTTGCAAAGAATTGGTGGGTTATTGATATCGTTGACCGCGATCGCGATTATTCTAGGTTGGGATGTCAAGATTCAACTTTGGTTAGCGCCTCTATTCCCACCTCTATTTGACCTGTGACGACCTGTAATTACATTACCCAAAAATTAAGGTTCTACTTATGAGTCCCAAATCTGCTCCCGCACCCAAACAAGCAATTTTTATTAAGGCTTTCCATTCTATTAATTTGATTGCGCTCATCTTCATGACTGCTAGCGGACTGCAAATATACAATGCAAATCCTGTCTTTGGTGGTCGGGCAGGTTGGCGTTTCCCTAAGGAATTGCTACTAGGTGGATGGTTAGGCGGTGGACGCAATTGGCATTTTGCCTCAATGTGGGTGTTTTCCATGACCTTGCTCATTTATGGAATCTACATTTTTATCACCCGTCGTTGGAAACATCGATTTGCCTCTGACAAAGATATTCAAGCACTGCAAGCTAAAAATCCTAAACGCAAAAATTATGCTTGGCATCGCCTTGCTTATACAGCGATTATTCCGATTTTGTTGATCGCGATTGTTTCTGGGCTATGTATGTATAAGCCAGTTCAGTTTGTGTGGATTTCAGGATTGTTTGGCAATTGGCAAAATCTCCGAGTCGCGCATTTCTTAACGATTCCAATCGTACTAATTTTTGCGATCGCCCATATATTTCTATCATTTAGAGTTGGCGGATTAAAGATGATTCGTTCCATGTTCATTTAGCCGTAATTAAAGCGGTTCTTTAAGTAGCCTTACGCAGGAATAAACAAAATGCAATTTGATAAACATCTCTCCCATCGGTTTTCGCGTCGTCAGTTAATGCAATATGCCAGTCTGTCAGGGCTGGGATTAGCTTTAGGAAGTTGTTCAAGTGAATCTAAATCTAGTCCTCTGTTTAAACCGCTCAATCAGCAAGCAGGAAATGTCCGCGCCATATTTGAGCCACTTAACCAAAGCATTGAAGAATTGATTTTTCAAGCCAAAAATCCTGCTCCTGAATATCCAATTAGTGCGATCGAGCCTGATGCACTATTAGTTAATTCATTCAACGGTAATCCCATTATTGATCCTAATTCCTTCAAATTAATTATTGATGGAGCAGTGGCAAATCCAATGCAATTAAGCATGAAGGACATTCAATTATTGCCGCTAACGTCAATGGTGATTCGTCATGTCTGTGTGGAAGGTTGGGCGGCGATCGTGCAGTGGGGCGGCGTGCGCTTGTACGATCTGGCGAAATTGGTTCAACCAAAGGCGGGAGCGCGATATGTGTATTTTGAATCCGCCGATAATTATTATGAGAGTTGGGATATAGCTTCGGCGTTGCATCCCCAAACGTTACTTGCTTATCAAAAAAATGGTCAAGCTCTTCCAATTGAAAATGGCGCTCCTTTACGTTTGGCTTCGCCAATCAAGCTGGGCTATAAGCAATCAAAATGGGTAATTCGTGTCAACTTCACTAATGAGCTTGTCCAACAACGTCGTGGTTATTGGATCGATGAAGGTTATGAATGGTTTGCAGGGTTATAAAAAATCGGTTGCTATACAGTCGATTTTTGTTTTTGAATGAGGATGACCCAAAAAAGTAGAGGCAATTCAGGAATTATCCCTACTTTTTTTGAGTTATTTATTTGGAACCCGCTATATTAACCGCTTAGATCAGGAACTAACATGTTAGTAAAACTCGTCTAAGAATTTACGGTATTTTAGAAATAAGAATTAAACATCATGTTGCAAATTCGACTTAGCTTAATGACTGCGATCGCTACAGTGATCTGTTGGGGATGTAGTAATCCAGACTTAACAGGCTCTTCCCCATCACCAAATACAACCACCTCGACCAACTCGACGACAACATCTTCAACAACAACTGCTCCCAAAGCACCAATAGAATCTCCAAATAATGCTGCCAAAGCGATCGCGATCGGCAATATTAAAGAACTAGAAGATAACAGTATCTGCGGCAAAGCCAAAGTTACCTATGCCTATGGTGAGACTTCTAACTATCGCGTCTATATTTGTGCCGATGACAAAGAACCTGATCGCCCTCGCTACTATATCAGCCGCAACAAAGATGGTAGCGGTGGATTGGAGATGGAAGCAAGCAATTATAATCCCCAGCAAAATGGAGCGATCGAGTTTAAAAACGAAGGATATACATACACTCTCGAATCACCGACTACCCAAAACCCTGAGCCAGTATTGCGTGTCACTTTACCCAATGGCACACTAAGCAAAGAGCAGCTACTCCGATATCTGTCTCGCAATAACAGTACTAAATCTTCTATTACCTCTTCTAGGACATCGACCACCACATCAAGTACAAATGCCGATCCATTACAGTATGTGCTGCAAAATCGTGAGAGTTTAGGTGTTTGCAAAGATTATTTCCAAGCTGAATCCGCCCAAAAGGGAATAGGTTCTAAAGCCTTTAAAATCTCTGACAAGAAATACTTAGTCCAAATTCAATGTTCTCTCGCCGCTTATCAAGGCTCCTTTGAGTATGTTCTTTGGAGTGATGATTCAGCAAAACCTAGTGTTGTTCCCTTGGAATTTGATGGTTTTTCCGATCCAAAAGCAGGTGAAAAGCCCAAACGAATTACAAATAGAATGATCGCTGGTATGCCCAGATTTAACGTCCAAAAACAAACGATGACTAACTTCACCAAGTTTCGCGGTGTTGGTGACTGCGGCTCATCGGCTCTATATAAACTAGAAGGCGATCGCATGGTTTTGCAAGAATATCGAGCTAAGTATGAATGCGATGGCAAATATGTCCAAGATTTTCCAGTAATTTACCCATAACTTTTATTGAATTAATGCTGTTTTGGGTGATCTGCCCCACTTTGATAGTTTGGGCAGAATTTGGGCTACTATTTCCCGCTCTTTGTCTGAGAAGCCTACACCCTGAAGAAATAGCACGTTCGTCCTTTCTTTGCTTCTATTTTGTCGATGTACTTATCGCCCAGAAACATTTCAAGACATATAGCTGTAGCCAGCCAAGTCGGGACATAAAACCCAAG
>JANMFC010000499.1:0-3169 GCA_031377675.1 Pseudanabaena sp. OTE_70b_metabat_355 | reverse complement strand
AAAATCGTGAAAGAAGAAGACTTTCAGAAGGCGGTAGATTTTATAAATCACAGACCGAGAAAATCTCTTGACTATCGTACCCCATACGAAGTATTCTTTGCTTCATCAGAACCCGTTGCATTTCAAGTTTGAATCGGCGATCTGTATACTCGCCTTGCACTTCCTGATCGCTAGGTGTGGAGTCAGCACGTTTGGCAATACCAAGAAGTCCAGTGAGTGTACCAAGGGGAATCGCTTGAGGTAGATTGTGCTGTTTTTGGTGAAGAGCCTCTGCGAAGTAAAAAATTTGGTTGATTTGGTCTTCTGGAAGCGTTTGAATGAGTTGATAAAGTTTTTCAGTAGTTGTCATGATCTTTAGGCGAATAACGATTTTATTTTTACATTGATTTGGTAGGGGCAGAGCATTCCTGCAACTATATTATTTGGATCACTAGGTTTTATATACAGGAATGCTCTGCCCTAAACTTAGCGCGATCGCAGGTTAATTCTCAACTGCGGAAAAGGGTAGAGCATTTGCGGATCGAGATTCTAGCCAAGAGTAGAGCAATTGTGGCGCAAATGCTCTACCCCTACTTAGATTGACGACCCAAAATCAAAAAATGGTATATTAAACTTACTATTAATTTTTCTTCTGTATAAAGGTTATGAAAGGTATTGAATATATCATAGACGACCAAGGCGAGAAGACTTCTGTTGTCATTAATTTGGAGCAGTGGGGTAATGAATGGGAAGCGTTTTATAATCTTCTACTCAAGCGGTCATTCCCTTCTGAAAGCTGGGTACATGAAGATTCTTTCTCAGAGCAACTGGATCGGGCTTTGCAATGGAATCATAATCATCCTTCTCAAGTACATCTGAAATAATATAAAAATAATTGATTGTGTAGGGGCAGAGCATTCCTGCAACTATTTATTTGGATCGCTAGGTTTTATATACAGGAATGCTCTGCCCTAAACTTAACGCGATCGCTGGTTAATTCTCAACTGCGGAAAGGGTTATGTCATGAATTATTTGCTTTCATCGATAATTTGTCCCTGCGTTGCGAGGTTGGGGCAAAGCATTCCCAAATAAAAAATATCTGAAAACTTATAGATTTCTGTGGGAATGCTTTGCCCCTACAGGTGGATCGTCTGATGCGCGAATAATTCATGACACTATCGAATTTTCTTCTTTCCCCTTTTTAAGCTACCGTGTACACACAAGTCTCTCTGTCTTCGTTTCAATGGATCTAAGCCCCCTAAATCCCCCAATCATGGGGGACTTTGAAAGATTTTTATTTTCTTGTTCCCCCAGAATTGGGGGCTAGGGGGCGATAAATTGTTGACTTGACTGGGTTTTATGACTTGGTTTTTCGTTTGCTAGATGGTTTTGCTGGGGCTTGTTTACTGGTCATTTTGCTGTACATCTCAAACAACTTCTCTAATCGCTCGGTGTCATTTTTAAACCGCCGCCCGATGTAAATCCGTTCAATTATTTCATCGTTTCTCTCGTGGGCTTCTCTGACTAATGGGAATTCGCTGTCCATTCTGTCGCGATCGTACATATCGGCGATGGTGGCAGGAAAGTAATGCTCTCTAGCTAACAGTATGTCTTCGGCGCAACGGGTGAGGTCGGTTTTGTTTTGTTCGGTGAGGGTGGGGACGGGGAAGGTGTTCCAGCCGAGGGTGTTGGAGTATGAGAAGTCGGTTCTCATCCGCACGCAAACTGTACCGATCCAGACCCAATGGAGGCGAGAGGCGATAAGTGTCATGTTCCAGAGCGGGGCATCGTAAAGAGCAAAGTTTTTATTGCCAATAATCGCGTCTGAAGAGAATAAACTACATGGCAAATATTCTCTTCCCTCTGAACTGACTCCAGCTACTATCAAACTACTTTTTTGGGCTGTAGATTGAATTTGGCGAAACCGATGTGGATAAGCCGCCGCAGGTCTTGTTTCAGCCGCTTTGCTCTCAGAACGCATTTTAGCGACTTCGCTAATCCGTCGTTTAATCTCAGGAATAGATTCTGCTTCCTCTCGTTCTTCATCTTCAATCCAAAAGCAATAACGCTCTTGACCTCTAATAAACTCTTGAGCGCCTAAGAATTTCTTGACAAACTTTTTAGCATTAGGGAATTCCGATAATAATGCTGATCGCTGATCGGCATTTATGAGTAAATTTCCGCCATCTGTTGGCTTATTCCCCCATTCCATAAGATCTCTTTCATCTTTAATTTTTGATTGAGGTATAACAATGACATTTGCCCCTGCTACCAAATAGGCATTTATAACTTGTGCTTCTCTTGCTACTGTCTTACGGTTATCTTCAACAGAAAACAAATATCGAACCTTGCCAGCATGATTAGAAATTCCCACAATAACAACTGTCACGCCAGCATTATGACTTGCTAGATTTGCCCATTTAAAAGAAGTATGAGCAAAAAAGATCTCATGACCCGTTCCAAAAATAAGTGACCAGAGAATTGATACTTGTTGCCCCTGACAAATAGAATTAGTCGAAACAAACGCCGCCGCCGCTTGGGTTTGAGTGCCATAATCAGCAGCCTTCATAAACCAACCCGCCACATAATCCAGTGACTTCCATAACTTAGTGCGTCCATCAAAAATTTGTTTTAAATCATCCTTCTGTTCCTTCGATTGCCAAGTAGAACCCAAATAAGGCGGATTCCCACAAATATAAGTTTCACCTCCCTCATTTTTAAAATCAATTTCAGCCTCATCCCGCGTCTCTTGCCACAAATCCAAATCCTCACGCTGCACCCTTACCCCCGTTCCCGTTGGCGGACACAGACTCAACCAATCCAACCGCAACGCATTACCACAAGTAATCCAATTGTCACTCTTTAACGGCAAAAACTCCGCGAGCGCCAACCTTTCACCACGATACAACACATCACACTGATACTCCGCAATAATCAACGCCAACCGCGCCACCTCCACCGCAAAATGCCGAATCTCAATCCCCCGAAAATTGGTTAACGGAATCTCAGACCCGCGATCGCCCTCACCCCGCCGCCGATTGATTTCCGCCTCAAGCGATCGCATCTCCTTATAAGCAATCACCAAAAAATTCCCCGACCCACAAGCAGGATCAAACACCCGAATCTTCGCCATCCGTAGCCGCAAATTTAACAACTTACGCCCATTGTCTCCCGCCAACCCTAACTGAGC
>JANMFC010000488.1:0-2527 GCA_031377675.1 Pseudanabaena sp. OTE_70b_metabat_355 | reverse complement strand
GCCCGCTTCGCGGGCGAATCAGCTTATTTGGGTTTTATATTTAATTGCGCCTAGCTACTTATTTCTTTTGGGAAGGATTTTAGTAGTGATCGCTAAGTTAAGGTAAGCAGGTATTTTAAGCGGGTTTAAGGGTGTCGTGACTATAGTTCTTTCCGTTTCTAATACGACGGGTTAAGTAGGCGGAAATGATACATCCATCTGTTTCTAGTTCGCGGTAGACTGTGAATAGGTATTTCCTATCGTTTAGTAAACTCTAGTAAAGTTCAGTAGGGCAAACAAAACCTAACTTCTCAAGTTCTACAACTCTTTCTTGAACAAATTCTTTTCTAGCTGTAGTGTAAGGAATATCAGGACTTCTTTCTCCTTTTTTCCATCTGTAGTATATTTGCCCACTTAATTTAAATTGATCGCAACCTAGTGGGCTTTGACAAACACAAGTAAAATTTATTGTTCTACCGTAATATCCCCATATAGAGAACATAAATACTCCAAAAACACCTACTCCAATTATTCCCATAATAGTTGATATTTTACTTCTAATTTTTCTGTACTGATTTCTCTTCTGTAGTTCAGCTTCCATTTTTTGCCGATACTCAGATTGAGAAATAACTTTCTTTTTGATCTCATCTACTACATCCTCATGGCTCAGACCTAAGACATCTAATAAATTCTCTAACTCAGACAGGCTATGAGAACTCAATGGGTATTCATGATTAATAGCCTTTGAAAATTCATCTTGATATAACTGAATATTCTCCAGGCGCTCTTTATCTCGATACAAAACCTCGGTTTCAATCGCATTCGCAATTTGAGATGATAAACCTAACTGAATTTGCAGCTTATCGAGAATAGTCCGCCCAATTGAAGAAATAATCCCTCGACTGTTATACCTTGCAACTTGTCTGCGATATCTCAACTTAGGATCAGTGACTTTCGCCTTTGCTAAAACCAAATCAAAGCCTAAATCCTTGAGCGTGATTAACTTCGGAGTCATATTAGGCGCAGTTTCCTGAACCTTACTTGTTGCGTACTCATGCAACTCCCGCACCGATATTTTACCATCCTCATCGAGATCTCCTGCCCCTGTCTCAATACCCTCAATCAAATAACGAGTATAAAGAGATAGATCCGAACCCTGCTGCTCAAAGGAATATTGCGTAGAACTAGAAGAAGTTAAAACAACCCGACCTTCAGCCCCTAACTGTCCCAGCAAATCAACCGATCCATCATCCTTAGACAGCAAATTTGGATCGAAAGCGCCACTATAACAACAGTCCAAAATAATCACTTGTCGCTTCGCACGGCTGTTATTCATCACCTCATGCACAAACCTTGCAGGTACAGCCGTAGACCGAATCAGATCGCCCTTTGCCGATTTTTTGGTAATCCGAGTCGCAAAATATAAATTATTACTATCATCCTTAATCCCATGCCCTGAAAAGAAAAGCAGTACAAAATCATCCTTACTACGACCTGAAAATAAAGTCTCAACCTCATATTGCATCGCTTGAGGCTCAGGGTTAGTTAAAATCTTCACCTCATCAAAATCACCCATCTCTGAATCTTTGAGGATACGCTCCAAAGCCACAACATCCTTCACCGCCGCAGGTAAAGGAGCTAACCCCACCGCGTACTTGCTAACCCCAATCAACAGTGCAACCTTAGCCATGACTTTCTGCCTAAATTAGAGTTACCTACTCCAAAAAGTCTTGAGCCGCCTTAATCGCAAATTCCAACTCTTCACGACTATTAGCCTTCACCGACAACTTCTTACCATTGCCCTCAACCGTAAACTCGATCGCCTTACCACCAAGGCGATCGCCTAGAAATCCCAAAAGCTTTTTCGCATTAGCCGCAGTCACCTCAGCCATCAGCAAACCTACCAAAAAGCCACCATCTGACTTATTACCCACTGGCGGATTTGGGTCAACTACGCGATTCACCTCATCGACTTCATCCATTTGTTTCAACTCAGACAAAAGGCGTTGTGCCTGTTCATCTAGTTCCTCTGAGTCAAGATCAGGATCATTAAAAGCGATCGTAAATTTAATGCTGGAATCTGAAGCCATAGGGACTCAACGAGTTACTTGTTTTTTCGCTAATTGCCACAAATCATATCATTTAGCACCTCTAATTTTTCGTGCTGACAAAACAATTTGATAAGCAGCATAGCGCGATCGCCTATTTGTCTAAAAAGTGAAGTGAATAGCGATCGCGGTTAACTATCTTCCCAAAAGTTACGATTGAGGATGTCATTAACATCGTAATTCTCAAGCCAAGAGCTAGGAAAATTTACTTGGGGATATTCTTCCCTCATCGAAGCAAGGGCAGTCTCAAATACCTTAGGCAAAATCTCAGGGATTTGATTTTTTAAGCTTGGTGCATCTTCTAAAATATCTAGAACTTACACATTGACAAAATGAGCAAGATGTGTAGGCAAATAATTGCGGCAACTATCTAAATTTTCTACAATAAAAGAACGAATCACATCATTAAACAAATTGCGCCTAAGTGTGTAGCAATTAGC